>CALKWH010000434.1 GCA_938004375.1 uncultured Pseudomonadota bacterium
TCTTCCCCATCCCCCAGCACCAGGCGGCCCCGCCGGAGTCCAGCCCGCAGGCGAAGCCCTCCCCGACCGTCAGGGAACCGAGCCCCGTGCGTCCGCCGGGCTCCGCGCCGCAACCCAGGAGCCAGAGGATCGCAAGGAAACAGGAAAATTTTCGCATTCGCCACCTCCGATGGGTCCAATAGCACAGGGTTCCGGGCGCGGCAACCAATTATTAGTGATGCGCAAACAGTTTGCGCCTTGGGGATAGGAAGTTTCATCCACGTTTTGGCCTCCGGAGGGTACTATCCCCGAGGGTGCAGCGGAAGTCAAGGTGCGGTGATTTTGGGGTAAAAAGGGGTTTGCGAGGGACTGCCTCCAGTTGAGCCCCGGATTTTTCCTGTCAGATGGGCGAAAAGGGAGCGAAACGGGATGGACCTGTGCTGTCCGGTCCGCGACTGGCAAGTGAGGAGAAAATGGGATGGAGGAAGCGTCCGGAAACCTCAGTTACGGAGGGCCGCGGCCGGAGCGCTGCGGATTTTGGGGTTGTCTCTGGTGGCGGACAGGGTCCTCGAAGTCGTCGGCTGCGAACTCGGTGTCCAGGAGAGGGAACTCGTCCTCGGGCATGCGGGCGGGGGCCAGCGGGGGCGAGTTGCTGGGCAGGCAGAGGTGGTCGAGGATTTTAACGACTACAGCGGGGTCGAAGAGGAAGGCGAGCACGCGCAGAAGGGTGGCGCACTTCGGGCAGACGAGGGCGTCGACGTGGAGCGAACGCTTGAGTTGGTGGGCCCAGGTGTAGTGGTGGCGCTTCGGCGGTGGCGCAGGTGCTGGCGCGGCGGAAGGAGGATCCGGGGCACTTTCGGCCTGCGGTGTTTCGGGCGTCGTTACCGGCGCCGGCGAAACGGGTTCTCCCGTCGATCCCGGCGGTGCCGGCAGGAGCGGCCGCAGGCGGGACCGATTGGCGAAGACGCCGTGGTAGCGGATGAGGTTCTGGTAGGGCGACGGCACCAACGCAGCAAGGCGTCTCAGGAAGGCCACGGGCTCGAAGGTCAGGTGGGTCCTCGTGGAGTCCGGTTTTGGCCAGGGCCGGTGCAGTTGATAGAGGACGTTGCCGTCGGGGGCGATGGAAATGCGGTCGAGCGCAAAGGGCGCGCGCAGGCCGTAACGGCAGAGTTGCTCGAGTCCGGCGCGGTCCTCGGGCGCCACGGTGCGGAAGGCGTGCAGGGAGAAACCATCGACCTTGGCGCAGAGCGGTTTTGGCGTTTCACTGCCGTGGTCGGAAGCGGTGGAGTCGTCGCCGGATGGACCACTACGGGGCAGCCACGGGGCCAGTTGGACGGCCCGGTGTAGCAGGCCGGCCTCCGGGGTGTCCTCGCGGTCGTCGTCGGACTCGCGCGCTTTCCCGCTCGTCTCCCGGAGGCGCTTCGTCAGTCTCGCGGCGATAGTCGCGGTCAGGGGCGCGATATCCTCGTTCGTGGGCGGCGGGAGCGGAATGAACCGCGCCCGGTCGTCTTCAGACGCACCCGTACCGAACAAGCCGTCGGGTATAAGTACATGGAAGTGCGGATTGGTGTTGAGCGCGCCGCCGAAGCGCTGCACGAACGTGACGGCACCGCAGTGGCCGTCAGTGATGCCGGCGAGTCGTCCCCTGCGGCGCTGCCATGCGAAGACAGTGCGCAGGAAGTCACGCAGCAGGTCGGAGAGCAACTGCCGGTCAATGGCAATGAACAGTCGCGCTTCCCATGGGAACGTGAGCACCCACTGCCGGTACGTGGCCTCGGGGAGCACATGGTCCACCAGGTGCGCGGCGGTGTCCGCAGCGCGCTTCGCCCAGCACGAGGGGCACAGCCGTCCCTTGCACGAGAACGCGACGAACCGTTCGAAGCCGCAGGTGGGACACCGCAGGCGCGCGAAGCCGTTGGCGAGCACCCCGCAGTCGAGATAGCGGCGGAACTCCTTCTCCACGAACGCGGGGTACCCGTCGCCGTCCGCGCTCGTCTGCCGTGCCTGCGCCAGGAGCGTCTCCAGGTGCCCGCGCACCAGGGCGTGCAGGGCGGTTTTCTCGGGCTCACGTCGCCTGTAGTTCGCTGGCAACGGCCGCAGCGAATCCCCGGGCGTTCGCTCGTAGTGCAACGCCGGTCCCGCATGAATGGGTGCGGCGGGAGATGGCCCGCTGGGCTTCGCAGGTGTGATGAAGACAGGGCGTCCCACCTGTCCTATTATCAGGAGTGAGTTTCGTCCTGTACCAGGCGAAGCGCTTCGACATCAAGGGAAAGCAACACTTGAAGACGCTCGACAAATTCTACGTCGTTGACGTCGGGCTGCGCAACCACGTGGTCGGCAACCGGGGGACCGACGTGGGCCGGCTGCTGGAGAACGTGGTGTACCTGGAACTGATCCGCCGCGGGTACGACGTCGCCATTGGGAAGGTCGGGGATCTGGAGGTGGACTTCGTCGCCACGAAGCCGGACCGCCTGGAATACTACCAGGTGGCGGCCTCGGTCCGGGATCCGGGCACCCTGGCCCGCGAGCTCGCCTCGCTGCGGAAGATCCCGGACCACCATCCGAAGACGGTCCTCACCCTGGACGAGGATCCCCCCGGCGACCATGACGGCATCCGGACGGTGAACGCCCTGGACTTTCTGTTGTCGTGATTCACCCGGGGGCCGGTACGGGTGAAACCCGGATGCAGGTAACCGTCACAGTCGCCGGTACACCATCATCACACCCCGCTCATAATGCTCTTGCCCTGGTGGTCGTGTCTTTAATTTTATTTTTTCAGCCTCTTTTGAATACTTGTTTCCAAGATATTTGAATTTCATCGAATGATAGATTTTGTATATTGATTCTGCAGGAATCAATCCAAAAATAATATGTAAATGATTGTCCACATTATTCCACCTTCGTATTACTATTTTCAATCTATTAGTCCACAGGATAATTTTTGTCTCTTGCGCTTTCTCATATAATTCTCCGCATTACACCAGATTACCCCTCCCGAATTCCCTCTCTTTTTATATTTACTACAGTCTTCATCAACCAAATCACAAGCAACCGTAAACGGTAAGACCAGTATCATGACAAAGACGGAGGCAATGAAATACGTCAATCTCACTCGAAACGTTTTTGTTTCCTCTGTCATCTCTCAATTTCCTTTCTTCGAGGACCTGCCTCGGGGGTGATTTGGTCTTTGTTTGCATACCTCACGGCAACCAGATTAAAAGCTATGTTTAAATAATCAAGCCATTTTTTCGATGGGGGAGGCGTTTTCGGAAATGCGGGGAATGCCGGCAGTAAAACAGAGCTGTGAATCTGGTGGGGAAAGCGCCCCCGGCGCCGGGAGCCGTGTGTTCGAGACCGACTGCGACGTCACCCGCCCCGTAGCCTGACGGCCCACGAAGCGATGGCGTCGGCCAGGGGCATCAATACCTCGGGGGGCGGGATTGGCACCTGGAGGGTTCGGGCGCCGGTGACCGCGTCCCGTCCGATCCAGGGGTGCGGGGCCGCGGCGTCATCGGGGGCCGCCAGCGCGGCCAGCAGCGTCGCCCCTGCCCGCGCCAGCGCCTGCCAGGGATCCTCACTGGACGCCTCGCCAGGGTTCGTCGCGAAGTCCATCTCCGCGAAGTCCGGGGCCGTGATGTCCTGCGGCGCCTCGGCAGTCCCCGCGGGCCCGGCGTCGGCCGCGAAGTCCGCCCCCCGGGCCATGACCGGCGCCCGCTCCCCCTGCTCCTCGACGGCCGTGATCGCCTCGCCTTCGCCGATGCGCCCCGTCACCTGCTCGACTTCCTTCAGGAAACGGTTCAGCCGCGATCCGCCGAGGGATATCTCGCCCAGCCCGCCGTCGAGGATGCCGGCCGACAACGACCGCTTGAAGGCCAGCACCGCGAGCATGCCCTCCTCGATCGTCCCCTTGGCGACGAAATTGATGATCCGCACCGGGCGACTCTGCCCCAGCCGGTGAATCCGACCGATGCGCTGTTCGAGGAGCGCGGGATTCCACGGCAGATCCAGGTTCACCAGGATCGACGCGTGCTGCAGGTTGAGGCCGTAGGCCCCCGCGTCCGTCGAAAGGAACACCCGGCAATCGGGATCGTCCCAAAAACGCTTCACCAGTTGTGGCCGCTTCTCGGCCGGCACGCCGCCGTGGAAAAAGACGTGCCCGATCCCGCGCGCCTCGAGCCGCCGGATCACCAGCTCCTGGGCGCGGGTCCACTGGCTGAACACGACCGCCTTGGCGTCCGGTTGCGCCAGCATGCCTTCGAGCAGGTCGGCGAGCTCGTCGGCCTTGACCCCGTGGTCGCTCTCCGGATCGAGCAGATATGTGCTGTCGCACGACATGCGCATGTTCTGCAACGCGCAGGTCAGACGACGTTGATCCTGCTCCGAGAGGTGCCGGGTCTTGCGCCAGCGCTGCACGATGCGGGCGACCACGTCCGCGTTCTCCTGATGGAGAGCCAGCTGGGGCCCGGTCATCGGCACGAACCAGTTCTGGTCGGTGCGCGCCGGCAACTGCGAGAGCACCTCGTCCTTCTTGCGCCGGATCAGCACGGGAGCCAGCGTCCGGCCGATCTTCTCCAACCCCGAGTAGCCGATGACCCGGCCGTGCTCATCGCGCACCTGGTGCTCGTGCAGGAGCCGCCACGTGGGCCCCAGGCGATGCTGATCCACGAACTGGACGATGGAGATCAATTCCTCCAGCTTGTTCTCGAGCGGGGTGCCGGTCAGGACCAACGCATAGGGACTGTCTATGCGCCGAAGCGCCTTCGCCGCGATGGTGTTCCAGTTCTTCACCCGCTGGGCCTCGTCGACGATCACCAGTTCGGGCCCCCAGGCGGTGATCCACTCCAGATCGGGCTGGATCTTCTCGAAGTTCGTGATCTTGAAAACATCCTCCAGGGCATATTCCCGGGCGCGCTGCCCGCGGCCACCGGCGATCACGCGGGCCTCGCGGCCCACGAAGCGAGCAAGCTCGCTTTGCCACTGATACTTGAGCGAGGCGGGGCAGATCACCAGCACCCTGGTGACGTCGAAATGCCGGATCAACAACTCGGCGGCCGCGATGGCCTGGACGGTCTTGCCCAGCCCCATCTCGTCGCCGATCACCGCCCTGCCGGCGCGGACCGCAAAGAGGACTCCCTCGGCCTGATACGGATACAGCGGCGCGCGGATGATCCGGTTCAGCGCCGGATCGGCCGGGCCGCCGGGGAACAGGCGATCCAGCGTGGCCAAACGGCGAAGCGCGTCCCGCCGACCGGCGAGATGGTCGAACACCTCGGCCCGGGCCCGCAGTTCATGACCGGCCTTGCGCGCCACCGTGAAAAAGTGCTCCAGGTCGTAGTACCGATCCTCCCGGAGGCGCCAGTCCTGCGCCGGATCGAACCACCTCCGGGCCATTTCCCAAACCGCGGTGGGACACGCCTCCCCCACCCGCAACCGGACCGTGCGCGCACCGGTGTGGTGCAACACCAGCTCCGAGAACGCGGGCCGGTAACCCCGGCGAAAGGCCGGGGATAGGAAGTTTCATCCACGTTTTGGCCTCCGGAGGGTACTATCCCCGAGGGTGCAGCGGAAGTCAAGGTGCGGTGATTTTGGGGTAAAAAGGGGTTTGCGAGGGACTGCCTCCAGTTGAGCCCCGGATTTTTCCTGTCAGATGGGCGAAAAGGGAGCGAAACGGGATGGACCTGTGCTGTCCGGTCCGCGACTGGCAAGTGAGGAGAAAATGGGATGGAGGAAGCGTCCGGAAACCTCAGTTACGGAGGGCCGCGGCCGGAGCGCTGCGGATTTTGGGGTTGTCTCTGGTGGCGGACAGGGTCCTCGAAGTCGTCGGCTGCGAACTCGGTGTCCAGGAGAGGGAACTCGTCCTCGGGCATGCGGGCGGGGGCCAGCGGGGGCGAGTTGCTGGGCAGGCAGAGGTGGTCGAGGATTTTAACGACTACAGCGGGGTCGAAGAGGAAGGCGAGCACGCGCAGAAGGGTGGCGCACTTCGGGCAGACGAGGGCGTCGACGTGGAGCGAACGCTTGAGTTGGTGGGCCCAGGTGTAGTGGTGGCGCTTCGGCGGTGGCGCAGGTGCTGGCGCGGCGGAAGGAGGATCCGGGGCACTTTCGGCCTGCGGTGTTTCGGGCGTCGTTACCGGCGCCGGCGAAACGGGTTCTCCCGTCGATCCCGGCGGTGCCGGCAGGAGCGGCCGCAGGCGGGACCGATTGGCGAAGACGCCGTGGTAGCGGATGAGGTTCTGGTAGGGCGACGGCACCAACGCAGCAAGGCGTCTCAGGAAGGCCACGGGCTCGAAGGTCAGGTGGGTCCTCGTGGAGTCCGGTTTTGGCCAGGGCCGGTGCAGTTGATAGAGGACGTTGCCGTCGGGGGCGATGGAAATGCGGTCGAGCGCAAAGGGCGCGCGCAGGCCGTAACGGCAGAGTTGCTCGAGTCCGGCGCGGTCCTCGGGCGCCACGGTGCGGAAGGCGTGCAGGGAGAAACCATCGACCTTGGCGCAGAGCGGTTTTGGCGTTTCACTGCCGTGGTCGGAAGCGGTGGAGTCGTCGCCGGATGGACCACTACGGGGCAGCCACGGGGCCAGTTGGACGGCCCGGTGTAGCAGGCCGGCCTCCGGGGTGTCCTCGCGGTCGTCGTCGGACTCGCGCGCTTTCCCGCTCGTCTCCCGGAGGCGCTTCGTCAGTCTCGCGGCGATAGTCGCGG
Source organism: uncultured Pseudomonadota bacterium (assembly GCA_938004375.1). Classification (GTDB taxonomy): domain Bacteria; phylum Myxococcota_A; class Polyangia; order HGW-17; family HGW-17; genus HGW-17. Next base: position 6,671 of record CALKWH010000434.1, read on the forward strand.
TCAGGGGCGCGATATCCTCGTTCGTGGGCGGCGGGAGCGGAATGAACCGCGCCCGGTCGTCTTCAGACGCACCCGTACCGAACAAGCCGTCGGGTATAAGTACATGGAAGTGCGGATTGGTGTTGAGCGCGCCGCCGAAGCGCTGCACGAACGTGACGGCACCGCAGTGGCCGTCAGTGATGCCGGCGAGTCGTCCCCTGCGGCGCTGCCATGCGAAGACAGTGCGCAGGAAGTCACGCAGCAGGTCGGAGAGCAACTGCCGGTCAATGGCAATGAACAGTCGCGCTTCCCATGGGAACGTGAGCACCCACTGCCGGTACGTGGCCTCGGGGAGCACATGGTCCACCAGGTGCGCGGCGGTGTCCGCAGCGCGCTTCGCCCAGCACGAGGGGCACAGCCGTCCCTTGCACGAGAACGCGACGAACCGTTCGAAGCCGCAGGTGGGACACCGCAGGCGCGCGAAGCCGTTGGCGAGCACCCCGCAGTCGAGATAGCGGCGGAACTCCTTCTCCACGAACGCGGGGTACCCGTCGCCGTCCGCGCTCGTCTGCCGTGCCTGCGCCAGGAGCGTCTCCAGGTGCCCGCGCACCAGGGCGTGCAGGGCGGTTTTCTCGGGCTCACGTCGCCTGTAGTTCGCTGGCAACGGCCGCAGCGAATCCCCGGGCGTTCGCTCGTAGTGCAACGCCGGTCCCGCATGAATGGGTGCGGCGGGAGATGGCCCGCTGGGCTTCGCAGGTGTGATGAAGACAGGGCGTCCCACCTGTCCTATTATCAGGAGTTCTCAGGACAAGTTGCGGAGGGAAACTCCACGGCCCGGATCCGGACGCCCGCGTGACCGCCCTGGCCGCGTTCCTGCAGCGCCGCGGGATCTGCGGCGGTGCAAGTGGATTTTTCGAGAACATCGCCGCCCGTCGCAGTTGCAACCGTGAAAAGTCCCCTCGACGGTTCCATGGCAAGCTCGCCACGTTCGCGGAGTCCCCCTGGACCGTTCGAAGGCGGGTCCGTCACGTTCGCGGGATCGCCGTCGAGCGTCCCCTTGCGGGCTCGCCAGGTTCGCGGGGTCACCCTGGGCCGGTCGAGGTCGGGTTCGTCACGTTCGCGGGATCGCCCTCGACATGTTCTTGGTGGGATCGCCAAGTTCGCGGGGCCGCCCCGGACGGCAAGAGGGACGGTCCGTCACGTTATGGGATGGTCGCCGGAACGGTTTGGGGTAAGTCGCGCACGAAATCGGGACCGGGATCGGGATTGGGATCGGGGTCGGTATCGGTATCGGGGTCGAGTTGAAAATCGATCCTTACTCATCACTGCGAATTGGATCGACCCCGATACCGACCCCGACCCCGACACCGATGGAAATGGGGGACCGGCGAACGGCCCCTAGATCGCGGGGTCCTCGGGGGACACCGGGTCGTCCGCGTCGGCGCGGGGGGCGCGGGGGGCGGGGGGGAAGATCGCGTCCCACAGGTCCCGGCGGCGCGGGAAGAGGGTCCGCACCTGGCCCATGACGCGCTCGAGGGCGAGCTCGTGGTCCTCGCACAGGGCCTCCTCCCGGGCGCGGGCCACGGCCAGCCCGGCCACGGCCTCGTCCCGGGCGGCCAGGGCGGCCTTCAGTTCCGTGAGCGCCGCGGTCACCTTGGGCAGCCACGCCTCGCGCACGGCGGCCACGCCGGCGACCCCCGTGGCCTCGAACGTGCGCAGGAACGCTTCCCCGGTTTTGGCCTGGTTCTCCCCGGCGGGGGTGATCACGCAGGTGAGGTTGTCCGGGAACACGGCGCCGAACACGGCCCCGCGCTTGCCGCCGTCGGCCGCCTCGCAGGCGACGGCCACCTGCCGCAGGACGTCGTCGAAGCCGTAGTTCGCGAAGCGCGCCCGGGCCCGGGCCCGGCTCAGATCGACCAGCAGGGGATCCCGGGCGGCCCGCGCCCGGATCAGGTCCTCGTTGAGGGCGCCGAACTCGGCCGCCAGGGGCCGCGTCTCGGGGAGCTGGTCCAGGCCGGCCGCAAGATCGAGGCCGTAGGCGATGCGCTGACTCGTGTTGGCGTTATGGGGGTATTTCCTCATGGTGCTCTCCTCGGAGGTTGGTGTTGTCACTCCCAATTCGGAGTGTTGGAATCGCTGCCGATCTCGCAGATTGCGTCGTCGTTGTCAATCGAAAAAATGTCAGTCTCCCAGTAGTCCCTCGAACGGATACCATTCACCGGTGAAGTCCTCCCAGGGCTCCGAGCAACTGTCAGGATCCACGGCACAACAATGGTCCTGGCCGGTATCGACTAAATGACTCACCACTGTCCATCCGTCGATAAAGCCTCCATCCGCCATCAATCCAGCAATCCATCCATTGCTCAACACGCGGAGATATGGTTCGGAGATTTGATTATTGAGACTATTTATATTTGCGTGCAAACAGATGAACCCACCCCCCGTTTTTTTCACGCAATTCCCATCCGAGTCAACGAAGGTAATTGACGCTCGGAGAAATGTGCATCCCTCCCTGCGACATTCTTCCTCGTCGTGGATCGCCTCGCAGAACTCGGCCGTGAGAGTTGGCTTTTGTTCTTTATTTTCTTCACAATTTGTACAAAAGACCAAAGTGCAGATGAGTAGTAGTTTTTTCATGGTTCCTCCTCCTCTCAGGGAACGACCTCAGACTCGTAGTCCTTCACCCCGGCGTAGTAACAAAACACGTGTGCGGTCGCGCCGGACGAAGTCACATGGCGCTTGACGATGCTCACGAAGGCACATCGCCCGGGGAGATCCGCCTCGATGGACACCATGTGACGAAGATCGTAGGTTTCGTCACTATATGAAGAATGGAGAGTCGAATTGGAATTGCAGGCTCCGGCATCCGGGTTGTACAACCTCACCCGCAGATAGAGGTCACTCACGTAGGGTTTCTGGCTCATGTCTTCGGGCTCGAACATGACGCACTTAAGAAAATCGGTGCCAGCTGGCAAGGGGGTAGGCCACACATAATAAGATATAGACGGCGAGCTGCTGGTGAAAGCATATGACTGGTAGGAGAACGCGGTTGGGGTAAAGAAATTGCTGTAATAATTGTCCAATAACCTGAGCTTCAGCCTGCCAAATCCTGATTTCTCATCCACGCCGAGACTTCTTCTGGAAAACGGAGTCGGGATCTGATCCGGGTCCCACCGGTCCCCCATCGCGAGCAGCAACGCCTGCATGGCCCCAGGGCTGTTGAACCCGGTGTTGCCTCGCGCGAGCTGCCAGTGTTTCAACACGATGGCGGCACCGGAGACGTGAGGTGTCGCGGTGCTCGTGCCGACAGCTCTGAGATTTTGTTCCGGAGGAGGAGCATACACCCAGCCAACGGGCCAGGTGTTGACGCTGGGGTTGGCATAATACAGCCCCGAGGGCCAATTATACGTTTCAGTGATGTTCTGATTTCTGGAGCTCGTAGACAAGTACACGCGCTGCGGTGCGCTCAACGCAATGCCGGAATATGCTCGAATTTTTGGAAAAATCCCATAGACTCCAATTGTAAGATTAATTCCGCCGGTGGCAGTGTACTTTTCAGCATCAAGAAGGCACTCCTGATAATCGCTATTGCAATCTCCCGTAGTGGTCGTGGATTCATCGTTCGCGTCCAAGCCTGCGACGGCCAGAACTTTGGGAGTGTCACCAGGGGAATTCAGGCTGCACTCGGTATTAGGCTTAGAATTGAGGTTGTTACCAGCAGCGGCGATCACGAGGACTCCAAAGTCGTACAAGTTCTCGAGCGTATCCTCAGCCGCGTTGCTGCTCGCGATATTGCAATCGGCTGTAGCCAGGTTGTGGGAGCAATTCAAAACGTCTATATTGTATTCATTCAACGTATTGTAGGCTCGAACATAGGGTGTGAGATCAGGATCCGGGACGTCTTCGAGTGGCTTCGCGTTGACGTACCATAAATACGCGCCCGGGGCCATGCCCGTCGCGCCGTTCTCCCATTCCTCACAATGCGCGCCCATATCGGTGGCGTCCCAGGTCGGATCCCCCAGGTGCAGCCCGAACGCTTCGTTGTTCGTATAGCGGGCCGTCAGGATGGAACTGACCATGGTGCCGTGACTGCCGCTGGAATTCTCATCCCCTGAAAACTGGTAGCGTTCGAGCCAGTAATCGATGCCCCCGATCGAAACCAACGAGTCATCGGGGTAATTGTTGTTGGGGGGATAGACGCAAGGGGAGACGGAGCAATCCTTGCGGAAAATCAGGCGTCCGGTGAACGCGGGGGATTCGTCCTCGAAAAAGGAGGACTCGACGACTCCGGCGAGCAGCCGGGCGTAACCGTGACGAGTGCTGTTGGCGCGATGACCGGTGTAGCCCATGGCATGGAAACGGTCGATGTCCAGTCGTTCGGCCTGCCGCCCCTCGCCCAGGAGCCACAGGGATTGGGGATTCAAGGTAGCTGTTTCATCGCAGGCATCGGAAGTCTGTCTCAAGGCCGGTTCGACGGCGGTGAAAGCTGGATGCGCGAGAAGCAGGTCGACTTGAGAAACCGGGATCGAGAGCTTCACCCAGGCGATGCCCTCGAAGGTCTCGAGCACGCGCGCGCCCCAGCGCTCGAAATCCGGGGCCAGTTGTGCCAGTTTTTCTTCCACCAGGGAGACGTGGGCCAGCTTCGCGTCTTGAATACGCTGGGCGTGGTCCGTGACGGTCTGGGCGTCGAAGCGCTCCGGGGGCAGGGGCAGCGGGACGACCGGGTCGGGCAATCCCGCGAGCTTGACCATGAGCAACAGGTCGTCCTCGGCGCGCAGGGTCTCCACGTGCGGCCACAGCGCGGGATCCATGCGGGGCGGGCCCGGGGGTGTCAGGAGCTTCACCGCCGGGCTCGGGTTGTGCTGCCGCAGGATGCGCCAGGTCGTCACCTCGTTCCCGTCGGCGTCGGCGTCGGTCATGAGTTGGGAGTGGTAGATGTAAGGCTCGTCCAGATACTTCGCCGGGTTGGCGGCGCGCTCGTGGCCCTCGGGCGTCAACTCGCCGCGCCTTACCGTGGACAGCAGCTCCTGACGCGGAGATGTCGTACGTCGCTCGAAAAAGATCTCTTCGAGCTCCACCGGGACCATCCGGCCGGCCTCCGAGCCGTCCTCGACGATTTCATAATAACCTGCTGGCGCCACTGGGTCGCCAGTCAGTAAATAGGGGCGGCTATCGGACTGGGGGGGGGGGCTTCATGGCACGCCATGAGGTGGACCAGGATGAAAGTCATTGCCATTATTTGTTTCATCGGGGGGCGTCCTTTCTGCGTGAAGGGTGGAAGGCAAAGGAAAGACATCTTTCTCTTTATACTCTGAACGGCCGGAGATGCAACCAGGTTTTTTCAATCCTGACCGTGCCCCCGGAAGGGACGTGCACCCTCGTCTGTGCTCCTCTGTCGAAATCGAAATCGAAATCGAAATCGAAATCGGGAATGCGCACTCGACGGCTCGATGGCGGGTCCGTCACGTTTGCGCGATGGAGTTCGACGGTCCCATCGCGGGTATGTGAGATTGGTGGCCGCGGACCCGAACGTGAATCGTCGGGACCGAGTTGGCGCAGGATTGCTAACGCTCTGAGAAAAGATGACATCAAGCGGACACGCAGAACACCATGAGCCGAGAGAGCCGGCGGGGTGGCGGCGGTGGGGGCCCCCCGGCGCTTTGCGATAGCAAAAGACGGGGGTATCCGCCGACTCCCCATCCCCTGGGCGAGCGAGGCACCATGCAGAGGTGATGAAGAAGCCGCGGCCTTTGGCCGCGGACAGAGAGGGGGGGCGCCTCTGACCCAGGGTAGCTCCGCCTTCGGCTACGCAACCCTCTATGATGGGTAGAGAGTCAAGCCTATTTTATCGCGTCCTCCTGTTTTCCAAATCTTCCAGCGCGAATGAAACTGTCTCAAACGATACGCGACCCATGGATTCCTTCAACCGTCTATTCGGCGTCATTGAATGCGCCATGATACTGTATGCGAAAGAATTCCGTGCTTCAATCGGGGCTACGTTTTGCGAAGCAAACAAGGGTAGCTGCGAAGTCACGGAAACTCGTAGAAGTCCATTTCGGTTGCGCACGTCAAGTCTAGTGTTCATTCACGCAACATCCTCAAGTTCCAAAGTTTTCAGTTTTCACCCTTCTCAGAAGCCTTCTTCTTCCGAATCTTCAAAGGCCTTTCTGGGGGTTCCGGAGTTGCCGGCGCCGGGATTGCATCTTCACCTCCGGATGGTCGCACGCCCATACGCCAGCAGATTCTCGTGTTGTCTCCGATCAACTCCGGGAAGATGCGCAATTTGTGTGCATCGAACGGCTGACGGGTTTTCAGCACCTGAAAGGCGACGCGCACGATCCGGTGCATGACCGCGACGATGGCCTTCTTTCGGTTTCCCGAACGTCGCATCACCGTGTAGAAGTACGCCGAAAAGGGATTCGCACTTCGCATCGCCTGGTGGGCGCATTCGCACAACAGGCGACGGACATAAGCAGGCCCTGTACGCGTAATGTGCGTTCCGGTCGTCCTTCGATTGCCGGAGTCGTACGAGGATGGAACCACACCGAAATAACTCGAGAGTTTCGCCGAGTCCGAAAACCGCTGCACGTCCCCGATGGCCGCCACCAAGGCGAACGCGGTCAGTTTTCCGACGCAGGGGATCGTCTCGAGCAGTTCGATTTCTTCCTTGCGCTTGGGCCGCACCTTCTCCATTTGTTCCTCCAGCAGGTTCACCATTTCCCGGGCATGGCGAAACGTCTGATAGTGCAACTGCAGCAAAAAATACAACTCGCTTCCCCGGTACTGCTCCAACAGGTTTTCCCACACCTTCAGGGTGTTCAGCCGAGCAGGAACGGGGTACCCTTTTCCACGCAGGATGTTCTTCGCTTTATTGATCTCGGCGGTCCCGATATCCACAAAGCCGATCCGCTCCTCACACAACTTGCGCATCCAGCTCTCCGTGTCCGTCGGCATGTACACCTCACTCCGGTACAGCCGGTTGCGAAGGCCGTGCGCCATGTCCTTCGCATCGTTCATATCGTTCTTCTGCTTCTTCTTCGGACGGTAGGCCGCCACCTCCGTCGCATGAAAGACATGCGGATCCAGGCCGTTCTCTCTCAGTCTCTGAGAAGCCCAGCGGCACTGCGTGCCCGTCTCCATCGCCACCTCGACGGTCGGGTCGAGCACGAGCATCTCTCTCGCAAAGGCAGCATAGGCCAGCTCCGTCGTCTCGATCTGACCGCTGCGAAGAACCGTCTGATCCTGGTCGATGGCATAGTAAGTCGTCTGTTGTGAGTGAACGTCAAATCCGATATAAATCGCCATGGGTGGCCTCCTTTTTGGATGACTCTGATGAGGCATTCTATGACCTCGTGCATCCCTTAGAATACTGCGAGGCCACCCACTTTGAAACCTCACCCACCCATCATGGTATCGGGGCTACCCGTCTGTCAACCGCCCGAAGCGGGCGGTAACCAAAGAGTATCGACGCTTAAGCGATCACGCATGAAATCGAAATCGAAATCGAAATCGAAATCGAAATCGGGAAACCTCACCTGGACGTTTCCATCGTGGGCCCGTCACGTTTGCGCGCGTGCCCTGGACGGTTCGACCGCGGGTCCCTCACGTCTGTGCGCGTGCCCCGGACGGTTCGATCGCGGGTCCGTCAAGTTTGCGCGCGTGCCCTGGATGGTTCGATCGCGGGTCCGTCACTTTCGCGCGGGGGGCTTGGACCGTCCCATCGCGGGTCCGTCAAGTTTGCGCGCGTGCCCTGGACGGTTCGATCGCGGGTCCGTCATCTTGGGGGGTGGCCGTCGGACCGATGGGGGTGAAGTCGCGTACGAAAACGGACGGTCGTCGACCCGGTCGGGGAGGGCCGGGGCAGGCCTGGACCCGATTTCGATTTCGATTTCGACCAAAAAAGTCTCACTTGACTTTCATAATGGATCGGGCATAAGCTGTCGCCGACTTCGCGTCAAGGAGGTAATTACGATGACGAAGGTTGCTATCAATGGTTTCGGTCGTATCGGTCGTACGGTGCTGCGCCTGCTGGCCCAGCGCGAGAGCTCCCTGGAAGTCGTTGCCATCAACGACCTCACCAGCCCGGCCACCCTGGCCCACCTGTTCAAGTATGACTCCGTCCATGGCTCCTTCCCGGGCGTCACGCTGGACGGCGACGTCCTGAAGGTCGGCAAGCACGCAGCGAAGATCTTCGCCGTGAAGAACCCGGCCGAGCTGCCGTGGAAGGACCTGGGCGTGGAGCTCGTGCTCGAGTGCACGGGCATCTTCCGCTCCCTCGAGAAGTGCCAGCCCCACCTGGAGGCCGGCGCGAAGAAGGTCCTGATCTCGGCCCCGGGCGAGAAGGGCGTGCCCACGTTCGTCATGGGCGTGAACGAGCACCTGTATGATCCCGCCACGCAGAACATCATGAGCAACGCGTCCTGCACGACCAACTGCCTGGCCCCCGTGGTCCGCGTGCTGCATGAGAACTACAAGATCCTGCACGGCCTGATGACCACCATCCACTCGTACACCAACGACCAGAACATCCTGGATCTGCCGCACAAGGATCTGCGCCGCGCCCGCGCCGCCGCCATGTCCATGATCCCGACCTCCACCGGCGCCGCCAAGGCGATCGGCCTGGTCATGCCCGACCTCAACGGCAAGATCGACGGCTACGCCATGCGCGTGCCGACCCCGAACGTGTCCGTGGTCGACTTCGTCTGCACCGTCGAGAAGGTCCCGACGGCCGCCGAGGTGAACGAGAAGCTCATCGCCGCGTCGAAGGAAGGCCCCCTGGCCGGCTACCTGCACGTCTCCTCCGAGCCGCTGGTGTCCATCGACTTCAACGGCTGCAAGGCGTCCTCCACGGCCGACCTGACCAACACCGTCGTCATGGGCAACATGGTCAAGACGCTGGCCTGGTACGACAACGAGACGGGCTACTCCGCCCGCCTGCTGGACCTGGCCGAGTTGGTCGCGTCCAAACTGTAACCGCATGATTTTTCGGAATTTTTCCACGAACCCACCACACTGAAAACCCGGAGGGCACATCCATGGCCATCTACAGCATCCGTGAGCTCCCCATCGAGGGGAAGCGCGTCTTCATCCGCGTGGACTTCAACGTCCCGATCAACAAGGCGACCGGCGAGGTCTCCGACACCACCCGCATCGACGCGGCCCTGCCGACGATCCGCCACGCCCTGGAGCGCGGCGCCCGCGTCATTTTGGCCAGCCACCTGGGCCGCCCCGACGGCAAGCCCAACCCCAAGTACAGCATGCAGCCCGTGGGCAAGGTGCTGTCCGAGAAGCTCCCCGGCGTGGACATCGTGATCGCCGACGAGCCCACCGGCGACGGCGCGACCCGCCTGGCCACCGACCTCAAGCCCAACCAGATCCTGCTCCTCGAGAACCTGCGCTTCTCCCCCGGCGAGGAGGGCAACGACCCCGCCTTCGCCAAGGAGCTCGCCGCGCTGGCCGACGTGTACGTCAACGACGCGTTCGGCACCGCCCACCGCGCCCACGGCTCCACCGCGGGCATGGTCGCCCACTTCGAGGAGAAGGGCGCAGGCTTCCTCATGATGAAGGAGGTCGAGTTCTTCACCAAGCTGCTCAAGAACCCCGAGAAGCCCTTCGTCGCCGTGCTCGGCGGCGCCAAGGTGGCCGACAAGGTGGGCGTCATCCGCAACCTGCTCGATCTGGTGAACGTCGTCGTCATCGGCGGCGCCATGGCCAACACCTTCCTCGCGGCCCGCGGCCAGTCCCTGGGCGGCTCGAAGATCGAGGCGGACAAGTTCGGCCTGTGCAAGGAGATCGAGGACGCGGCCCGCGCCCGCGGCGTGCAGTTCCTGCTGCCGTCCGATCTCGTCATCGCCGACGGCCTCGAGGCCACCTCGGTGGAGACGGTCCCCGTGTCCCACGGCGTGCCCGCCACCAAGATGGCGCTGGACATCGGTCCCGAGTCGCGCCGCGCCTTCGCCGAGGCCGTCTCGGGCGCCTCGACCATCTTCTGGAACGGCCCCATGGGCGTGTTCGAGAACCCGGTGCTCGCGCAGGGCACGCTGGCCGTGGCCAAGGCCGTGGCCGAGAGCCGCGCGGTGTCCGTGGTGGGCGGCGGCGACTCCGTGGCCGCGATCAACCAGGCCGGCGTCTCGGACAAGATCTCCCACGTCTCCACGGGCGGCGGCGCCTCCCTCGAGATGATGGAAGGGCGGATCCTCCCGGGCGTGGCCGCCCTCGAGAAGTAACCAGAAAGGAAGCCCCATGTCCCGCAAGTTCCACGTGTACGGCAACTGGAAGCTCCACAACAACGTCGCCGCCTCCCGCGCCCTCGCCCAGGCGGTGGTCGACGCCACCGCCGCGGCCCGAGACCGCGTGGTCACCGGCATGGCCCCCGTGTTCCTGTCCCTGGCCGCGGTGCGCGACACGGTGCCCGCGCACCCGCACCTGAAGGTGCTGGCGCAGAACGGCTACCCCGCGCCCAAGGGCGCCTTCACCGGCGAGGTCTCCTTCGCCCTGATCAAGGACCTGGGCTGCGACGGCGTCATCCTCGGGCACTCCGAGCGCCGGCAGATCTTCGGCGAGACCGACGCGTTCATCGCCGAGAAGGTTCAAGCGGCTCTAGCCGCCGGGCTCGAGGTCGTGTTCTGCGTGGGCGAGACCCTCGAGGAGCGCGAGGCCGGCCGCACCTGGGAGGTCGTGGGCCGCCAGATCGACGCCGTGCTGCCGAAGGTGGACGCCGCCTCCCGAGCCCGCCTGATCGTCGCCTACGAGCCCGTGTGGGCCATCGGCACGGGCCGCACCGCCACCCCCGCCCAGGCGCAGGAAGTGCACAAGCTCATCCGCGACCGCGTGGTCGAGCTCTGGGACGCCGCCGGCGCCGCGGAATTGATCATCCAGTACGGCGGTTCGGTCAAGGCCGAGAACGCCGCCGAGTTGTTCGCCTGCCCGGACATCGACGGCGGGCTGGTGGGCGGCGCCGCGCTGGACGCGGCCGGCTTCGCGAAGATCATCGCCGCGGCCGCGGCCGTCCCGCGCTAGATGTCCACCCCGCGCCTGCACCGCGTGCCGTTCATGGAGGCGGCCCTCGAGGAGGCGCGCCTCGCCGCCGCCGAGGGCGAGATCCCCGTCGGCGCGGTGGCGGTGCACGACGGGCGTATCATCGCCCGGGCCCACAACCGCCGCGAGCAGGCCCACGACGCCTGCGCCCACGCCGAGATCCTGCTCCTGCGCGAGGCGGGGGCCGCCCTCGGCTCCTGGCGCCTGACCGAAGTGGACGTGTACGTCACCCTCGAGCCGTGCCCGATGTGCGCGGCCGCGCTGGTCCATGCCCGGGTGCGCACGCTCGTGTTCGGCGCGCTCGATCCCAAGGCCGGGGGCGTGCGCAGCCTGTTCGCCCTGTGCGAGGACCCGCGCCTGAACCACCGGCTCGAGGTCGTCTCCGGAATCTGTGCCGAAAAATGCTCGGAAGTATTGCAACAGTTTTTCACCCGCCTGCGCGAAGCCCGCGACCCCGGCTCAGGGTGAGGGGCGATCACCTCCACATCCTGACGTTCGCGATGCTGGCGGTCCTCCTGGGTGCCGCTTGCAACGCGGATCCCGACCAACTCGGCAAGAAGGTGCGGGTGACCCAGAAGAAAGATTGGCGCTCGGAGCTCATCTCCCGCATGACCTTCGGCCGCCTGGAATTGTTCCCCCGTCGCGAAGAGGCCACGACGCGGCTGGTGTTGCGTCCGGCGGACATCCCTCTTGGGTCCTCCAAGCGCCAGGAGGCCGGCGTGCTGGTTCAGGGACCCGAGTTGGCCCGCGAGACCCTGCGCCTGCTCGAGCTGGCCAGCGTACGGCAGTCCGTCGAATGTCCCACCGACTGGATCCTGCACGTGTTCGACGAGGGCGGCGCCCGCCAGGTCGATTTCCAGTGGGAGTGCAAGAGCATGCGCATGGGCGACCGGCTCTACGACCTGCAGCCCGCCGCCCAGAAACTGCTGGGCAACCTCATCACCACCGCCCGCCTCCACCCGACCCACAAGGCCACGGTGCTGGCCGTGCCGGTCGTCCACGACCCCGAGTACGTGGCCCAGGTCGTCTCCGGTTTCGTGCAGGAGGTCCTGCCCATCGACGTGGGCCTCATGCGCTATCCCTCGTTCACCGTGAGCACCGAGCACTTCGAGGCGATCACCCGGGACTTCACCCGGCTCGACGAGCAGGTCGCCGCGCTGCGTGCGCGCCTGAAGAAGCGCCTGACCGACTTCGCGGTGGGCATCCGCGCCCGCGGCGGCGACTCGATCGTCCGGATCCTGGATCCGGCGCCCATCAAGGAGCACTTCGGCCAGGAGCTCTTCGCCCGCTGGGGCATGACCGTGCTCTGCGCGCTTGGCACGGGCACCGATCGGATGTATTATCTCGCCAGTTCGAACCGGTTCGGGATCGTGCGGATGGAGGTGCCCACGCACTACCCGATGCTGGTCGTCCAGCTGCCGGTGACCGATCCCCGGCCCGGTCTGGCCGCCCAGCTCGAGGCCATGCACCTCGACCCGCCGCTCGTCTGGCCCAAGTAACCGCCCCACCAGGCGTCCCAGGAGGTCCCCATGCTCGTCGGTAATGCCGCCCGGCTCCGCCATTTCATCCTCTCCGGCTTCATCCTGGTCGCCCTCGCCGCCTGCGAGGCGAAGGTGACCACCCAGGACAACTGCGGGGACGAGTTCATCGATCCCGGCGAGGCCTGCGACGGCGCCGAGCTGGGGGGCGTCACCTGCGAGAGCCTGGGCTTCTACCGTACCGAGGGCCAGGTCCGGTGCACCGCCGCTTGTCAACTCGACACCTCCGACTGCGGGCTCGCCCGCTGCGGCGACGACACGATCCAGTCCGGCGAGGGCGAACAGTGCGAGGGCGCCAACCTGGGCGGGGCGAGCTGCGTCACGCTGGGCTACGCCACCGGGACGCTCACCTGCGACGGGGACTGCCACTTCGACCTGTCGGCCTGCGTCGCCGACGCGGACTGCGGCAACGGCCAGCTCCAGGAGGGCGAGCAGTGCGACACCACCAATTTCGGGGGTCAGACCTGCGTGACCCTGGGCTATCACGGCGGTGACCTCCGCTGCACCGGCGAATGCCAGTTGGATCTGTCGGACTGCGTCGAGCTCGGGCGCTGCGGCGATGCCCGCATCCAGGCCCAGTTCGGCGAGACCTGCGACGGCGCCAACCTCGACGGGAAGACCTGCCTGTCCCTGGGATACCACGGCGGCACGCTGACCTGCGACGCCGACTGCCACCTCGACGTCTCGTCCTGCGAGGCCGAGGGGCGCTGCGGGGACGCAGCGATCCAGGCGACCCACGGCGAGGAGTGCGACGGCGCCAACCTCGACGGCCAGACCTGCGGGACCCTGGGCTACTACGCCGGGACCCTGGCCTGCGACGCCGACTGCCACCGGGACGTCTCGTCCTGCGCGGCGGCCGGGCGCTGCGGGGATACCGTGATCCAGGCGGGCTTCGGCGAGGCGTGCGACGGCGTCAACCTCGACGGCGATACCTGCGCGACCCTGGGCTACTACGGTGGTACGCTGGCCTGCACCGACCAATGCGTGCAGGATCTCACGTCCTGCGCGGCGGTGGGGCGCTGCGGGGACGGTACCGTCCAGCACGCCGAGGGCGAGACGTGTGACGGCGCCAACCTGAACGCGACGACCTGCGTGCAACGCGGGTTCTGGGGCGGCGCGCTGGCCTGCGATTCCGCCTGCGCGACCTTCGACGAGAGCGGTTGCCGGCGGCTGGCGAAGCTCAGCGCGGGTGTGAACCACACCTGCGCCCTCGACGACGCGGGCGCCGCCTGGTGCTGGGGCGCTCGCACCGGGGGAGCGCTGGGCGACGGGCAGAGCGCGGGGACGTACAACATCCCCGGGGCCGTCCAGGCGTCCGGGACCCTGTTTTCGGAGATCTCGGCGGGCCAGAGCTTCACCTGCGCCCTCGACACGGCCGGTGCCCTCTGGTGCTGGGGCGTCAACAACTCCGGGCAGCTCGGGTCGGGCGGCACCACCATGTCCACCGTGCCGCAGCGCGCGATCATTCCGGTGGGGATGACCTTCCAGCAGGTGAGCGTCGGGGTCTCCCACGCCTGTGCCCTCGCCACTTCTGGCGAGGTCCTGTGCTGGGGTTTCAACAACCAGGGTCGCCTCGGGGACGGCACGACCATCAACCGGCTCATCCCTACTCCGGTGGACTCTCCCCTCTCGTTCGTCCGGGTCCAGGCCGGACGCTTCCACTCCTGCGCCATCGACGCGGACGACCAGCTCCACTGCTGGGGCGCCAACGGCTACAACCAGATTCATGAGATGAACACGGATCCGGTGCTCAGCCCGCTGTTGGTGGGGGCCGCCGACGCCAACGCCGTGCTCGACGTGGGGGTGGGGGCCTACCACACCTGTGTGGTCACGGGCGCGACTTCGGGCAACCTCTTCTGCAAGGGCGCCAACGGGCAGGGCCAGCTCGGCTACTTCACCGGCGGGAACGTCGCCGTGGTTTTTAGCAGCGTGTCCACAGCCTCGGGCGCCCGGGTGGTCCAGGTGCAGGCCGGGGATGCCTTCACCTGCGCCCGCATCTCCAATGGCCAGGTGTACTGCTGGGGCAACAACGACTTCGGCCAACTGGGGGACGGCGCCCTGGGGACCACGCGTTACAACGCAGCCCTGATCACGACCACGCCCGCCGGGAAGGCTTTTTCCGGGCTCGAGGCCGGCGCCGAGCACGCCTGCGCCTGGGACGCCTCCGGCCTCGCCTGGTGCTGGGGGAACAACGAGCTCGGAGCCCTGGGGGACGGGACGCTCACGAACTCGGACCTGCCGGTCCCGGTCTGGTCCATCTGAGCGTTCGTCAGGTTCGATTTCGATTTCGATTTCGATTTTGACCCTGATGAGGTAGAAACCCCACCGCCATGGCCATCCTCTCCTGCTCCAACGTCAATCTCTCGTTCGGCGCCCGCGTCATCCTCGAGAACGTCTCCTTCGCGCTCGACTCCAACGACCGCGTGGGGCTCGTGGGCTCCAACGGCCGCGGCAAGACCACCCTCCTGCGCATCCTCGCCCGGCAGCAGAAGGCGGACACCGGCGAGGTCGTCCTGGCCTCGGGCTCCCACATGGGCTACCTGCCCCAGGAGATCCGCGTGGAGAGCGAGCGCCAGCTCCTGGACTTCGTGCACCACGCCGCCGGCGACCGCCACCAGCTCGAGGCGGACATCGTCGACGTGGAGCGCGCGCTCGAGGCCGCCTCCGACGACGCCGCGCGGGCCGAGCAGGCCATGCACCTCGCCGAGCTCCACGAGCGCCTGATCCTGTTCGACTCCATGTACTCCGTGCACGAGGCCGAGCAGATCCTCGACGGCCTGGGGTTCCGGCAGAAGGACTTCACCCGCCCGCTGGCCGAGTTCTCCGGCGGCTGGAAGATGCGCGCGCTGCTGGCCCAGTTGTTGTTCCTCAAGCCCGACCTGCTGCTGCTCGACGAGCCGACCAACCACCTGGACCTGCCGTCCTTGGCCTGGCTGGACGGGTGGCTGTCGTCCTACCGCGGCGCGTTCCTCATGATCTCCCACGACCGCGACTTCCTGGACCGCCATGTCCGCCGCGTCTTCTCGCTGGAGCCCGAGGGGTTCCGCCAGTACCGCGGCAACTACACCGACTCCCGGCGCATGCGCGAGGAGGAGGAGGTCGTGCTCGAGAACCGCAAGAAGAACCTCGACCGCGAGCGCAAGGAGGCCGAGCGGTTCATCGAGCGGTTCAAGGCCCAGGCCACCAAGGCCCGCCAAGCCAAGTCCAAGGCCAAGATGCTCAAAAAGATGGAGGCCATCGACATCCCCGTCGAGGAGCAGCGCATCCGGTTCCGGTTCCCGCCCGTGGAGCGCACCGGCGACCGCGTGCTCCAGGTGCAGGACCTGTCCAAGTCCTTCGGCGACCTGCACCTGTACCGCGACCTGTCCGCCACGGTCATGCGCGGCGAGCGCATCGGCGTGGTGGGCGTCAACGGCGCGGGCAAGACCACGCTGCTGCGCCTGCTCTCGGGGGAGCTGGCCCCCGACGAGGGCCGCGTCGTCTGGGGCTCAAACGTGAACGTCGCCTACTACGCCCAGCACCACGCCGACGCCTTGCAGCTCGACGACACCGTCCTCGAGGAGGTCCGCCGCACGGCCCCCCACCTGGGCGACACCCGCGTGCGCTCGGTGCTGGGCGCGTTCCTGTTCCGGGGCGACGACGTCGAGAAGGTGGTGGGCGTGCTCTCGGGCGGCGAGAAGGCCCGCGTGGCGCTGGCCAAGCTGTTGGTCTCGCCGGGCAACGTGCTCCTCATGGACGAGCCGACGAACCACCTGGACCTCGAGAGCGCCGAGCTTCTGGCCGAGGCCCTCGCCGAGTACGAGGGCACCATGCTGTTCGTGTCCCACAACCGGGCGTTCATCGACCGGCTGGCCACCCGCATCTGGGAGATCGACGACGGGAAGATCCACGTCTACCCGGGCAACCTCACCGAGTACATGGTCCACCTGGCCGCGCGCCGCGAGCACCGCGCCTTCACGCCGGACCAGCTCGCCGCGCACCAGGCCCGCCCCACGGCGTACCCCGAGGGACAGTCCGCACCCAAGCCCACCGCCGCGCAGTCGAAGACCGCACCGCCTCCACCGTCACCGTCACCGTCTCCGTCGCCGTCCTCTCCACCGTCCCCGTCCCGGTCACCGTCGCCGCCGACGTCTCCCCGGACGCTTCGTGGAACCGATGACGCTTCCTTGGTCCGCCCGATGGTCCGAACCCCGGACAGCAAGGCCGACCGCCGCCGCCGCGACGCCCAGATGCGCGAGAAGATCCAGAAGGAGCTGGGCCCCACCAAGGTCAAGATCGACCAGATGGAGGCCCGCGCCGCCGCGCCCGCGGCCCCCAACGCCGAACTGTCCAGGCCCATGGCCGACCCCGAGGTCTACGGCCGCC
>CALKWH010000435.1 GCA_938004375.1 uncultured Pseudomonadota bacterium
GCGAGGAGTTCAACCGCTTTCAGGAAGGATGCGTGGAGGAGAACACCAACACCGCCGCCCTGGTCCGGCGCATGCTCTCCGAGGACAAGGCGGACAAGGTCATCGTCACCACCATCCAGAAGCTCGGCTTGGCCCTGGACGAAAACAGCCGACGCAACCGGCAGAGGGCCGACCGGGGCCGCGAGACCTTCACGGAGCGCCTGGAGCCCCTGCGGGACAAGCGCTTCGTCTTCATCTTCGACGAGTGCCACCGCTCCCAGTTCGGGGACAACCACCAGGCCATCCGGGACTTCTTCCCCCGGGCCCAGCTTTTCGGCTTCACCGGCACGCCCATCTTCGAGGAGAACGCCACCCGCGTCCAGGTCGAGGACGACCGGGCGTCCTTCCGTACCACCGTGGACACCTTCCAGCGGGAACTGCACAGGTACACCATCACCCACGCTATCGAGGACCGGAACGTCCTGCGCTTCCACGTGGACTACTACCGACCCGAGGGCGAGGCGGAGCTCAGGCCGGGCGAATCGTTGAAGAAGGAGAAGATTGTCGCGGCCATCCTGGACAAGCACGACGCCGCCACCCACCAGCGCCGCTTCAACGCCCTCCTGGCCACGGCCTCCATCGACGACGCAGTCGAGTACTTCGGGCTCTTCCAGACCCTCCAGGCTGAGCGCCGGGCCGCGGACCCGGACTTCGTTCCCCTCAAGGTGGCCTGCGTCTTTTCCCCTCCCGCGGACGGAGACGCCGACGTGCGCCAGCTCCAGGAGGACCTCCCCCAGGAAAAGGCCGACAACGAGAAGGACCCGGACCGCAAGAAGGCCGCCCTCCGTTCCATCCTCGAGGCCTACAACGCCTCCTACGGCACCAACCACACCCTCGGCGACTTCGACCTTTACTACCAGGACATCCAGAAGCGCATCAAGGACCAGAAGTTCCCCAACGCCGACCTCCCCCGCAGGGGCTTGGAGAAGATCGACCTCACCATCGTGGTGGACATGCTCCTGACCGGCTTCGACTCCCAGTACCTCAACACCCTCTACGTGGACAAGAACCTCAAGCACCACGGCCTCATCCAGGCCTTCTCCCGGACCAACCGCGTACTCAACGCCGCAAAGCCCCACGGCCAGATCCTCGACTTCCGCCAGCAGCAGACCGCCGTGGACGCGGCCATCGTTCTCTTCTCCGGGGTGGAGAGTGATACCAAAGCCCGGGAGATCTGGCTGGTGGAGCCCGCGCCCAAAGTGGTCGAGAAGCTCACCGCCGCCCTGGGCAGGCTGGACGACTTCCTCCGATCCCAGGGGCTTAAGCCCGAGCCCGAGTCCGTCCCCGCCCTGCGGGGGGACGAGGCCCGGGCGTCCTTCATCGAGCGCTTCCGGGAAGTCCAGCGCCTCAAGACCCAGCTGGACCAGTACACGGACATCCCGCCCGAGGCCGAGGCCGCCGTGGAGCGGCTCCTGCCCCGGGACCGGCTCAACGCCTTCCGGGGCGTGTACCTGGAGACCGCCCAGCGCCTCCGGGCCGAGCGGGACCGGGACGGCGCCGCCGGCGAGAGCGCCGCGGACCAGCTGGACTTCGAGTTCGTCCTCTTCGCCTCAGCGGACATCGACTACGACTACATCATGGCCCTGCTGGCCCGGTTCTCCAACGAGAGCCCGGACAAGCTGAAGATGAGCCGGGAACAGCTCATCGGCCTTATCCAGGCGGACGCCAAGTTCCTGGACGAGGGCGACACCATCGCCGACTACGTCCGCACCCTCAAGGCCGGCCAGGGCCTGGACCAGAAGGAGATCGAGGCCGGCTACCGCCGCTTCCGGGACGAGCGCCGCTCCGCGGAGCTGGCCGACCTCGCCCGGAAGCACGGCCTTGCCCCCGACCGTCTCCGGACCTTCACGGACGCGATCCTGGAGCGCAGGGTCTTCGACGGAGAACGGCTCACGGAACTCCTGGAGCCCCGGGGCCTTTCGTGGAAGAACCGCCGGGCCGCGGAGCTGGCCCTCATGGACGACCTCGTTCCCCTGCTCAAGAAGTGCGCAGGGGGCCGCGACATATCCGGACTGAGCGCGTATGAATAACCATCTAAAGGGATACCCCATGGAAACAACACAGGTGCAAATTCTTACAGAGACCTTCGAGGGCCACGCCCAGCAGACCGAAACCGGCGTGGAGTATTGGCTTGCCCGGGACCTCCAACAGCTTATCGGCTATACCGAGTGGCGGAACTTCAACCAGACCGCCATATCCAAGGCAAAAACGGCTTGCGAAGTCTCGGGACACGTCGTTTCCGATCATTTTGTTGACGTCAACAAGATGATCCAACTGGCCAAGGGCGCGGAACGTGAAATCGACGACATCATGCTCACCCGCTATGCCTGCTACCTCTTGTACAACGCACGCACGAACATGCACAGCGAACCGCAAATCTCGCAGGAACACGTCACCAACAACGAGGCCGTCCGACAGACCCTCATCAGCCGCGGTATCCGCCCGGAAAGCCTGCCGCCGGCCGAAGACGTCAAGAAGGTCGAACGGCGTCTGAGTTCCGACCAGAAGAAGGCTCTCAAGAACCCGAAGCAGTTGGGAAAAGAATGAGCCCCGCCGCCGACCAGCCCCGCCTCACACCCAGGCTGCGCTTCCCGGAGTTCCGGGATGCACCAGAATGGACAACCGAAACACTTGGCGCGGTAGCTACTATTAATACGGAGAAGGTCGGAGACAATTACTGCATTCCAATGAGCGTTACCGCCGGAGTTGGATTAGTCAGTCAACAGGAGAAGTACGGCCGATTAATCGCGGGCAGTTCCTACAAGAGCTACCTTCTGCTAAAGAAATACGACTTTGCTTACAATAAAAGTGCTACGAAAGAATTCCCACAAGGATTTATAACATTGTATTCCGGCGATGAGTTGGCTGCGGTACCCAACAGCATATTTACTTGCTTCAGAATAAAAAGTGATTCACCACACCCGAACTTTTTGAAGTACCTATTCTATAAAAATCTCCATGGGCAGTGGTTGAAAAAATATATAGAGGTTAGTGCCCGCGCCCATGGATCTCTTAGTGTCGCAGACGATGATTTATTGGCCCTACCAATTCCGATCCCAAGAGGAGAATCTTCTCTCCCCGAGCAACGTAAAATCGCCGCCTGCCTCTCCTCCCTGGACGACCTGATCGGCACCGAAAACCGGAAACTCGACGCGCTCAAGGCCCACAAGAAGGGGCTCCTGCGGAACCTCTTTCCCCGGGAAGGCGAAACCCGGCCGCGGCTGAGGTTCCCGGAGTTCCGAGATGCGGGGGAGTGGGAGGAGAAGGCAATGGGCGAGCTCCTCTCCCGCACACCTGAATATGGAGTTAATGCGCCTGCTGTCCCATACTCTGATAATCTTCCAACCTATTTAAGGATCACTGACATCGATGACTATGGACAATTCCTTTGCGAATCGAAGGTGTCAGTTAAAGTTGATGTCTCGAATAACGACTACCTTGATGAAGGTGACATCGTTCTTGCTCGAACTGGTGCAAGTGTCGGAAAATCGTACCGGTACCGACCAAGAGATGGTCGTTTGGTATTTGCAGGGTTTCTAATTAGAATCCAGCCCAACATGGTACTTATTGATCCTGTCTTCTTATCTAGTTATCTCAGCACTGATCAATACTGGGACTGGGTTCGAATTACTTCCACCCGCAGCGGTCAACCTGGACTCAACAGTTCCGAGTATTCTTCATTGCTAGTACCATTACCTCCGGAGGGGAAGAAAAGCATATTGGAACAACACCGCATCGCCTCCTGCCTCTCCTCCCTGGACGACCTGATCGCGGCCCAGACCGACAGGATCGAAGCCCTCAAAACCCACAAGAAGGGGCTTATGCAGCAGCTCTTCCCATCCCTGACGGAGCCCACCCTATGAATCTCTTGTTCTCTCTTCGCGCCTTTGCGTCTCTGCGTGAGCCTTTTTCTCAAGCACCAGTCCCCAACCTCACGCCCGCTTCGCTCAAGACACTAAGAAGCCAAGGGATAATGACCCGTCCCCGTTCCTACCCTCTTCGCGCCTTTGCGTCTTTGCGTGAGTCTCTTTATCAAACACCAGCCTCCCTTTGCATCTTCGCGTCTTTGCGTGAGCTCCAATCCTCATGACTGAAGATCAAATCTCCGAAGAAGTCGTAGATGCCGCCGTCAAGGTCCATACCCAACTCGGACCCGGCTTGCTGGAATCCGTCTACGAATCCGTCTTGTCGCGGGAATTGGAACAACGCGGTCTGAGAATCGAACGGCAGGTTCCCATCCCGATTGAATACGAGGGACTTCGCTTCAACGAAGGCTTCCGCGCGGACATCATCGTGGAAGGAAAAGT
Organism: uncultured Pseudomonadota bacterium; assembly: GCA_938004375.1. Taxonomy (GTDB): domain Bacteria; phylum Myxococcota_A; class Polyangia; order HGW-17; family HGW-17; genus HGW-17. The sequence goes on from CALKWH010000435.1 coordinate 4,347, forward strand.
CATCCTGGAACTCAAGTCCGTGGAACAACTCGCCAAGGTTCACCACAAGCAACTATTAACCTATCTCAGACTCACCGATATGCGGCTGGGACTCATCTTGAATTTCGGTGCCGACCTCATGAAAGAGGGTATCAAGCGCATCGCCAACGGCATGGAGGACAACTCATGAATTCTCCCCCCGATCTTTGCCTCTTTGCATCTTTGCGTGAGCCTCCTTTTCAACCACCATTATCCCTTCGCGTCTTTGCGTCTCTGCGTGAGCCTCTTTCTCATTCACCCTTATCCCTTCACGCCTTTGCGTCTCTGCGTGAAGCCCTTTTTCAATCATCAACATCCCTTCGCATCTTTGCGTCTTTGCGTGAGACTCTTTCTCATTCACCATCCTCCCTTCGCGTCTTTGCGTCTTTGCGTGAGACTCTTTCTCATTCACCATCCTCCCTTCGCATCTTTGCGACTCTGCGTGAGGCCCTCCCATGACCACCAACCATCAACAACTAGGCAAGACCCTCTGGGCTATCGCGGACCAACTGCGGGGCGCGATGAACGCGGACGATTTCCGCGACTACATGCTCTCTTTCCTCTTCCTGCGCTACCTCTCGGACAACTACGAGGCCGCGGCCAAAAAGGAGCTCGCCCGGGACTACCCCGCCCTGCCCGCAGGCGACCCCCGCGTGCCCCTGGCGGTCTGGTACGCGCAAAATCTTGGCGACTCGGCGGACTTCGAGAAACAGATGCGGCGCAAGATCCACTACGTGATCAAGCCGGACCACCTCTGGGCCAACATCGCCAACCTCGCCCGGGGCCAAAGCCCCGACCTGTTGGACACCCTGCGGGACGGCTTCAAGTATATCGAGAACGAGTCCTTCGAGAGCACCTTCCAGGGCCTCTTCTCCGAGATCAACCTGGGTTCCGAAAAGCTCGGCCGCACCCACGCGGACAAGAACAAGAAGCTCTGCGAGATCGTAAAGGAGATCGCCAAGGGCCTTTCCGAGTTCTCCACCGACGTGGACTCCCTGGGAGACGCCTACGAGTACCTGATCGGGCAGTTCGCAGCCGGGTCGGGGAAGAAGGCCGGCGAGTTCTACACCCCCCAGCAGATCTCCACCATCCTCTCCCGCATCGTCACCCTGGACGGCCAGGAGCCCGGGACCGGCAAGGTTCCCCGACTCGGGAGCGTCCTGGACTTCGCCTGCGGCTCCGGGTCCCTGCTCCTCAACGTCCGCAAGCAGATGGGGCCCCACGGCATCGGAAGGATCTGCGGCCAGGAGAAGAACATCACCACCTACAACCTGGCGCGCATGAACATGCTCCTGCACGGGGTCAAGGACACGGAGTTCGAGATCTACCACGGCGACACCCTGACCAACGACTGGGACTTCCTTCGGGAGACCAACCCCGCCAAGATGCCCAAGTTCGACGCCGTCGTGGCCAATCCCCCCTTCAGCTACCGCTGGGAACCCAAGGAGGACATGGCCGACGACGTGCGCTTCAAGAACCACGGCCTGGCCCCCAAGTCCGCCGCGGACTTCGCCTTCCTCCTCCACGGCTTCCACTACCTTTCGGATCAGGGCGTGATGGCCATCATCCTGCCCCACGGCGTCCTGTTCCGCGGCGGGGCGGAGGAAAAGATCCGCACCAAGCTCTTGATGGACGGCCACATCGACACCGTCATCGGACTTCCCGCCAACCTCTTCTACTCCACGGGCATCCCGGTCTGCGTCCTGGTGCTCAAGAAGTGCAAAAAGCCCGACGACGTCCTCTTTATCAACGCCGCCGAGCACTTCGAGAAGGGCAAGCGGCAGAACGTGCTTCTCGACGAACACATCGACAAGATTGTCGACACCTACCGGCACCGCCGGGAGGAAGTCCGGTACTCCGCGCGCGTCCCCATGGGCCGCATCGCCGAGGAGGGATACAACCTCAACATCTCCCGCTACGTCAGCACGGCCCGGGAGGAGCCCGAGATCGACCTGGCCGCGGTCCATGCCGACCTGGTCCGGATCGAGGGCGAGATCAAGACGGCCCGGGACAAGCACAACGAGTTCTTAAAGGAGCTAGGGCTTCCTCTACTGCCGCCGGGGTGAGGCGGGGAGGGGGGAGAACGGTAAGAAACAGCCTCTCCCCTAAGTAGACAAAACAAGTATTCTGGTGTATATTTGTCTACAGAGGGTAGAGCCATGGCGACTTCATTCGGTCAGCGCCTCAAGGCCGCGAGGGTTATGGCAGGACTGTCCATGGACGCGCTCGTGGCCAAGATGGGGCGGCGTGTCTCCAAGCAGGCGATCAGCAAGTACGAGAACGACCTCATGTCCCCCGACAGCGAAATACTGATCGCCTTGTCCGAGGCTCTGGCGATCAAGACTGATTATTTCTTCTCCGAGTACGATATGGCTGTCGCCGAAATCAATTTCCGGAAGAAGGCTTCCCTGGGCAAGAAAGATCTCGACTCTATCAGCGCCCGGGTGAAGGACGGGATAGAGCGATACGTCGAGCTCGAGACGCTCCTGCCCGGGGCCGCTCGAAGTCCGGACGCGATCCCGGGCGGCATCGTCGCGTCCCTGGTGGACATTGAGTCCTTCGCCCTCGAACTCCGGGACCGCTGGAAGGTGGGCCGGGAGAGCCCGGTAGCCTCCGTCGTCGACCTCTTGGAGGAACACGGCGTCAAGGTACTCGAACTCTCGGCACCCGAAGGCTTCGTCGGCCTATCGGGAAGAGCCGGAGGCGCTCCGATCATCGTACTCAACAAGGAGTCGCCGACGGACCGGAAGCGTCTGACTGCTCTGCACGAGTTCGCCCACCTCCGCCTTTCCTTCGATCCCGCCCTCTCGGACTCCGAGCGGGAAAAGCTCTGTACTTCGTTCGGAGGAGCGTTCCTTCTTCCCCGCCCGGTCCTCTTCAAGGAGCTCGGATCGAAGAGATCGGACATCTCCTTCTTCGAACTCCGGACTCTTAAGCGGCAGTACGGCATCTCCATGCAGGCGATCATGTACCGGGCCCGCCAGCACGGGATCGTCTCAGACTACGCATACGAAGCGTTCAACCGGGCCGTCAGCGCAAAGGGCTGGAAGAAGAATGAGCCTGGCGAGTTCCCCATCGAGGAGCATCCGCGGCGCTTCGACCAGCTTCTTCATCGGGCAATCTCCGAGGAGTTGATTACCATGTCGAAGGCGGCCTACCTGGCCAATAAATCGATCGAGGAGATCCGTCAGGAGAGGCTCCTAAGAGATGCGCCTGCTCATCCATGACGCCAATGTCCTCATCGACCTCCTCGATCTCGGTTTGCTCGACCTAGCCCTGACCCTTCCTTACGCCATGGAGACGACGGATCTTGTCCGCCTGGAAGTTCAAACCCCCGATCAAGAGCGGGCATTGTCCAGGTGCGTAACAAGCGGCAGATTATCTGTCCTCTCTTCGTCGTCCCGGCAAATCCTCGATATCCGAACGATCCATTCCGAAGATCGGAAGAGCGTCGTGTAGGGAAAGAGTGTAGATCTCGGTGGT
>CALKWH010000436.1 GCA_938004375.1 uncultured Pseudomonadota bacterium
GTCGGGCTCGAGCTGGTTGTTCTCGCAGAACTTGCCGTCGGGGGTGCGCCAGCCGCCCATGGGGATCCCGAAGACCAGCGTCGGGTCGATCTGCGCCTCCCACCAGACGAACGTGCCGGTCCCCGGCACGGGCATGCCCAGGGTCTTGCCGACGCCCTTGAGCTTGTAGGCGACCGGGAAGAGGTGCGCGTCGGAGTAGTTCCCCTCGCCCATCACCACGATGGAGGGCTTGGTCCACTTTTCGTACGGCTCCGAGCCGATGTACTGGCCGTGGGGGATGATGTCGAAGTACTTGCGGCCGCTCAGGAAGTCGGAAAGCTGCTCGTGGATGTTGCCGCCGCCGTTGAAGCGGGTGTCCACGATCAGGGCCTGCGTGCCGACGTTGCGGCCCAGCGCCTCCTCGAACACGGTGCGCATGCTGGGGTCGTTCATGGCCCGGACGTGCACGTAGCCGATCTTCCCGCCGGACAGCCGCTCCACCTCGGCGCGGCGGGCCTTCACCCAGCGCTGGTAGAGCAGCTCCTGCATCGCGCCGGCGGCGACGGGCTTCACCGTCTCCTCCCACCGGGTGCCGGCGGCCGGGTCGTACACCGAGAGCAGGGTGGTCTTCCCCGCCTTCCGGTTCAGGAGCCGGCTGTAGTCCATCCCCGCGGTGAGCGGCTGGCCGTCGATTTTCTCCAGCACGTGGCCCGCCCGGATCTGCGACGCGGCGGTGTCAAGGGGGCCGCCGGCCACGACCTCGGCGATCTTCACCCCCTCGCCCGCACCATCGAACGCAACCAGGAGCCCGAGTTCAGCCGTCTCGTCGCCGCCGGTCACCTGGGGCCGGTAGCCGCAGCCGGTGTGGGAGGCGTTGGTCTCGCCCAGCATTTCGCTCAGCATCTCCGCAAAATCATAGTTGTTGTTGATGAAGGGTAGGAACTTCTTGTACTGCGCGTGGTAGTAGTCCCAGTCCACGTTGTGCAGGCCGGGGTCGTAGAACTTGTCGCGCAGCTGCCGCCAGGCGTGGTCGAAGATGTACGCGCGCTCCCCGGCGGCGTCCAGGATCATCTCGTCGCCCATCTTGAGCGGCTCGGCCTTGCCGTTCTCGGCGTCCACCTTCATGGGCTTGCGGTCGGCCAGGAGGAAGATGAACTTGCCGTCGGCCGACAGCTCCATGGCGGCCTGCCGCGCGTTGACCTTCGCGAACAGCTTGGTCTCGTTGGTGCGGAGTTCCTGGACCCACAGGTCGTTCCCCTTCTCGAAGCTCGTCAGGTAGAAGAGCTTCTCGCCGTCCTTGGACAGGAGCCAGTCCCGCGCCGGCGACGAGTGCACCGTCAGCCGGGCCTTCCGCTCCGCGAGGTTCGCCCAGTCGAAGGTCAGGTCCTTGGTCGGCGCCTTTTCCGCCGCGTCCTTCCCGCCGGCCTCCTTTTTCGCGTCCTTTTCCTTGGCGGCCGCCTCCTTCTTGGCCTTCTCCTCCTGCTCCTTGAGCAGGGCGAACTCCTCCTTGGTGAGCTTGAACCGGTCAAAGGCGGCCTTCGTGAAGAACATCGCGTAGACGTCGCCGCTGACGCTCCCGCCGCCCTGCTGCCGGGCGCCGTGCCGGGTGGTGCCCCAGATCATCATCGTGCCGTCCAGCGACCATTTGGGCGCCCCGTTGCCGTAGCCGCTCAGGGTGAGGTTGTGCAACTCGCCCTGGCCGTCGGCCGACACCAAGCCCACCTGGCTGTTCTGGACCCGCTCGGGATAGCCGAACTCAACCAGAAACCACTTGCCGTCGGGCGACCACTGGTAGTACTGGTCGCCGTCGCGGTAGGAGTAGTTCTTGTCCGCGGGGAGGATCAGCCGGATCGCCTTCGACTCGAGGTTGATCACCTTGAGGGCGACCCGGTCCTCCAGGTACGCCACCTCCTTGCCGTCGGGGGAGAAGGCGGGCTGGAACTCCTCGGCCGCCGTGGCCACCACCGGCTCCTCCTGGAGGACGGTGGACAGGTAGAAGTACGGCTCCTCCTTCCGCACGATGGAGACGCGGTAGACGTTCCAGTTGTTGTCCTTCTCCGCCGCGTAGACCAGCGACCGCCCGTCGGGGCTGAAGTTCACGCTCCGCTCCTGCCACGGCGTGTTGGTGACGCGCTTCGTGGTCCCCGCCTCCAGGCTGGAGACGAAGATCTCGCCGCGGAACACCCAGGCGTATTCCTTGCCGTTCGGCGACAGCGTCGCCTCCGCCAGCCCTTCGCGCACCGGCAGCACCTGCATCAGCGTGTCCCGGCCGTCCACGGCCAGGTGCACCGCGACCTTGGCGGGCTGCCCGCCGGGTTTCAGCGTGTAGATCTCGCCGTCGTAGCCGAAGCAGAGCAGGTCGTCCTGGGCGCGGGTGAGGAAGCGGACGGGGTTCCGGGAAAATTTGGTGAGCTGGACGGCCTTGGCCGGATCGGCCACGGGGGCGCGGTACACGTTGAACGTCCCGTCCAGCTCGCTGAGGTAGAAGAAGTCCTTGTCGTTGGCGGCGAACACCGGGTTCCGGTCCTCGCCGGCGAACTCGGTGAGCTGGGCGTATGTCTTGGCCTTGAAGTCATAGAGCCAGACGTCGCGCGTCACCGCCGAGGTGTGGTGCTTGCGCCAGCTGTCCTCGTAGCCCTTGACGTCATGGTAGATCAGCCGGCGCCCGGCCGAATCCAGGGTGGCGTCGAGCGCCGGCATCGCCAGCGCCATGTCGACGCGGCCCCCGGCCACCGGGACGCTGTAGAGCTGGGTCATGGCCCGGGTGGGGAACTGGACGTCGGCGGGGGCCTGTTGCCGCCTGGCCGAGAACAGCACCGACCGGCCATCGGCGGTGAAGGCGCTGGGCACTTCGGCGGCCGAGTGGAAGGTGAGGCGCCTGGCCTCGCCGCCGGCGGCCGGCATCACGAACACGTCGAAGTTGCCGTAGCGGTCCGACGCGAAGGCGATCTGCTTCCCGTCGCGGCTCCATACGGGGGCGTACTCGTGAGAGTCGCCCAGGGTGAGGGGCACGGCCGTCCCGCCGGCGGCGGGCACCGACCAGATGTCCCCCTTGTACGAGAAGGCGATGGT
>CALKWH010000437.1 GCA_938004375.1 uncultured Pseudomonadota bacterium
TCGAGGACCCGGGAGAGCTCCTCCCAGAGCAGGTGGGTCTGGCAGTGGTCCACCTGATCGCAGAACCGCGGATTGCCCACGCACTCCACCAGCCGCACCCGGCCGTCGAGGGCCTGGGAGATCTCCAGCACGGAGATCTCCTCGGCCGGCCGCGCCAGCCGGTAGCCGCCCCGCGGACCCCGGGAGGCCGCCACAATATGGGCGTCACGCAGAGAGTGAAACAGGTTCTCCAGATATTTGACCGACAGGTTCTGCTTCTCGGCCAGCCGGACCAGCGGCACCGGCCGTTCCTGCCCTTCCCGGGTCAACTCCAACAATGCCCGCAGGCCGTACCGGACGCGCGTGGAAAACTTCATGGCACGCCTCCTCCGGCATTTTCATACTCCCGAAGTAGGTTATTGTCCAGCGGTTTTTGAGCCGATCAGGCAGGGCCGACGGGGCCGGCGGTTCTGGCTTCTTCCTTTTTCCACGCGGCGCGGGCGGGCTCGACCACGAATTTCCGGTACGCCGCGGAGGTGGCGTCCAGGATCCCGGGGGCGTTCTCGAGGTGGGCCAGGCAGAAACCGACGGCCTCGATCGTCGAGAGGCCCGCCTTCTTCACCTGGGCGCGCTGGGAGGCCAGCACCGGGTTCAGTTCGATGGTGCGGCACTTGAGCAGCCACGGATTGCGCCACCACAAGGTCTTGGCCTGCTGCCAGTTGCCGTCCAGGGCGATGATGCCCCGCAGCCCGGCGGCGTCGTCCACCCGCTCCCCGCGGGCGCGCACGGCCACCGGGCGGTCCCCGGTCCCACCCTCGCCCTTGAGCACCAGCACCGCCCATTCGGACGGCTTCCAGGTGCGGCCGGTGGCGGCCTCCAGGTTGCGCCACGAGAGGCCCACGCGCACCGCGCAGTCCGCGAACAGGCGCGCGGCGAGAGCGGCCGAGTTCATCCATTTATGGGTCTCCTGCGGGTGCTCGAGGATCACCACGGCCAGCCGGTGGGGCACGGCCACGACCTGACCGCACAGACAGGCGACCTTCGGGCGGCCGCAGTCCGGACAGGCCTCGGAGGGTGGAAACTTCAACTTGGCGACGGACGGCTGATCCGCCCTGGCGCCCGGTCTGCGACGTCCCGGCATGGAGGTCCTCTCCCGGCGCGGCGGTGTCCTGACTCATGGTCCCTCCGCGCCCCGGCGCCATGGTAGTGCAAGTATGGCCCCGCCACAAATGAATTTCCGGTCCCTCTTGCAATCCCCGGGGCTTTCCATTAGAAACTCGCCAGCGTCCCGGCCCCGTGGTACGCTCGCGAGGCATGTCCATGCAGACCCCCGAATCCCCCCTCCCCGGCACCTTTGAGGAAGTCATGGCCGAACTTTCCGGCATCCTCGACCAGCTCGAGGGGGGGGATCTGAGCCTGGAACTGAGCATCCGGCTCTACGAGCGCGGCGCTGCGCTCTCCCGGCACGGCCAGGCCATGCTCACCGACGCCCAACTCAAGATCGACAAGCTCACCCGCCTGGGGCTCTCGGGCGTCGAGAGCCGGCCGTACACGGAAGGACAGTAGCCATGGCGCCCAAGATCCTCCTCGTGCATCCCACCGAATGTCATCCCCTGCTGGACAGCCAGTTGACCGCGCAGGGCTATGAGATCCTGCGCGCCGAGAACGGCCTGCGCTTCGTGTCCCAGCTCCAGATCGAGAACCCGGACGTGGTCATCATGGACTCCCGGCCCCGCTTCTCCGACTCGCACACGCTGTGCAGCGCCATCCGCACCCAGTTCCGGCACAAGCCGGTGTTCTTCCTCTCCCACGACGCCCACGAGACCGACCACCGCGACCACCTGGACTGCGGCTGCACCCAGGTCTTCTCCATGCCCGGCCAGATGCCCGCCCTGATCCGCCGGATCCGCGAGTGCGCCGGTGTTCCCTGAAGACCACGCGCTTCCGGATCAACTATTAGACGACTCTTGCAAACCTGGCAGCGATTCGGTATAGAACTTCCATGGCCCGCGTGCGCATCTTCACCGCCATTCTCATGATCTCCGTGCTCTTTCCGGCCACGGTGGAGCTGGTCGAGAACGTCGCGCACTACGTGAACCACGGGCACTTCTCCATCCTCGAGGCCACCTGGCATCACCACCACGCGCCCGAATCCGAGGGGTGTTGCGCGGGCACCTGCGGGACCCACGTCTGCGGATTCAATCTCGCGCAGTTGTTCCCCGGCGGCCGGCGCGTCCCCGACCTGGGCCGTCGAGCCCACGAACGGCACCGCTTCCCGTTCGCCGAGGCCGGCGCGCTCCGTGACGGCTTCTCGACCCTCCCCTATCGTCCCCCCATCGCCTGAGCTCCCGTCCAAACGTCATAGGACGCGCCCGGTCGGGCGCACGGGGGGTCAAGATGCGACAAGAGCTGATCATTCTCATTCTGAACCTGTTTCTCTTTCTCGCCGCTTGCCACGGCGGGCATGGGCACGGCCATGACCACGGCGCGCCGGCGGCCTCGCCCGGGGCTGCGCCCCGAGGAGAAATCCTGTTGACCGAGGTCGAGCTCGCGGAGCTGGGCATTCGAACGGCGCCCGTTCAGGAGCGGACGGTGCGCGCCACCGTGCGCACCGTGGGGGAGCTCGCTCCCACGCCCGGCGCCGAGGCGGCGCTGGTCTCTCCCGCGCGGGGGATCTGGCTGCCGACGGATCCCCCGGCGGTGGCGGGCCGGGCCGTGAAGCGGGGTGAGCCGCTGGGCCGGATCGCGGTGTGGACTCCGGAGTCCCAGACCGAGCTCCTCCAGGGCGAATGGGAGTCCGCCTGGACGCTCTGGCAGGCTGACAAGAAAAAACTGGAGCGAGCCCGCGGGCTCGCCGAAAAGGGGCTGGAGTCCCGCGAGCGGATCGAGGAGGCCGAGACCGCCGAGGCCCTGGGCCGGGCCCGGGTGAACCAGGTCGGGGCCCGCCTCGCCCGCCTGCGCCGGGCCAACGCCGGGCGCCCCGACCCCGCCTCGCTGCGGGAGTTGCGCGCCCCCATCGACGGCACCCTGGTCCACGTCGCCGTCGGAGAGGGGGGCGTCGTTGAGCCCGGGCAGGCGTTGATCACCGTGCGGGACGAGCGCCGCCTGGAACTTCGGATCCGGGTCTTCGACGCTGACCTTCCGGCCGTCGGACCGCGCCCCACGGGCTGGTTCCTGGTCCCCGGGGACCCGACGCCGCGCCCCCTGGGCGGCGCCGGAGACGAACCCCTGGTGGTCCTGCCGGGGGTGGATCCGGTGTCCCGCACCGGCACGGTCCTCGCCCGGATCGACAACTCCGACGGCCACCTCCGGGGTGGCGCCCGCGTCCGCGTCCACCTGCGGTCCGGCGTCGACCGCAAGGGCCCCGTGGTGCCCCGCTCCGCGCTGGTCCGGGACGGCTTCCCGACCGTCGCCTTCGTGCGCACGGGCCCCGCTGCCTTCACCCGCCGCATGGTCCGCACCGGAGACGAGGACGAGACGGCCGTGAGCGTGCTCGAGGGCCTCGCGCCCGGCGAGGAGGTGGTCGTCGAAAACCCGCAGCACCTGCTCTACCACAGCGCGAAGGCGGCGATCCCGCAGTCCGCGCACACCCATTAGGAGGCCGCCATGCGCATGCTGGAACGCCTGATCCGAATGAGTGTGGAAGCCCGGGTCGCCGTCGTGCTGCTCTCGGGCCTGGTGGCCGTCCTCGGCTGGTGGACCGCCCGGGGCATGGCGGTGGACGTGTTCCCCGATCTGACGGCGGTGACCATCACCGTCATCACCGAGACCGACCGGCTCGCGCCCGAGGAGTCGGAGCTGCAGGTCACCCGCGTTCTCGAGAACACCCTCGTGGGGGCACCCCGCGTGCGGCGCACGCGTTCGGTCTCCGGCTACGGCTTCTCGGTCGTGTGGGTGGAGTTCGCCTGGGGCGTCCCCCTGCAGACGGCCCGCCGCATCGTGAGCGAGCGGCTCGCCGTGGCCGCCGCCGAGCTGCCGCCCGGAGTGGAGCCGCCGGGAATCACGCCGGAGACCTCGGTCATGGGCGAGATCATGACCATCGGGCTGGTGGGGGAGGGGCAGGATCCCGTGGCGCTTCGGGATTTCGCCGTGCGCGAGGTCCGCGCGGCGCTGGTCCGGATCCCCGGCGTCGCGCAGGTCTTCGTGACGGGCGGCGAGACCGGGCAGTGGCACGTCATCGCCGATCCGGACGCCCTGGAGTCCTTCGGCGTCGGGCTCGACGAGCTCCAGGCGGCCCTGGAGGCCGCAGGCACGAACTCGAGCGCTGGGTTCCGGGTCGAGGGGCCCCAGGAATCCCTGGTCCGCATCCTCGGGCAGGTCCGGGAGCCCGCCGACCTCGAGGAACTGGTCGTCGCCGTCCGCGGGGGCGTCCCTGTCACGGTCGGGCGCGTCGCCCGGGTGGTCCCCGGCCACGCCGTCCGGCGCGGCGACGGCAGCGTAAACGGGCGCCCGGGGATCGTGATCACCGTGCTGCGCCACCCCGACGGGAACACCCTCGAGCTCACTGGACGCATCCACGCAGCGCTGGACGCCGTCGAACGCCGGCTGCCCCCCGGCGCCCGCCTGGAGCGTCACCTGTTCAGCCAGGCGGACTTCATTCGGACCGCGATCGACAACGTCGGGCGCTCGCTGCGCGACGGGGCCATCCTCCTGTGCCTGATCCTGCTGCTGTTCCTGCTGGACTGGCGCGCACTCCTCGTCTCGCTCAGTTCGCTCCCGCTCTCGCTGCTCGTCGCCGTGCTCTTCCTGAAAGCCATCGGCGTCGAGTTCAACACGATGTCCCTGGGAGGCCTGACGCTCGCCATCGGCGTGCTCATCGACGACGCCATCATCGGCGTCGAGAACGCCTGGCGCCGCTTCGCCCAGGACCGCGCGCCTCCGGACCGGGAACGCAGGCCCGTCGCTGCCGTGGTTTTCTCGGCGACCCGGGAGATCCTGCGCTCGGTCGTGTTCGCCAACGTACTCCTGGTGGTGGTGTTCGTCCCCATCTTCTTCATCGGCGGGATGGAGGGGCTCCTGATGGCGCCCCTGGGCTGGGCGTTCCTGGCGGCCAACGTGAGCTCGCTGGTGGTGTTCCTCACCCTGGGCCCCGCCCTCTCCACCCTGCTCCTGGGGGGGCTCCGCCACCGGAACTCCGCCCCCGGTCCGAAGCCCGAAGGCAGCGCCACGTCCCGCATGCTGCGGCGAGGCTACCTGGCGGTGCTGCGCAGGACGCTGCCCCACGCCCTCCCCCTGCTGGTGGTGCTCGTCGTGGCCACCGGCCTCGCCGTCTGGGCGGTGGCCCGTCAGGACCGGCGCTTCCTCCCGGAGTGGAACGAGGGGGCGCTGAACATCACCGTGATCGCGCTCCCCGGCACCTCCCTGGCCGAGTCCGACGCGCTGGGCCGCGAGGTCGAGCGCCGCCTGCTCACGGTACCGGAGGTGCGCTCCACGTCTCGACGCACGGGTCGCACGGAACAGGACGAGCACGCCATGGACGTGAACGGCTCCGAAATCGAGGTGCGGCTCTCCCGCACGGGCCGCGGCAAGGACGCCATCGTGCGGGAGATCCGCCGGAAGCTGGGCGATCTCTTGGGCGTCCAGGTGCAGGTGGGGCAGCCGCTGGCCCACCGCATCGACCACATGCTCTCGGGCTCCCGGACGACCTTCGTGGTGCGCGTCGTAGGCGAGGAGCTCTGGGAGCTGCGCCGGCTGGCCAAGGAGGTGGCCGCCGAGCTCGGCGGGATCTTGGGCGTGGTGGACGTCACCGTGGAGCCGGTGGTCGAGGTGCGGCAGGAGCACCTGCGGCTAAACCGCCGGGAGCTCGCCGAGGCGGGGCTCACCCCCGCGCGGGTCATCGGCTTCCTCGAGACCGCGCTCCATGGCACCGTAGTGGGCACGGTCCACCTGCCCGGCCCCACGCGCCGGGACGTCCTGCTGACGCTGGAGCCCGCTGCGCGCACCTGGAACGCGCGGATCGCGGGCCTGAACCTCCTGTCGCCGCGCTCGGGACCCGTCCCGATCTCCCGACTCGCCTCCCTGGAGCCGGCCATGGGACCCAACGTCATCCTCCATGAGAACGGGCGTCGTCGCATCCTGGTGACCGCCAACTTCTCCAGTTCGGACACGGCCGCCCTGGTGGCGCGCATCCGCGACCGGCTCGACGGGGCGGTCAGCCTGCCTCCGGGCTACCGGCTGGAGTACGGCGGCCAGTTCGAGGCCGAGGCCCGGGCCACCCGCTCCCTGCTGTGGATCCTCGCGCTGGTCGCGGCAGCCATCCTGATGATCCTGGCAGTCACCTTCGGCAGCCTGTGGAAGGCCGGGCTGATGCTGCTGAACCTGCCGTTCGCCCTGGTGGGTGGCCAGGTCGCGCTGTGGCTCACGAACACGCCTGTGAGCGTCGCCTCGATGCTGGGCTTCATCACCCTGTTCGGCATCGCGGTCCGCAACGGCATCCTGCTGCTCGATCACTTTGCCCACGTCGCCCGGGAACGGCCGGACGCGCCCCTGGCGGAGCTCGTCCTGCAGGGCTCGGCCGAGCGGCTGGCCCCGATCCTGATGACGGCGCTGACCTCCATGTTCGCCCTGGTCCCGCTGGTGTTTTCGGCCGGCGCGCCGGGCAACGAGCTCCAGGCGCCCATGGGCATCGTGATCCTGGGCGGCCTGTTCTCCTCGACCTTCCTCAGCCTCTTCGTGCTGCCTTCGTTTTATCTGGCGATCGCGTCGCGCCTGGTGGGCGGGTCGGACTAGTCAGCAAGTCAGACCAGTCAGACCAGTCAGACCAGTCGGACAAGTCGGACCTCACAGCGCTCGTCAGGTCCACTGATACCGTCGAGCAGAGGGCGCTGGTGCTTGT
>CALKWH010000438.1 GCA_938004375.1 uncultured Pseudomonadota bacterium
CGGACCTGTCGGACCTGTCGGACCTGTCGGACCTGTCGGACCTGTCGGACCTGTCGGACCTGTCAGACCAGTCGGACCAGTCAGACAAGTCAGACAAGTCGGACCCCCCCCTGGTTCCCCCCATGTCCGAACTGCGGATCGACCCGCCCCCGGACACCTGGAGCCCCCGGGACGAGGACGCGCCCCGTCTGTCGAAGACCTTTCACCCGGCCGAACCCTCGGACGACCAATCCGTCTGAGCCGCGATCCGCGCCAGGTGGCGGGCCTCGAACCGGAACGAGTGCTCCAGGATCCCGTCCGCGTCCGCGTCGGGGAGCGCCCCCGAATCGAACAGGTCGTAGACCAGGGAACGCAAGGCCAGGTTCAACTGGTACATCTGCAGAGGCCGACGGTCGGCGTCCCGCCCCAGGATGACCCGCAGGAGCCGGTCGGCCGCCTGCACCAGGGCCCGGGCGCTCTCGGGGTTCCGACGCTCGTCGACGCGGGCCTGGTGGATGGCGCGGCGCAGGGAAAACGCGGTGGAGAAGATGTCGGTGACGGTGGGTTTCAGCGCGACGAATGCCATGGTTCAGGCCCTCAGGTTGGTGATCGCCGCCTTGGCGGTGTCGTGGCGGCTCTTGAGCACGTTGGACAGCGTGGTGTACTGCCGGTTCTCGGCCTGCACCTCGAGCTGCAGTTTCAGGTAGTCCAGGTTGGCGTCCTGCTGCTGCTTCTGCAGCGCGGCCAGGTCCGACGTGCCCGACCCCGGGCCCGCCGCCGACAGCAGGGCGCCGGCGGGCCCGCCCACCAGGGACGGCGCCACCCCGGCGAGGGTGGTCAGCCCCGCGCCCACGGCGCCCTTGGCTTTTTTCACTGCCTGCTCGAAGGCCTCGGGGGAGCGGGTCCTCACGGGCGACGCCCCGAACTGCAACATCACGGTCTTCTGGATTTCCATCGGTGACCTCCTTTCCGGTCGACTTCATTATCGGGGCCGCTTCAAAAGGGTTGCGCTTTTTCCGCATTTTTTTCATTTTAGGGGACGCGAGGAGATGTGATGGACTCTCAGAACAAGAAAAACGAACCGACCTGGCTGGAATACCTGATCGTCTACGTCGTGCTCGGGATCGTGGCCGTGGTCGTGTACACGTCGGTGCTCGCGCCCCGCGGCTACACCTTCGCCGCGGGCTGGGCCACCCTGCGCGGGCACAAGAAGCCCGACGCCGCGAAGAAGCCGACCGTCTCCGCCCCCATGCAGGCTGCCGCGATGGAGGCCGACATGCCCGCGGACGCGCCCGCAGACATGCCCGTGGAAATGGCCCCGCCCCCACCCCCCATGCCCGTGGAAATGGCCCCGCCACCGCCCCCCATGCCCATGCAGTTGTCCGAGGAGGATGACTGACCGTCGGAGCTAATACTCGCCGCCCGAGACGCGCACCACCGAGGCGCCCAGCGCCTCGAGCTTCTTCTCGATCTGCTCGTAACCGCGATCGAGGTGATAGACGCGCAGAACGTGGGTCTCCCCCGAGGCGATGAGGCCGGCCAGGATCAGGCTGGCCGAGGCGCGCAGATCGGTGGCCATGACGGTGGCGCCGGAGAGCTCGGCGGGCCCCCGGATGATGGCGGTGCGGCCGCGGATGGAGATGTCCGCGCCCATGCGCATCAGTTCTGGGACGTGCATGAACCGGTTCTCGAAGATGCTCTCGGTGATGATGCTCTGACCCCGGGCGGCCAGGGCCAGCACCATGAACTGGGCCTGCATGTCGGTGGGGAAGCCCGGGTGGGGCTGGGTGATGATGTCCAGCGGGTGGATCGTGTCGCCGCCGCGTACGCGCACGCTGGTGCCGGTGAAGTCCACCTGCACGCCGGCGAGGCGCAGCTTCTCGACGATCACCTCGAGGTGCTCGGGGCAGATGCCCTCGAGGACCACGTCGCCGCGGGTGATGGCGGCCGCGATCATGAGCGTGCCCGTCTCGATGCGGTCCGGGATGACCACGTGCTCGGTGGGGGAGAGCTCCCGCACGCCCTCGATGGTGATGAACGGCGTGCCCGCACCCTTGATCCGGGCGCCCATCTTGTTGAGCAGCTCGGCCAGGTCCACGATCTCGGGTTCGCAGGCCGCGTTGTCCAGCGTGGTGACGCCGTCGGCCAGGGTGGCCGCCATGAGCAGGTTCTCGGTGCCGCCCACCGTGGGCTGGGGGAAGCGGATGTGCGCGCCCTGGAGACGGGGGCAGACGACCTCGACGTAGCCGCCCTTGATCGCGACCTTGGCGCCCATGGCCTCGAGGCCCATCAGGTGCAGATCGATGGGCCGGGCGCCGATGGCGCAGCCGCCGGGCAAAGAGACGGTGGCGCGCCCCATGCGGGCCACCAGCGGTCCGAGGACCAGGATCGCCGCGCGCATGGTCTTCATGAGCTCGTACGGGGCGACGGTGCTCACGATGTCCGTGGTGTCCACGACCACGTCCGGCCACCGCAGGTCCACGTCGGCGCCCATGATGGCCAGGCACTTGGCCATGGTCCGCAGGTCGCCCAGCCGGGGGACGTTGTGAAAGACGTTGCGCCCGGGCGCCAGCAGCGAGGCCGCCAGAAGCGGCAGCGCGGCGTTCTTGGCGCCGGACACGCGGATGCTGCCGGCCAGGCGTCTGCCCCCGGTGATGACGATCTTGTCCATGAGGCCTCCTAGGGGTGGATGGGATTAGACCGCCCGGGACCGGATGCGGTCGCCCTCGAGGAAGAGCTCGACGGTCTTCTCGACGCCGGAGCCGAACCAGGTGTAGGCCTGCTCCTCGAGGAAGGTGAACAGGAAGGTGTTCAGCCCGCGGGCGCCGGTCTCGCGCTTCACGGCGGCCGTGACGAGGTGATCGACGACCTCGTCGGGCACGACCAGCTCGATCCTCTCGAGGCGGAACTCGGCGATGGCCTTCTTCAGGAAGTTGTCCAGCAGGATCTCGCGCAGCACCGGCCGGTCCAGCGGCGCGAACGGCACCACGCGGTGGAACCGGGCGATGAGCTCGGGCAGGAACCCGTAGGTCTGGAAGTAGGCGACGTTCTCGACCTCCTCGGGATCCAGGTTCACCGCGATGGCGGTCTCGTCGAAGCGGCGCTTCTCGGCGGCCGACGAGAAGAAGCCGGCGACCTTGCCGGAGCGGAAGCGGTTGACGATGCTCGCGAAGCCCGAGAAGGCGCCGATGCCGATGAAGGCGATGTTGCGCGTGTTGATGGTGACGGTCTCGACGTAGGACGAGTGGGTCATCTCCACCGGGGCGGTCACGTCCGCGGCCTCGAGCATCTTGAGCAGCTCGCGCTGCACGCCCATGCCGGTGATGTCCTTGGTGGTCCCGGCGCCCGCGAACACGGCGTTGTTCTGGTTGGAGGCGAGCTTGTCGAACTCGTCCAGCGCGATGATGCCCACCTGGGTGAGCTCGGGATCGCGGTCGGCCACGTGGTACAGCCGGGTCAGGATATTGTTGGGATCCTGGCCGACGTACCCGGTCTCGGAGAACGGGGTCACGTCGACGATGACCGTGGGCAGCTTGAGGATGCTGCCGAACAGCGTCTCGATCAGGAAGGTCTTGCCTGAACCCGTGGGTCCCAGCAGCAGCAGGTTCTGCTTGCCGCCGATCTCGTTCTCGGACTTTTTGTCGATGAACAGCCAGCGCAGGCGGGAGACGTGGCGGTAGGCCATGAGCGTGACGGCCCGGCGGGCCCGCTCCTGGCCCCGGTAGCCCAGCGCCTGCAGCCGCTCGTCCATGTCCCGCGGACTCAAGGCCGGCAGACCGGCGACGAGCTCCTCGACCTTGCGGGAGGGCGCCTCCTGGGGTGCCGGGGTGCCCTGCTCGCCGATGCCCAGGGACATCATGATCTCGGACAGCAGTTCCTTGTCCTCGGCCGAACTCCGGCGCTTCTTGCCGCGTCCGGTGCCGGGCTCCTTGGTGGTGGAAGTGGGGTCTTTGGTGGGTGTGTCGGTCATGTCCATCCGGTTCCGCCGCCTCCGTCGGGCGAGACGGCCGGTCCCGTTTTTCCTCGATATGAGGGGAAAAAGCAAGGAAAAGAACGCCCGCGCATGAATGCAGGGCGGCCGTCACATTCAGCTTGGTTTTTTCCGGCGGCTTGCGTAGCATGGCCACCATGAGCAACCGCAGAAAGAGCCCGCGACTCTACTTTGATTTGCCCGTATCCTACGAAGTGCTCCCCGCCCACCTGATCCAGTTGCCCCCCGAGCTCGCCCGCGTATTCCAGCGCGTGACGCCCTCGGAGGAGGGCCTGGGACGCCGGGTGGAGGGGCGCCTGCGCGATTTGAGCTCCACGGGGGCCTTCGTGGCCGGGGCGCCGCCGCCGCTTCTGACCCGGGTGGGCCTGATCTTCGGCATCCCGGGGTTCTCCCGCGTCGAGGCCATCGGCTGGATCCTGTGGCGGCGCACCGAGGACGTCACCCTGGACGGCAAGGTGTTGCCCGCGGGTTTCGGTGTGCTATTCGAATACCTGGCGCCCGAGGCCCGGCTGCACGTGGACCGCCTGGTCATCATGCAGCAGAACGCGCAGGACATTGATCAATTATGGCCCGTCCTTCTGGAATGATCCGCCTTCTGTCTTGGCTCCCGCTTTTTCTCCTCGGGACGCTGGCGCTTCCTGCCTGCGATGAAAAGATCGTCTACGAGGGACCCGTTTGCGGCGACGGCCGCACCGAGGGCGCCGAGGCCTGCGACGACGGCAACTCCGTGGACGGCGACGGCTGCAGCCGGTTCTGCCGCGTCGAGGTGGCCGAAGTCTGCGACAACGCCACGGACGACGACGAGAACGGCTGGGCCGACTGCCTGGACCCCGCCTGCGTCGGCGACCCCGCCTGCGAGGGCGAGCTCTGCGGCAACGGCCTCGACGACGACGACGACGGGCTCACCGACTGCGACGACGGCGACTGCCTGGGTCACGTCTCCTGCCGACGCCCGGAGGACTGCACGAACGGCCTCGACGACGACGGCAACGGCAGCGCCGACTGCGACGACGCGGCCTGCGGCGGCCACCCGCAATGCGGGGCCTGCGACCCCACCGACGCCGCGACCGACGCCGGCGTGGGCGATGTCTTCAACCTGCCGCGGAACGACGACACCGTGGTGCGCGCGGTGCCCTGCTGGGCGTCGGCCGATCCCACCTGGGTGTTCCGCCTCGAGCTCGCCGCCCCCGCCGGGCTGGTGGTCACGCTCGACGGCGACGACGGCCGCCTGTTCCTGGCCCGCGAGGAGGCGCCGGACGCGACCTGCGGGCTGGACACCCTCGCCTGCGTGCACCCGATCCACTCCGGCGAGCTGCGGGTGCCGCTTTTGCCCCCGGGCGCCTACCGCCTCGTGGCCCCGGCCGGGCAGCCGATGGAGGTGACCCTGGTGGAGCCGGTGTACGAGCTCTGTGACAACGGCTTCGACGACGACAACGACGGCCGCGTCGACTGCGAGGATCCCGACTGCGCGGCGCAGCCGGTCTGCCTGCCCGAGGTGTGCGACAACGGCCTCGACGACGACGCGGACGGCCTCTTCGACTGTGACGATCCCGACTGCGCCGCCGCCTGCGCGCCCCCCGAGCTCTGCGGCAACGGCGACGACGACGACCTCGACGGGCGCGTCGACTGCCGGGACTTCGACTGCGCCGGCGACCCCGCCTGCGTGGGCTCGGCCTGCGTGGTCCACTTCGACTTCGGCACGCTGGACCGCGGGGCCCTGGTCTCGGCCGACTGGAGCACGACCTCCACGCCCAACGCGCTGATCGCCTCCTGCGGCGGCGCGGGCGCGGACTTCACGGCGCGCTTCGCCCTCGCGTCCCCGTCCAACGTCCTTCTGCACCTCACCCAGTCGGGATCCCACTCGGTGACGCTGGCCACCGAGGCCGGACCGGGCACCGGCTGCGCCGCCGGGGAGCTGGCCTGCGCGCCCTCGCCCGGGCTCCACCTCCCCGGGACTTGGTCGTACGCCGGGCTGCCGGCGGCCCGCTACTTCCTCACCGTGGACGCGGTCACCACCGACGCCACCGGCCTGGGTACCCTGGAACTGCAGGTGGCCGGACCGCTCGACGAGTGGTGCGACAACGGCGTCGACGACAACGGCGACGGCCTCGCCGACTGCGCCGATCCGGCCTGTGCGGACCTGTCGGTCTGCCGGGGGGAGACCCGCTGCCGGGACGGCCTGGACGACGACGGCGACGGTTGGATCGACTGCGCCGACATCCAGTGCATGGGCACGGCCTCGTGCGTCCCGGGCGTCTGCGTGGCCGACCGTCCCCTGGGCGCCCTCGCCGTGGGGCACCCGCTCTCGGCCTGGGTGGACCTGGCCGCCGGACCGCAGACCTTCGCCCTGCCCTGCGGGCTGTCCGGCGCGCTCCCGGCCACCGTGCTCTCGTTCACCCTGCCGACCCCTGCCCGGGTGCGCCTGCGCCTTTTGCCCGAGGACTTCTCGGATCCCGCCGCCGCCCTCGCGATCCCGGCGGGGCCCGGCACCTCCTGCCTCGACGCAGTCCACCTGTGCACGGGCGTCCCCGCCCCCGGCATCGCCGCTACCGTGGAGACCGCCGAGCTCCCCGCCGGCGGCCCCTACTGGGTCGTGGTCTCGTCCTACGCCGCTCCCGCCACCGGCCGCGTGCAGGTGATCCTCAACGCCCTGTGATCCGCCAGAAGAACGTTCCAACTCCAACTCCAACTCCAACTCCAACTCCAACTCAAAATCGAAATCGAAATCGAAATCGAGCTCCACTCTCCCAAGTCCAATTCCTTGTAATTCCACGATTTCAAGGATTCCAACTCCTCAAAACTTGACATTTTCGAGGATTTCGCCATGGTGATTCTGGGAGGAAGTCATGATCGACCCGATGATCCCAAGACACTTCGCCGAACTGGACCGTTTCTTACGACCCGGAAAAGTGCTGGTTCTGTATGGTCCACGTCAGGTCGGCAAGACCACCTTGATCCGTAATTACCTAAATACGGCGCCATGGAGAGCCCGCGTCGAGACCGGCGAGGACGTGCGGCTGCAGGAGTTGTTCGCCGGCGGTCGGCTCGATCGGCTGCTGGAGTTCGTCGCCGGATATGACCTGCTCGTGGTCGACGAGGCCCAGAAGGTGGCCGGAATCGGCGCCGGCCTGAAGATGATCGTCGACGCGTCCCCCGGACTTCGGATCATCGCGACGGGCTCTTCGTCCTTCGAGTTGGCCGGCCAGGTGGGGGAACCGCTGACGGGCAGGAAGCGCACGCTCACGCTCTTTCCGGTGGCGCAACTGGAGCTGGCGAACCTGTACAACCGCCATGACCTGCGCGCGCGGCTCGAGGAGTCGGTCCTCTTCGGCGGCTATCCCGAGGTCGTGACCGCCGGCACGAAGGCGGAGAAGACCCGGATCCTGCACGAGTTGGCCTCATCCTACCTGCTCAAGGACGTGCTGGCCCTGGAGAACCTCCGCAACAGCCGGGCCATTTTCGACCTGCTGCGATTGATCGCCCTGCAGCTCGGCGCCGAGGTGTCGCTGACCGAGCTGGGCGCCCAGGTCGGCCTCAATTACAAGACGGTCGACCGGTACCTCGACGTCCTGGAGAAGTCCTTCATCCTGTACCGCCTGCCGGGGATGGGAAACAATCCCCGGACCGACCTGCGGAAAAAGCACAAGTACTTCTTCTTCGACACGGGGATCCGCAACGCGCTCATCTCGAACCTGAATCCCCTCGACCTGCGCTCGGACACCGGCGCGCTGTGGGAAAACTTCCTCTGCATCGAGCGCATGAAACGTCAGTCCTACCTGGAACAATACGCCAACTTCTATTTCTGGCGGAGCACCGCGGGACAGGAGGTGGACCTGGTGGAGGAGCGCGACGGGCGGCTCGCGGGCTTCGAGTTCAAGTGGGGGAACCGCGGCGCGAGGCCGCCGAAGGCCTGGCGCGAGACCGTCCCGGATTCGACCTTCACCGTCATCGACCGGGAGAATTATCTCGACTTCTTGTTGCCGTGACCGTGGCCGTGACCGTGGAATCGCCCGCCGGGCGATTCGTGGAAACGGATCGGTTGAACGTAGGGTGCCGAATTCGAGCGGACGCCGCGAGAACGCCGTGCCCACCCCGGAGTACAAAAGAATCGACCAATTAACGATTTTCCCTTGTTGAGCGGTCCGCCACCCATGGTTCCAGTTCCCGTCTGGGTCGGAGTCGGAGTCGGGGTCGGTATCGGGGTCGATTCCAATGAAAAATCAACCCATGATTCTTTCTTGTGATTTTGGATCTCTCAAGGTCCAAATCGAAATCATGCGTTATCTCTTAAGGGTCGGCACTTTACCTTTACCGCCCGTTTCGTGCGGTTGACAGACGGGTAGCCCAGGGTTGCGCGGTCGAAGGCGGAGCTACCCTGGGTCAGAGGCGCCCCCCCTCTGTCCGCGGCCGAAGGCCGCGGCCTCTTCATCCCCTCTACATGGTGCCTCGTTCGCCTTGGGGATGGGGAGTCGTCGGACACCCCCGTCGTTTTCTAACGCAAGCCGCCGGGGGGCCCCCACCGCCGCCACCCCGCCGGCTCTCTCGGCTCCTGGCGTTCTGCGTGTCCGCTAGTTGTCATCTTTTCTCAGAGCATGAGCAATCTTGCGCCAGCGCGGTCCCGACGGTTCACGTTCGGGTCCACGGCCGCCCAAAGGAAAACGATCCAGCAAGAGAAACGAGAGCCCGGGTGGCGGTACCCGATGCAGGAGCGGATGGCTCTGCTGGCTGGCTTTCAGCGGTTCAGCGGGAGTCTGTATGAGTACTCGAAGCGGATCGGAGTTCAGTTGGACTCGGTGGAGTTGTCGATGCTGCTGTTCGGGAAGAAGAGCGAGAAGATTCCGAGCGTGTCACAGGAGTTCCGGGAGCTGGCGAAGGCGGCGCCCAAGGTCGAGCCGGCGTCCCCCCGCAAGCCCGAGGTCATCGAGGTCCTGCGAGCTCGCCACGCGACTACACCCGACCAAATCACTGACCTGCTGCCGCACAACTGGAAGCCCCTCGCCCCCGCCGCCTGATCAAATTTCGGTGATCACGAAAACGCCTGACTCCGAAAACCCCTTGATTTGTTAATCCAGGCCAATGTTCGAGAATTTGCGGACCACCCGAAAACCGATGCTGTTGCTCCGGACGTACGGGCTGCCGCTGCTCCGGTAGGCCACGGTGCAGTAGGACGCAGAGTCGTTATAGTTGCCCCCGCGCCTCACGCGGCCGGTGCCCGAGGCCGGCCCCCGATAGTCCGTCACCGTCCCCGTCGGATACGGCGAACCATACCAGTCCCACGTCCACTCCCACACGTTCCCCGAGAGATCGTGGAACCCCAGTTCATTCGCCAGTTTCGACCCCACCGGGTTCGATCGCTGCGTCGTCGTGGCTCCTGCCTGGCCGCTGTTGTACCCGAACACCGCGTAATCCCCGATGGCGTTCGTCCCCGTGCTCCCGGCGAACACCTTCGCATACCCGGTCGTGTTCGTCGCCCCAGGATTCGCAAGATCAGCGCCCATCGCCGCCCACATCCACTCCATCTCCTTCGGCAGCCGGTACCCGAGGGACGCCCAGTTCGCCGTCACCTCGTTCCAGGTGGTGTTGCTGCTCGTCGGAATTTCGGCGTACGTCAGCGTGCTGAAGTCCACCCCGCTCACCGTATACACCGGCGTCAAACCCTCGAGCAGGCTCAACTTGTTGCAAAAGGCGATCGCGTCGTACCAACTCACCTGCTGCACCGGATCGTTCACGCCGCTGGAATATCCCGTGTTGCTCGGATCCGCCCACCCCGTCACCGCCGTCCACTGCGCCCGCGTGATCTCATATTTGCTCATGCGAAACTCCGACACCGTGCTCAGGTTCGTCGCCGACGAATCCCGCTGGAAGGTCCCCCCGGGAACGTAGATCAGCGTCCCGATGTTCGGAGAGATGTAGGTCTGCCGCGTCACCGTCACCGTGTACACCTTCTGCGTCCCGTCCTCCGCCGTCACCGTCACCGTCGCCGGGTTCGCCCCATCCAATATCGCCATCGGCTGCGTCGGCGACACCGCCACCGTCGCCCACGGCGCGTCCGCCGCCGTCCCCGCCACCGTAAGGCTGGATTCCGCCAAAGGCACCGTCACGGAATAGGAGATAGTGGAAGAAGAGAAGTTAGGAGTTAGAGTTCCAGAGGAGACCGTCAGGGAAGCGAGATTGGCGTTGGAACTGATCGGGACACACGCGGACTCGTCGAACGAACACGCCGCCGTACACGCGAGCGCCCCGCTCCGCGGCGAGTACCCCGAACTCACGCACGTCGCCCCGTTCAGATTCGTCCCGTCGCACTCTTCCCCGTGGGTCCCCTGGATCGTCCCGTCCCCGCAGCTCCCGGTGCAGCCCGTCGTGACATATCGGCAGTCCGATCCGCACGCCAGCGTCCCCTCGTAGAAACCCTCGGACATGCAGGTGCCGCTCCCCAGGTTCGTTCCCTCGCACTCCTCGCCATAGGTTGTCTGGATCGTCCCGTCCCCGCAGCGCCCCGCCGCCACACAGGCCGCGTCGTCAAACGAGAGGCAATCCGCCGCGCACGCGAGCGTGCCCCCGTACCACCCCTGCGTCAAACACGTCTGGGCGTCCAGGTTCGCCCCGTCGCACACCTCCGGGGCGTTGATGACCCCGTTCCCGCAGTTCGTGCACCCCGTCGTGTCGAACGCGCAGTTCGGCCGGCACCCCAGCGTCCCGCTCGCGAAGCCCTGCGTCTGGCACGTCGCCCCGTTCAGCAGCGTACCGTCGCACTGCTCGTCGGTGTCCAGTTGCCCGTTCCCGCACGTCACCGGCGCCGCGCACGCGGTGAAGTCGAACGCGCAGCCGGAAGTGCACGCGAGCGTCCCCCCGCTGTACCCCTGGCTCGCGCAGGTCGCCTGATTCAAGTTCGTCCCGTCGCACTGCTCGCCGTCATCCACCGCGCCGTTGCCGCAGTTCGTACACCCCGTCGTGTCGAACCCCGAGCAGTCCGAATGGCACGCGAGGACTCCCGCGTGAAACCCCTTCGTCTGGCAGGTCTGGTCGTCCAGGTCCGTCCCGTCACACGGTTCGTACGGGCTCGCCGCCACATCGTCCCCGCACACCGCCGACAACTCGCAGCGCGTCACGTCGAACCGGCAGTTGTCCTTGCACGTGAGCGTCCCGCCCCCCAGCCCGAGGGTCCCGCACGTCTGGTCGTCCAGGTTCTCGCCGTCGCACTTCTCCAGGTGAATGCCCTGGAGAATTCCATCCCCGCAGCGACCACCCGTGCACACCGACAGGTCGAACGTGCAGTCGGCCTTGCACGTCAGCGTGTCCGTCTGCTCGTAGTACCCCAGCTCCACGCAGGTCGTCGCCGTCATGTGGCTGCCGTCGCACGCCTCCCCCGGGTCCAGGTAGTTGTCCCCGCAGGAGTCGACCGTCTTCGTTTTCGTGTCGCAGGAGATGAAGAGAACGGCGAGCAAAAATATCCATGGATTTATTTTCCAGTACGACATGAAGCACCCCGATTGAAACAGACTTCACCTTACCGCTTGGGGATCGGATGTCAACCTTCCCCATCGCCAACGGCAGGGCGGTCGAGTTTTGTTTTCGCTGGAAAAACGAGTGGAAACCTGATCCGCCGGGAAGGATTCTCGATTTCGATTCCGATTTCGATTCCGATTTCGATTTCGACTGGAGATGTCGTGGCGCATTCATCCGCTTTCCATCCGGGGGCGGGGTCGATCCCACAGGGATATCGAAATCGAAATCGACCGTCCAGCCTCATCAGGAGAAACTTCTTGCGATTGCCCTGGGGGCGGTGACGGTGACCGGTGACCGGGAGCAGTGACGGTGACGGTGGAATCGCCCGCCGGGCGATTCGTGGATGCGGATCGCATGAACGCCCCCCGCCGGACGCGAATGAAATGAGCGGAACCGCGAGTCCCCGAGCGCCAGCCGGCGAAGCCGGGATCCGCCGCAGGCGGGAAACCGCGGGGTCGTCGTTCCAACCCTATAGTGGGGCTCTGCTCCCGCGTTTTCCCTGTCTTCAAGCGCAAGCATAGCTTGCGCACTCCTCTGTGGGCGGCACATTCCAAGTCGAAATCGAAATCGAAATCGAAATCGAGAAGCGCCCTTCATGGAACAGAGTTTTTTCGATTGCCCTGATAGTGCGAATCATCGAACCCGACCGGTGAGGGTCAGAACCCGGGGGTCTCCATCGGTCCCGTGGAGCTGCCGCTGAAGAACTGGCGGATGATGGGGTCCTGCGAGGCGGTGAACTGGGCGGCGGGGCCCTCGAGGTAGATGCGGCCCTGGTAGACCATGGCGATGCGCTGGCCGATGCTGAAGATCGACTGCAGGTCATGAGAGACCACGATGCAGCCGACCCCGTGGTGGGCGGCCAGGGTGGCGATGAGGCGGTCCACCCGGCGGGCGGACACGGGGTCGAGCCCGGTGGTGGGCTCGTCGAAGAGCACGTAGGCGGGCTTCAGGGTCAGCGCCCGGGCGATGGCCACGCGCTTGCGCATGCCGTCGCCGAGCTCGGCCGGGTGGGCGTGGATCCAGTCGGTCATGCCCACCTCCTCGAGGAGCTCCAGCGCGCGGGGCCGGGCGGCCTTCTCCGAGAGTTTGGCGACCTTTCTCAGCGGCAGCATCACGTTCTGCAGCACGTCCAGGCTGTCGAACAGGGAGCTGGCCTGGAACACAGATCGGAAGAGCACACGTCTGAACTCCAGTCACCGAATACGA
>CALKWH010000439.1 GCA_938004375.1 uncultured Pseudomonadota bacterium
AAGAATTCTGCGCATCATGGGGGATCGCGGTTGCGGACGCAGATGATGTAGCAAGAAACCCCGGGCGGGTCAAAGGGCACGGACCGGGGCGGGGGAGGGGCCCGTCCATTCGTACATGAGGGAGACTTTCCTCTTCACCAGGCACGCGACAGTCCCTTCGGGACGGTCGCAGCCTTCGCTGGTCTGTACGCCTGCGTGGCAGGCGAGTTCGTGCGCCCGCCACGCGGGCGACATTTGAATCTTATTAGTTCTAGGTCCTGCGGGGCAGCGTGGGGTGGCGGACGATCTCGCCCGAGGCCATGTAGACGACATCCTCTGCGATGTCCGTGGCATGGTCGGCGATGCGCTCGAGGCTGCGGGAGATGCCCAGAACCTGGATCAGGCTCCCGATGCGGTCGGGGTCCGTGCGCATGGCGTCCTGGACCCGACGGTACGTGTCGCGGTTGATCCCGTCCACCTCGTCGTCCATGGCGGGGACCTCGAGGGCGGGCGGAAGGCTCCCAGAGGAGAGTGCGTCCAGGCTTTGACGCAGCATGCTGGCGGTCACCTCGGCCATGCGGGTAAAGTCGAAGGGGAAGGTCTCCAGCGGGTGGTCGGCCAGGAAGGCCGCCCGCTCGGCGATGTTCACCGCCAGGTCGCCGATTCGCTCGAGGTCGTTGTTTATTTTTAGAACGGCCACCAGGAAACGCAGGTCGCCGGCCACCGGCTGGTAGAGGGCGAACAACTTGAGGCATTCCTCCTCCAGGTCGAGCTCGGCCTGGTCGATGGCGGCGTCACCGGAGATGACGGCGTCGGCCAGATCCCGGCGGTGCTCGCGGCAGGCTGTCAGCGCGTCGAAGAAGGCGGCCTCGACCGATGCTCCGAGCTTGAGGATGTGCTGCTTGATCTTTTCAATCTCTCGGTTGAGTTGACGGTGCATCAGCCGAACCTCCCGGTGATGTACTCCTCGGTCTTGGGGTGCGAGGGGTTGGTGAACATCTTCGCGGTGGCGCCGAACTCGATGATGCGGCCCAGGTGGAAGAAGGCGGTGTTGTCGCTGATGCGGGCCGCCTGCTGCATGTTGTGGGTGACGATGACCACCGTGAGGCGCTCCTTGAGCTGGAGCACCAGCTCTTCGATGCGGGCGGTGGCCACGGGGTCGATCGCCGAGGTGGGCTCGTCCATGAGCAGCACCTCGGGGGACATCGCCAGGGCGCGGGCGATGCAAAGGCGCTGCTGCTGGCCGCCCGAGAGCGCGGTGCCGGGCTTGTGCAGGAGATCCTTCACCTCGTCCCACAGGGCGGCCGCGCGCAGGCTCTCCTCGACCTTCTGTTCGAGCTCCTTGCGCGAGAAGGCGAAGTGCAGGCGCACGCCGTAGGCCACGTTCTCGAAGATGCTCATGGGGAAGGGCGTGGGCTTCTGGAAGATCATGCCGACGCGCCGGCGCAGGGCGATGACGTCGGTGCCCGGCGCGAGCAGGTCCTGCCCGTCGAGGAGCACGCGGCCGACGGCCCGTTGCCCGCGGTACTGCTCGAAGATGCGGTTGTACACCCGCAGGTGGGTGCTCTTGCCGCAGCCCGAGGGGCCGATGATGGCGGTGACCTTGCGCGGGGCGATGTCCAGGTCGTTGGCGAACAGCGCCTGGCTCTGGCCGTACCAGAAATCGAGCTGTTGCGCCGAGATCACGGGGTTCTCGATGACCACGTCGCGGACGGTCTCGAACGGGGTTTCCTGGGCTGGGACGTTCATGAGCGGTGCCTCTCCTTGAGGATGAAACGCAAGAGCAGGGTGACGCCCAGCAGGAACGCCATGATGACCAGGGATGCGCCCCAGGCCACGCGTTGCCAGTTGTCGTACGGGCTCATCGCGTAATTGTAGATGGTTACAGTGAGGTTGGCGGTGGGCTGGCTCAGGTCCTTCGGGTAGAAGTTGTTGTTCAGCGCCGTGAAGAGCAGCGGGGCGGTCTCGCCGGACACGCGGGACACCGAGAGCAGCACGCCGGTGAGCAGCCCCTTGCGGGCGGCGCGGAACAGGATGCCGGTGATCACGCGCCAGCGCGGGATCCCCAGGGCCAGCGCGCTCTCGCGCAGGGCGTCGGGAACCAGGAGCAGCATGTCCTCGGAGGTGCGCGCCACCGTGGGTAGCATGATGATCGCCAGGGCGAAGGCGCCGGCGTTGCCGCTGTAGTGCCGGGGCGCGGCGAGCACGATGATGGTGTAGGCGAACAGGCCCACCAGGATCGACGGGATGCCCATGAGCAGGTTCACGCAGAAGCGCACCCCGGAGGCGAACGCGCCGTGGCGGCCGAACTCGGCCAGGTACACGCCGGTGAGCAGCCCCACCGGCACGCCCATGAGGCAGGCCAGGCCGGTCATCTTCAGGGTGCCGACGAGGGCGTACTTGATGCCGCCGACGCCCTCGCCGGGGGAGGGGGGCGCGGACGTGAAGAACGACCATGAGAGGACGGTGTGGCCCTTTTGCAGGACCACCCAGAGGATCCAGAACAGGAAGAAGATGCCCAGGGCGGCCGAGAGGACCGAGAAGGCGCGCACGAAGACGTCCAGGGCCTTGCGGGCGGTGGCGGGGCGGTGGGAGAGTCGCAGCTCGGTCATGGTCGCCTACCGGGCCTGCCGCTTCTGCAGGCTGCGCAGCCACAGGTGCGCCAGGATCTGGATGATCAGGGTGATGACGAACAGAATCAGGCCCAGCTCGATGAGCGCGGCCTCGAGCAGCGGGCTGTCGGCCTCGTTGAACTCGTTGGCCAGGGTGGACGCGATGGTGTTCCCGGGCGCGAACAGGCTCGTCGAGATGCGGTGGCTGTTGCCGATGACGAAGGTCACCGCCATGGTCTCGCCGATGGCGCGCCCCAGGCCGAGGAAGGTCGCGCCGATGAGGCCGCGCAGGCCGTAGGGGATGGCGATCTTCCGCGTCACCTCCCAGGAGGTGGAGCCCATGCCCGCCGCGCTCTCCAGGAGCACCGGCGGGGTCATGGAGAACACGTCGCGCATCACCGCGGTGAGGAAGGGCAGGATCATGAGCGCCAGGATGATGCCGGCGGTGAGCATGCCCACCCCCAGGGGGGCGCCGTCGAACAGTGGTCCCGGGAGCTTTGCCAGCATCGGCTGCACGGTCTTCTGCATGTACGGGGCGAACACGAACAGGCCCCACATGCCGTATATGATGCTGGGGATGGCCGCCAGCAGCTCCACGCAGGTGCCCACGATCCTCGCCAACCAGGGTGGGGCGTAGCTGGTCAGGAACAGCGCGATGGCCACGCTGATCGGCAGCGCCAGGATCAGCGCGATGGCGGTGGACACGAGGGTGCCGTAGATCGACGAGGCGGCGCCGTACTGACTCTTGACGGGGTTCCACTGGGAGGAGGTGACGAACCCGAGCCCGAACCTGGTGATCGACGGCCAGGCATTCTCGACCAGGTTCCACAGGATGGCCCCCACCAGCAGCAGGGTGGAGACGGCGCACAGGAGGGTGAGAAGGCGGAAGGCCCGGTCCGCGCTGCGGTGAAAGGCGCTGGTCTTGCGGAAGGAGGTCTGGGCCTTCCACAGGTTGGCGAGTCTCCGAAGCGTCATCTGGGCCTCCCTGGGGTATCGGTCATTTCCACACGATGGGCTTGCCGTCCGCGGTGATCTCGGAGGCCCAGCGCTTGGCGACGAGCTCGATCACGTTCTCGGGCATGGGCACGTAGTGCAGCTCCTTGGCCAGGGCGGCGCCGGAGCGGTAACACCAGTCGAAGAACCGGAAGATGGCGCGGGTCTTGGCCGCGTCGGCCTGGGCGCGGTGGATCAGGATGAACGTCGCGCCGGCGATGGGCCAGGTCTCTGCGCCCGGCTGGTCGTTGAGCACCATGAAGAAGCCGGGGGCCTTTTCCCAGTCGGCGTGCTTGGCCGCGGCCATGAAGCTCTCGATGGCCGGCTTCACGAACTGGCCGTCCTGGTTCTTCAACTGCACCGCGGGCAGCCGGTTCTGCAGGGCGTAGGCGAACTCGACGTAGCCGATCGCGCCGGCGGTCTGCTTCACGTAGGCGGCCACGCCGGGGTTCCCCTTGCCGCCCATGCCCACGGGCCACTGCACGGACTTGCCGGCCCCGACCTTGTCCTTCCAGGCCGGGCACACACGGGACAGGTAGTCGGTGAAGATCCAGGTCGTGCCCGAGCCGTCGGAGCGGTAGACCACGGCGATGTCCTTCGCGGGCAGCGTCAGCCCTTCGTTGAGCTTCTTGATCTCCTCGTGGTCCCATTTCTTGATGTCCCCGAGGTAGATGCCGCACAGGACGGCCGGGGAGAGCTTCAGGGCGCCGTCGGCGAGGCCCTCGACGTTGATCACGGGGACCACGCCGCCGATGGCCATCGGGAACTGGAACAGCCCCTCCTTCTCGAGGTCCTCGGGCTTCATGGGCTCGTCCGAGGCGCCGAAGTCCACGGTCTTCTTCTTGATCTGGGCGACCCCGCCGCCGGAGCCGATGGCCTGGTAGTTGAGCTTCAGGCCGTTCTCCTTGCCGTAGGCGTCGGCCCATTTGGAATAGAGCGGGAACGGGAAGGTGGCGCCGGCGCCGGTGAGAAGGGCCGCGACCTTGAGCTCGGCCGGGGCCTCGGGGGTGCCGGGCTGGCCGGGGGCGGCGGGCTTGTCGGCGGCGGGCTTGTCCTCGGATTTCTTGCCACCGCACGCGATGACCACCCAGAACGGGACGGTGATGAGGATGGACAGGATCAGGAAAAAGTACGGGTTCTTACTTTGCATCGGATTTTCCTCCATGGTGCGCGGCCGCCTCGCGGCGCTGGCAGGACACGACCATCCAGGTCGGGATCATCAGGGCGAGGGTGATTGCCAGGAACCAGAATTTGGGGTGTTTGAACATGAGTCCCACCTCTCGAAGGGGGATGTAGACCGCCCGTGTTAGGCGAGTGTGAGCGTGGTGTCAGAACTTCACGCTGAGGTCCAACTGGACGCGCAGGTAGTCGGTCTCGTCGGCGTCGTCGAGGACGGCCTGCTGGGCGACCAGGGCCAGGAGCATGTGGTCAGAGAGGGCGTACTCGGCACCAAGGAAGTGGCCGGCGCCGCCGGTGCCGCCGCCGAGGAAGTCCGAGTCCGAGAAGGTCCCGAACACGGCGTCGCGCTCGAGCTTGCGGTAATTGTAGAACACGCGCCAGCCGCGGGCCTTTTTGGCCTCGCCCAAGGAGAAGCCGGCCAGGAACGCGGTCTTCTCCTCGTCGGCGGCCAGGTTCATCGCGAAGTTGCCGAACACGGCGAAGGGCAGGCCGGCGACCTTGCCGTCCAGCTGCAGGCCGGCGTCGACCACGTTGAAGTCGTTGGCCAGCAGGTTCGCGGCGTCCAGGGTGTTGCCGAAGGCGTCGTCGTCGTAGACGGGGGCCATGCCGTTGATCTTGGTGTAGTTGAAGAGGGCGCCCGCCACGGTGAGCTTCATCTCGCCGAACTTGAACGAGGCGCCGGCCTGGCCGGCGAGGAGGTGGGCGTCGTCCTCCTCGCCCTTGCGGTCGGCGATCCAGAGGGCGGCGCCGGTGGCGAAGAGCTTCATGGACGAGAGCTCGTGGGAGATGCCCAGGGCGAGACCCTCGGGGGTCAGGTCCGAGTCCCAGACCAGCTGGGAGTCGCCGGGGCGGAAGAACGGGTTCTTGAGCTTGCCGCCCGAGAGGGAGAGCGGCTTCAGGGGTTTGTACTGGAAGTAGGCCAGATCGATGGTCATCGGCTTCTTGGTGAAGGCCGGGGCGAGCGTCTGGTTGGTGGACACCGGATCCCCGGCGCCCGAGGCGAGCTGGAAGCCGAACTCCAGCTGGTCGTTGAGCTCGGCGAAGGCGCCGAAGCGGATGCGGATGCGGTGGCGATGGTTGGCGTCGTCCTCGCCCTGGTCGATGGTCTCGTGGCGGTAGCGGACGTCGCCCTTGAACTTCAGGGGTAGGTCCTTCTTGCCCTTCTTTTCATCTTTCTTATCCTCGGGCTTGGGATCGGCTTTGGGCTCCTCGGCTTTGGGCGTCTCGGCCTTGGGCTCTTCGGCCTTGGGCTCTTCGGCCTTGGGCTCGGTCGCCGCGGGGTCGCCACCGGTCAGCGGGGCGCCCGGGTCCTGGGCCACGGCCGGGGCCGCGAGGGTGAACAGCAGGGTCATCAGCACGAGCGGGAACAGCGTCTTCATGAAATCTCCTTCGGTTCGAGGCCGGACCGACCTGGTGGGCCGGGGAAGGGGAGCCCTCCCGGGGCTGCGCGTCGGGTCCGGTGTTCCGCGCCGCCGGAGGCAACATCGCCGGGGAACGTGAAGAAGGTTTGAGGGGCGTGTGAGATTTTCGTGAATCGGGGAGAAACGAGTATCCCCTCAGATCGATTTCGATTTCGATTTCGATTTCGACTTGGAGATGGACATGGAGAGAATCAAGGAACCATGTCCAGAACGGTCGGCACGCTAGCGGGGGTAGGTCCAGGAGGGGAAGTGCCAGACGCGCCAGCGGAACTCGACGCAGCCGCGGGTGGTGACGGCGGCGGCGAAGCGCACGTGCTCGAGGCCCTGGAACTCCAGGCCGGTGACCACCGCGAGCGGGGTGAGCATGTCCTGGGCCACCGAGAAGCCGGGGTCGGCTGCGTCGACGGTGCACTCGGTGTGGGTGGCGCTCATGGCATGATGGTTGATCGGGATGAGGGTGGTGACGAAGGCACCTGCGGGGTCGGCCGGCTGCGTCCAGGCGAAGTCGAGGCCCTCAGGGGCCTCATGGGCGCCGTGCCAGGTGCCCGCCAGGTCCACGAGGGGCTCGGGGACCGCGGTCTCGATCAGCCGCACGGTGAGGCCCTCGAACGTGAGCGTGGCGGCGAACGCGCGGCCGGGCAGGGTGACCGTGCCGTAGAGCTGGCCGGCGTACTGGGGCTCGAAGGTCTGGGTCTGTGCCCCCGCGTGGAGGGTCAGGGCCAGGGTCTCGACCGGAGCGGGCAGGGGCACGCAGGTCCCCGTGTGGTCGCAGGTCGTGTCCCCGGTGCAGGCGGGCTCGCAGAACCCCGGGGGCAGCGCCTCCCAGAAGCCGCAGGCGGCGTCCGAGAGGGACAGCGTCGTGCGGGGGATCGCGGGTTTGTCGTAGAGTTGGGCGCCCAGTTCCAGCCCGCCGCCGCTCTCGTAGCCGCCCACAGTCACGGTGCCCACGAGGTTCTCCTGGGTGCAGCGGGCGCCGGGGACGGCCTCGAACTCGGTGACGTTGTTGACGTTGTTGACGTTGTTGACGTTGTTCGCGTTGTTCGCGTTGTTGACGTTGTTCGCGTTGTTGACGTTGTTGACGTTGTTGACGTTGTTGACGTTGTTGAC
>CALKWH010000440.1 GCA_938004375.1 uncultured Pseudomonadota bacterium
ATCGTATTCGGTGACTGGAGTTCAGACGTGTGCTCTTCCGATCTCCCCGACGACCGCGGTCTGATTCAGGAGCGGGCCATATCCACGTCCGACACGCTGCTGACCCGCAAGCGTGTGCCCGTGGCGGGCGCCTCCCACTCCCCCGCGCCGGAGGCCCCGGCCCCCGTCCCGCCGCCCCCCGCCTCGACGAAGTAGTCGGACTGTCTGACTTGTCGGACCTGTCTGACTTGTCGGACCTGTCTGACTTGTCGGACCTTCTTTTTCTGCAACAGCTTCCTCGGCGCCCCGATAATGGACACTGTCTGACCTGTCGGACCTGTCTGACCTGTCGGACCCGCTCAATAATCTGTGCCGTTCTCCTTGACGCGTGGGCATCATATCTATATGCTGTTGCCCACTGGTGTGTCCGCGTTTTTTGCCCCTGACTGACACACAAAGGAGTTAGACGCGCGATGAAAGGCAAGGCGCCAATTATTATCGCTGTCGCGCTGGCCATCGTGGCCGCGCTCATCGTCCAGACCATCATCAAGAAGGAGCAGACCAAGATCAGGAACCGCTGGCGCACCGTGAAAATCCTGGTCGCCGCGGCGCCGATCAAGCCGCGCACGCCCCTGACGGTGGACATCGTGGAGGAGGGCGAGATCCCCGAGCAGTTCTACACGGACTCCATGCTCACGCCGGGCGATCTCGAGATCAACCGCCGCCGCCTGCTCGTGCACCGCATCGAGAAGGGCCAGCCCATCTACTTCCACAACCTGGAGGGGCAGGAGACCGACAAGAGCCTGGGCCAGAAGTTGCGTCCGGGCGGCCGCGCCATCACGGTCCCGGTGAGCAACACCTCGGCCGTCGGTTACTGGCTGCAGGCCAACGACCACGTCGACGTGCTGGGCACCTTCCAGAACCAGGCCGGCGACCAGTCCGAGATGGTCGCGATCACCCTGCTCGAGAACATCGTCGTCCTCAAGACCGGCGAGCGCGGCACGGGCGTGAACAACCCCGACACCAACGACTTCACCTTCGGGTCGGTCACCCTGCTGGTGCTCCCCGAGGAGGCCGAGATGCTGCTTCTGGCCCAGAAGGTCGGCGACCTCAGCCTCACCCTGCGCAACCCCGACGATCGCGGCCTGATGCAGGAGCGCGCCTGGACCACGCTCAAGACGCTGCTGACCCGCGAGCGCGCCAAGAAACTGCGCATGCAGCGCATCCAGACGCTCGACACGATCCGGATCCTGCGCGGAATCGGCAAGGACATCCCCGTTCCGCCCCAATAAAGTGCGTGGGTGAATCATGCTCGGCCTCGCCGTCCTCTTCTTCTTCGTTTCCACGTTCGTCCTGGCGCTGTACGTCTTCAGCATCGTGACGAAGGCCCTCGAGTTGTACGAGGAGAAGTACGCCACCAAGGGCACCGCCACCCTCGGGGACATGTTCATGTTCATCTCCCCGGCGCAGTTGATGACCATCACGCTCATCATCGCCTTCATCCTGGGCCTGCTGGGCTTCGTCATCTTCGGCTGGTTCGGCGCCATCTTCCTGTTCGCCCTTGGGTTCATCCTGCCGTTCAAGGGCATCGCCCACCTGCGCAAGCGCCGGATCGCGAAGTTCAACGTCCAGCTCGTGGACTCCCTGGCGCAGATGTCGGCCGCCTTCAAGGCCGGTCTCACGCTGCAGCAGGCCATGGAGAGCATCTCCCGCGAGGTGCCCGCCCCGCTGGGCCAGGAGTTCGGCCTGACCATCAAGGAGCTCAAGCTCGGCCTGCCCACCGAGGAGGCCCTCGAGAACCTGAACAAGCGCGTCGGCTCCGAGGACCTGGACCTGGTGGTCACCGCCACCAACGTGGCCCGCAAGCTCGGCGGCAACATGGCCGAGATGTACGAGATCATCGCGGCCACCATCCGCGAGCGGTTCCGCCTGGAAGGCAAGATCAAGGCGCTGACCTCGCAGGGCAAGTTGCAGGCGTGGATCGTCGGCCTGATGCCGCTATTTTTGGGCATCGTGATGAACGTGATGCGCCCGGATCTGATGGGCCCGTTCCTGCGCTCGACGTTCGGCAAGATCGTCATCGCGATCATCATCGTGATGGAAATCATTGGTATTTGGTTAATCTACAAAATCGTGGACATTGATGTGTAACCATGGATAGCGCTACGATGGCCCTGATCGCAATCGGCCTCACCGGACTGGCCGTCTTCCTCTTCCTATGGGGTGCCTACCCGGCCCAACTGCTGGCCCAGGCCTCCGAAGAGGGCGGCGGCAAGAACGTCGTGGGCACGGCCCGCAACATCCTGATCCGCAAGGCCGGCATGGCCCAAGGGAAGTTCCTCAGCGACGCCTATCGCGAGAAGATGAAGTGGAAATTCATCGCCATGGGGCGCCCCGAACTGAAGGCCGAGGACTTCCTGGTGTACCAGGAGATGGCCGCCATCTTCTTCACGCTGTTCATGCTGGTGCTGCTCAACGCGCTCAAGAAACCCCTGTACTGGAGCGCGTTCGGCGGGCTGATCGGCTTCATGTATCCGTACATGTGGCTGCGCGAGCAGATCAGCAAGCGCCAGAAGAAGATCATCCGCGCCATGCCCTACGCGCTGGACCTGCTCACCCTGTCCGTCGAGGCGGGCCTGGATTTCCAGGCGGCCATCCAGACCGTCGTGGACAAGGCCAAGGCCGGCCCGCTGCCCGAGGAGTTCTCGCTGATGCTCTCGGAGATCCGCATGGGGCGCACCCGTGAGGAGGCCCTGCGCAACATGGCCAAGCGGATCCAGGTCACCGCGGTCTCGTCGTTCGTCACCAACCTCATCCAGGCGGACCGAATGGGCACGTCCCTGGGCAAGATCCTGCGCATCCAGAGCACGCAGATGCGCATCGACCGGACCCAGCTCGCCGAGAAGAAGGCCAACGAGGCCCCGGTCAAGATGCTGTTCCCCCTGGTGGCGTGCATCTTCCCGACCGTGTTCATCGTTCTGTTCGCCCCCATCGTGTACGCCTTCATGAGCGGCGGAGGAGGAATCTAGGTGGCCCAGCAGCGACGTCATCACAACCGCAGCGGCCGCGCCTCGGCGAAGGGACGCAAGGAGAGCGCCACCGGGTTCATGCTGACCATCCAGGACGGCCGGCAGCGGGGCGAGGAGTACTACTACGAGTCCGACGCGACCATCGGCCGCACCGACGAGAACTCGATCATCCTCATCGACGACAGCATCAGCCGCCGCCACTCCCACGTCTTCGGCAAGCGCGGCGTCTTCATGGTCGAGGACGCCGGCTCCTCGAACGGCACCCGCCTCAACGGCAAGCTGCTCTCCGCGCCCGAGGTCCTCAAGGACGGCGACTACATCACGTGCGGCACCGTCAACATCATGTTCACCAACATCGAGGCCGACGCCGCCGGCGATCCCACCGTGGTCATCTCCCTGACCGAAAAGCAGAAGGAGAAGCTCGACACCGAGCTCGTCCACCTCTCGGCGGGCGAGAAGATGTCCCAGATGTGGGCCACGCCCCGGGGCCGCCTCATGATGATGGCCGCGGCCGTGCTCGTCGCGCTGATGCTCGGCGGCCTCCTGCTCAAGGCCGTCGCCCCGAAGAAGACCAAAGTCGTGGTCATTCCCGACCAGAGCGAAGTGGCCGTCGAGTACCGCGAAGCCAACTGGGGCGCCTTCCTCGACACCTACTTCGGCGAGTGCTCCGGCTGCACCCCGCACAAGAGCAGCCTGAAGCTCGTCTTCCAGGTCGCCGCCGCCGACACGCGCGTGGTGCTGACCTACGCCGCGGGCATGATCGAAAAGGACAAGGAGGTCGACATCCTCCTCAACGGCACCCGCGTGCGCTACGCCGAGTGGGCGCCCCCCAACCAGCCCAAATACAACTATACGGTCGACCTGTACCGGGCGGCCAAGCAGAACCCGAAGATCAAACTGAGCGTGGGCGAGAACACCCTCGAGTTCCGTAACCTGTACAACCACCCCGACACGCGCCAGGGGTCGGGCAACGAGGAGTGGGTCGTGTTCTACGTGCGCATCAAGACCACCCAGCTGCCCAAGCCCAACCTCGAGAAGGCCTCCGAGGACTACAGCCTGGCCAAGCAGCGGTACGAGCAGCGCGAGCTCAACCCGACCAACTATCGGGAGGCGCTGGTCAAGTTCTACCGGGTGATCGACCTGCTGGAGCTCGCCGACCTCGAGAAGCCCGAGAACGCCCAGTTCAACGCCATGTACAAGGACGCCGTGCGTTCCATCTCCATCCTGAACCGGGAGCTGGACCACCTGTTCGAGATCAGCCTGGGCAAGGCCCAGGAGCTGGCCCGCACGGACGATGCGAAGGAGATCAAGCGCACCAAGCTCGATCTCCAAGAGAAGGTCGAGAACTTCCCGCCCGAGGATCCGCGGCGGCAGAAGCTGGAACTGATCGTTCGTGATCTTTCCGAGTAACCTGGATGAGAGGTAGTCATGGACCCGAATATTGGTAGCGGACCTTTTTTGGAGATCGTTGAAGGTAACGACGCCGGCAAGAAATATCCCCTGGGCCCGAACCCCGTGGTGGTGGGCCGCGGCGCCAACTGCACGTTCATCCTGGCCGACCTCTCCGTCTCCCGCAAGCACTTCGACATCATCCCGGCCAAGGACGGCTACATGCTGCGGGACATGGGCTCGGGCAACGGCACCAAGGTCAACGGCGCAAAGGTCAAGGAGCACTTCCTGACCGACGGCGACCTGATCGTGTCGGGCAAAACCAAAATGAAATACACCGATCCCAGGGCCCGCATGGCGCCCCCCGCCCCGATGCCGGGCGCGATGCCTCCGGGACAGATGCCTCCTGGAATGCCCCCCGGACAGATGCCTCCCGGACAGATGCCCCCGGGCGCCCGTCCAGGCCCCGGCGGCCCTCCGGGTGGCCGCAAACCCACGATGTACCAGGCCTGGGGCGCCGGTGGTCCTCCTGGCGCCCCGGGGATGCCCCCCGGAATGCCCCCCGGACAGATGCCTCCCGGAATGCCCCCCGGACAGATGCCTCCCGGAATGCCCCCGGGTGCGCGCCCGGGCCCCGGGGGTCGTCCCATGAGCATTCCTCCCGGACAGATGCCGTCTCCGATGCCTCCGGGCATGCAGCCCGGAATGCCTCCGGGCATGATGGGCGGCCCCGGAATGCCTCCGGGCATGCAGCCCGGAATGCCCCCCGGCATGATGGGCGGTCCCGGAATGCCTCCGGGCATGCAACCCGGCATGCCCGGCATGCCTCCCGGCGCGCGGCCCCCGATGGGTCCTCCGGGACGCATCCCCGGAATGCCCGACGACCGCACGGCCAACGTGAACGCCCTGCCCTACCAGGATCCCATGAAGATGTCGATCCAGGCGCAGAATCAGCAGACCGGCTCGGCGCTGGGCCGCCTGCTCAACACCCGCGGCAAGAAGATGATCGCCGTGGTCGTGGTGGTCATGGTGGTCCTCTTCGGCCTGCTCACCGCGCTCAAGTTCAGCGGCAAGAAGGGCCAGGAAAAGAAGATCGATCCCGCCGAGCAGGCGCGCCTAGAGAAGGAGGAGGCCATGGCCAAGCTCCTGTCCGAGGCGGCCGCGTTCTACAACACCGACGAGAGCCTGGGCAAGGATGGCCGCGTGTCCTGGGATCAGGCGATCGCCAAGCTCGACGAGGCCGACAAGGTGGCCCCCGGCACCGACGCCGTGCTCAAGAGCCGCAAGATCGTC
Source organism: uncultured Pseudomonadota bacterium (assembly GCA_938004375.1). GTDB lineage: Bacteria > Myxococcota_A > Polyangia > HGW-17 > HGW-17 > HGW-17. Next base: position 5,691 of record CALKWH010000440.1, read on the forward strand.
GAGACGGGGAAGGCGCTGGACGACGCCCTGGTGTTCGCCCAGGCGCGCCTGCCCCGCCTCGGCTTCCCCACCTCCGAGAGCGCGGAGAAGCTCAAGGAGACGCCCAAGCTCCTCGAGGAGGTCAAGGACAACCTCGCCGAAAAGGCGCGCGCCTATTACGAGGGCCAGCTCGGCGTCGCCAAGGCGATCATCGACAAGCGGATCAAGGACAACGAAGCCATCTCCGCCAAGCTCAAGGAGATTGCCGGCGATCTGGAAAAGGAAAAGACCAAGAGCGGCAAGGCGGGCGTGCTCAAGAAGTATGACGAGCTCCTCTCCACGTACCCGGACTGCAAGAAGGTCGTCGAGCTGCGCAATGCCCTGGTGGCCGAGGTCCACACCGGAGCCACCTTGAAGAAGGAAACCCGCGAGTTCTCGGGCAAGCCCAGCCTGATCGACGAGTGCCGCGTCGAGGCCGACGTCACCGCCGACAAGGCAGCGTTCGATCCCAAGGCCCAACCCGCGCTGTTGGTCGCGGACGCGGGGGCCGGCCCCGCGACGCCCGACGACCCGGGCGTGGTCGGAGTCGGCGGCGGCTCCAGCGCGCTGCCCGCGGCCGTGAAGGCCAAGTACGACAGCAAGGACTTCACCGGCGCCGCCACCCTCGCCAAGGAGCTGGCCGCCAAGGAGACCGGCGCCAAGGCCGACAAACTCAAGGCCCAGGCCACCGCGCTCGAAGCCATGGCCGCGGCCTTCTTCGCCATCGATCCGAACTCGACGAACTACGAGACGCAGTTCGCCGCCTATGACAAGTGTGTGACCAGCGACAGTTCCCTCGCCGGGACCCACCTGCCCGAGTGCAAGGCCGGGCTGGGCAAGAACGCCAAACTGCTGGCCGGAGCCCGCCTGGCCCAGGGGAACCTCGAGGGCGCCTTCCAGGCCTACCAGAAGGCCGTCGCCGTGGGCGAGGACGTCGCCAACGTGCTCAAGGGGCTCGAGGCCAAGGCCCAGACGATCTTCGAGGAGGCCTACACGCTGGGCGACGCCCCGGGCGCCCGGGACAAGTACAACCAGGTGCTGCGCATCGTGCCGTCCACCTCCGAGATTTACAAGAAGGCCCAGGCCCGCCTGAGCGGCGCGGCGCTGCCTCCCATGGACACCGAGATCGTGATCATGACCACGCCCATGACCACGCCCATGACCACGCCCATGGAGACGCCCATGACCACGCCCATGACCACGCCCATGGAGACGCCCATGACCACGCCCATGACCACGCCCATGACCACGCCCATGACCACCATGCGCGTGATCGACGACGACGACGACGACGACTAGCCGCCTCCCGGGCGCCGTCCGACCTTCTCCTCAAGGAGCCGACCATGGAACTGCATGTCCGAAACGCCAACGTCCTGAGCTTCCAGGTGACCGCGCTGGTGGCCCCCACCTCCACCCGGGGACTCATGTCCCAGGGACCCGGCCTGCTCATCAAGACCGAGGGCGGCGACGGGATCGAGTCCGACATCCTCAAGGTCGCTCCCTTCGCCATCGGGGCGGCCAGCATCACCACGGCCGGGCGCTGCACGCAGGCCCAGTGGGTGATCCACGTCCCCAACCGGCGCGAGGACGCCGACCCCGCCCGCATCGAGCACGTGCGCCAGTCCGTGCGCGCCGCGCTGGTGGCCGCCCACCGCATGGGCTACGAGAGCATCTCGATCCCGGGCCCGGGACCCTGCGCCGCCCACATCCACCCGCGGGAGCTGGCCCGCGCCATGGTCGACGAGATCCGCAACTTCAAGAATGCCACCCCGGCCGTGGTCTACCTCGTCGACTCAGCCCCCGAGCTGCTCAAGGCCTTCGAGTATTTCTCCAACCCCACCAAGTGACGGAACCGGTCGTTTTCGGCTGACAATCTCCTAACGTTCGCCGCCCGGGGAGGTCTTTGTGCGAAAGCGCACCTGCGGACCCCGTTTGCGGGGTTTCGACGGTGGTTTTTTTTTCCTGATCGGATATGCTCCCGCAGATGCCCGTGTTCCTTACGATTCTTTCCGCTTTCCTCCGGTTTTCGCGCGACGGCTTCCGGACAGGAGATCATGCCATGAGACGACTGTGCTTCCCGATCCTCTGCGCCCTGGCGCTCTCGGCCTGCGGCGGGGGCAAGACCGACAGCCTTCAGGAGCTCCGCGACGGGCTCGCGCTGGTCTACGACCATGAGCGCGTGGCCCAGGTCGAGCTCACCACCCCCGAGGGCTTCATGGTCCTGGTGGGCCAGTACGTCCGTGACGGCGTCCCCAAGTACGTCGACGCCGGCTTCCGGTTCGACGACGAGTCGCTGGCCTCGGTGGGTCTGCGCCTGCGCGTGCCCGCGGTCACGCCCCCCGGCGACACCGAGAATAAATACTCCCTTCGCGTGAACTTCAACTACTACGACGGCCCGCGCTTCCACGGCATCGACCGGATCCACTTCGCCAACAACAAGAACGACCCGTCGCTGATGCGCGAGCTCCTGTTCAGCCTTGCCGCCCGGGACCTGGGCGTGCCGGCCCCGCGGGCCAGCTTCGCCTGGGTGAAGGCCGACGGTCAGGTCCTGGGCCTCTACACCATGGTCGAGATGATCGACGAGCGCTTCGTCCGCGCCCTGTACGGCGATGACGGCGACGCCGACGAGGGCAACCTGTACAAGTGCGAGTCCTACACCGACTCGGTCTCCGGCGCCCGCGTCGGCTGCCCGCTGACCTGGGCGGGGGATGCGAAGTCCGACTACTTCGTGTCCGGCGGCGGTGGCTGCCTCGACGAGGACGGCTGCGGCCTCGTGCTCAAGTCCAACGAGGACGACCCGCTGCAGAACGACTACGCCGACCTGATCGGTTTCCTCGACTTCCTCAACAACGCATCCGAGGCCGAGTTCGCCGCCGGCATCGAGGACGTCTTCGACGTGGACGCCTTTTTACGCTACCTGGCCGTGGCCGTGGCCTTCGGCGACAACACCGGCTACCTGGGCTTCATGGACAACTTCACCCTGTACCGCCGGCCCGACACCGGCCGCTTCGTGTTCTTCCCGTGGGATCACAACAAGTCCATGGGGCTCACCCGCTGCGCCCGCCACGCGCAGGCCACCGGCGCTCCGCCGCTCGAACCCCAGTGCACCGAGGACAGCCGGCCCCTGGTGGACCGCATCCTGGCCGTCGAGGCCCACCGCGCGACCTACCTGGGGTACCTGCGACAGGTCCTCGACGACGTGCTCGCGCCCGCCGTCATGCAGGCCCGGGTGGACGCACTCGAGGCCCTCATCGTCGAGCTGGTGCCCGAGGATCCCAACCTCGAATACACCCTCGCCCAGCACCAGGCCGCCATCTCCAACGCAGAGGCCGCCGAGGACTTCAACCTGATGCAGTTCGTCGAAGAGCGCCACGCCTACCTGACGGCCATGCTGGAGGAGAAGTGACATGCGCACGAAAGCCGGCCTCTTCCTGATCATCCCGCTGCTCGCCGCGCTCGCGCTCTGGCCCTGCGGCGCCGGCGCCACGGACACCGACGCCGAAGCCGACACCGACACCGACACCGACACCGACAACGGCAAGGACGACGACAACGACAACGAAAAGAAGGGAAAGCGACGGGTCCCCTACGAGGTCCAGGGGCGGCTCTACGGCCTGTATTCCTGGCAGAACCGGGACGAGGCTGCGGCCGAGCACGGTTTCTCCCTCGAGCGCGCCCGCGTGGAGCTCACCTTCTTCCCGACCGACTGGGTCGAGGCTGTCCTCGAGGCCGCCCTGGACGACGTGGACGAGACCGGCGCCGTCGACGACCTGCTGCGGGATGCCTTCGTCGATCTGAAGCCGCGGCGCTGGGCCACGGTGCGCGCGGGCCAGTTCAAGAAGCCGTTCTCCCTGATGGAGCTCAAATCCAAAGGCAAGCTCCCGGTGGTCACCCGCGGCCTGTCGAACGACTTCCTGGTGCGCGAGCTGGGCTATGGCGGGCGGGACCTCGGCGTCGCCCTGGGCGGCCGCCTGAAGACGCCGGTCCGCCTCGAGTGGATGCTCGGCGCGTTCAACGGCAACGGCGCGAACGACCTCGAGGACGACGTCTCCGGCGCCAAGGACGCGGCAGGGCGCCTCGAGGCAGCGCCGGTGAAGTGGCTCAAGCTCGGAATCAACGGCTCGATCAAGAACTTCGATCTGTCGATCCCGGGCAACGAGGACAAGCCCGCCACCGCCTGGATGGGCGGCGCCGACCTGCAAGTCAAGTGGTCCGGGCTGCGTCTGCAGGTCGAGGGGCTCTACGGCGTGAACCACCTGAGCGCGGCCCACCCCGAGGCGGCCTCGGTGCAGGCGCTGGCGACCTGGAAGTTCGAGCTGCCCCGGCGCGGCATGAGCCTCACGCCGGTGGCCCGCCTGGACGTGCTGTGGCCGGTCTTCTCCGAGCGCAAGGATCGCGCGTGGCTCGCCACGGCCGGGGTGAACTGGCAGGTGGCCGCCCACGTGCGGCTGATGCTGCAGGTCGAGCTCGTCCGAGCCGACGACACGCTGACCGCCTTGTGGCTCGACGGCGAGCAGGTCTTCCTCCAGCTCGCCCTGGACATGTGAGGGATCCCCGGACCATGGCCTTTCTCGGCAGGAACTGGCTCACCGGCTACGAGAACCCTCTCGTGCGGCTGTGGCGCATCCGCCTACGGCACGCGGTGGTCATCTGCCTGCCGTTCTGGTTCGTGCTGCTGTGGTACACCCTGCTGCCCCTTTCCGAGCATTACTCCTACAACCACGCCTACGGCTACGACCAGCCTCTGACCTGGGAAATCTTTCACCTGCGGCTGTCCGACCAGTTGAATCGCGACCTGCGCCGGTTTACGCTGCCGCAGGTGTCCCGCGAGGCCCGGATTCCGACCTTCGAGCTCCTGGTGTCCAACGCCGAACTGGGCTATCTGGACCGGGACGCGCCCCCCCGGGAGGGCAAGGGCAAGTACGCCGAGGGCGTGCTGCGCCGCAACGGCCGCGACCTCAAGACACGCCTGCGCTACCGCGGCCAGAAGCACTGGAACTGGAACTACGCGCAGAAGTCGTGGAAGCTCCGCCTCGAGGACGAGCTGGTCCGCGGACAGCAGACGATCTCGTTCATCAACCCCGCGGCCCCGGTACCCTTCGCCGAGCAGATCATCCTAGACGTGGCCCGGGACCACGGCCTGCTCACGCCGGACTACTTCCCCATGCGCCTTTTACTCAACAACGCGTACATGGGCGTCTACTGGTTCATGGGCCAGCCCGACGAGTTCCTGCTGCGTCGCAACGACCGTATGCCGGGGTCGATATACTCGGGAAACCGGGCCGAGTCCACCGAACCCAACGGCGACTCCTCCCTGTTCTACCGCGCCAAGCACTGGAAGAAACCAAGCTCCCGCCTGGCCGAGGACAAGCCCGACAAGTCCGATCTCCAGCTTTTTCTCGACATGATCTGGAAGGCCGACCCCATCGCCTTCGCCGCCTTTGCCCGGGAACACGTGGACCTGTCGAAGTTCGCGCTCATGGACGCCCTGGACGTCGTGTTCGGCGGCACCCAGCACGACTGGGACCAGGACCACAAGCTCTACCTCGATCCCTACCGGGGACGCTGGGAACCCGTGGCCTGGGACTTCCGCGGGTACCGCCACCGCGCCCAGCTCAACCTCACCGAGAACCCGCTCCAGTTGCGGCTCAAGGAGCTGCCCGAGTACCTGCCCCTGCGGAACCGCTGGGTACTGCGGCTGTTGGCGACCGACGCGTCCCCCTTCCGCGTGGCCGCCCGGGCCCGCGCCCTGTCCAATCAGCTCGCCGGCGAGCTCGCGGCCGATCCGTACTGGGACGCCACCTCGCTCCTGCCGGACGTGTCTCGTTACTTCCGGCAGTGGGTGCGTCCGATGAACGACCGCCTGCTGGAGCTGGCCCTCGAGTCCTTGCTGGCGACCTTCCGCAGACGGGCCGCCTTCCTGCAGGACCGGCTGGAGGCTGCCGGCGCCGGCGCGCTCTGGCTGCGCGCCCCCGGTGACTGGGATCGGCTGGCGATCACCGTGGGGGGGCCTGACGCCCTGCGCCTGGTGGCCGTCCGCCTGCGCCTGCCGGCGGGTTGCGCGGGGCCGGTCACCCTGCTGGCCGACCTGAACGGGGATGGCCGCGCGAACCCGGGGGAGCCGGCCTGGGAGGGCAGCTCCACGACCCCCCAGCTCACGCTGGTCCCGGGCCAGATCCTCGAGGCGCTGCCGGTTCCCACGGCCGCCCGGGGCCGGGTCCGCGCGCGTCCTGAGCCGCGCCGCTACGAGCTCCGCGTCCTGCACGGCCCCGGCTGCGCGCCCGAGCGCCTCGAGGCCGACCTGGTCCACGACGCCTCCGGTCGCCCCGCGCGGTTCTCATTGGAGCCGAGGCCCGCCGACCCCGCCCTCCTCGCGACCCTGGCCACCACGCCAGGCCCCGGCGCCTGCGACCCTGGTCCCGCCCCCGCCCAGATCGGACGCCGCTCGATCCACCCGTGGTGCCTGCCCGGCGAGGTGCCTGCCGGCGTGGCCGCCGTCCCCGTGATCCTGGGCCCCGGGGAAGTGACCATCGAGGGGACGCGGGTGTTCGCCGCCGGTCAGCCCGTCACCGTGCTCCCCGGCACCCGCTTCCTGATGGCCCCGGGTGCGTCCATGATCTTCTTCGACCGTCTGACCGCCCTGGGCACCGCCGACCGCCCCATCCGCTGGGAGCGCGCCGGCGATCGGGCCTGGGGCGGCCTCGCTCTGCAGGGGCCCGGCACCCGCGGCTCCACGTTCTCCCACGTCATGATCACCGGCGGCTCCCGCCCCGCCAACCGCGTCACCGAGTTCCCCGGGATGATCAACGTGCACGACACCGGCGAGATCGACTTCGCGGACTGCGTCATCGGCCACAACACAGGCTCGGACAACGCCCTGCACGCCTACCACGTGGACCAGCTCCGCCTGGTGCGTCTGCAGGCCACGCGAACCCCCTCGGACGCCCTGGATCTCGAGTTCGTCTCAGGCGAGCTGGCCGACTCGCGCGTCTCGCACACCGGCGACGAGTGCGTCGACCTGATGGGCACGCGGCTGCGCATCGACCGCACCCGGCTGCTGGGCTGTGGCGGCAACGCCGTCTCGGCGGGCGAGCGCTCCGACGTACGCATGACCGCCGTGCTCATCGTCGGCGGCGGCACCGGCCTGCTGGCGAAGAACAATTCCGATGTCCGGGTGGCCGCCTCGGTGGTCTATCGAGCGCTGGTCGGCGTGCGGGTCGAGAAGAAGCAGGACCGCTACGACGGGGTCTCCCGCGTCATCGCGGACCGCCTGTACGTGCTGCGCCCGGGCATCGGCTACCGCGGCCCCGATGGACGCTTCAACTGGAGCGGTCTGGGGGACAGCGGCGTGACCCCGGACCCGGCAGGACTCGGCGGTCTCTTCCCCGGGCTGGGCTCCCGCGCCCAGGTCGAGGCCCTGCTCGAGGCCATACACCGTGAGGTGCAGCCATGAGGCGCGTCGGCTGGCGCCGCCCCAGCGCGGGCTTCCTGCTCATCGTCGCCACCCTCGCCGCGACCGCCGGACTCGTCGCCTGGGGCCTCGCCACCCCGGAGCTGCACCGCGCGGGGGATCTCAGGGCGCGGCTCGAGCGCGAGGCCGCGACAGTTCCCACTGCCGCCGAGCTGGCCGCCGTGGCCCGCGTGCTCGACGCCCACCCCGAGTGGGCCACCACCATCGCCGCCGGACGACCATTCGCCGTCCTCGAAGCCTCCGGGTCCGGCTGCGTGCGCTTCGAGACCTCGCATCTGATGGTCCCGCCCTCCACCGGGGACGTGCGCCTGGCCCTCGTCTGCCGGGACGCCCCCGGCCTGGGCGTGACCCTCTCGCCTCCCGGGGCACCCGAGGTCATTGCCCGATGCGGACCGGGGCCAGTGCTCCTGACGATCCCCGGCGCCCGCGACGCGCGGCTGATCCCCGTGCGCCGCTCCCCGGGGCCGAACTACGGCGACGAACGCACCTGCCCGGTGTTCCTCGCCCCGCTGCCGGAGGACACCGGCGAAGTCGACCTGGACGGCGAACCCGCCGGGGAGGGTGGAGATGGTCCTGAAAAGGATTAACCGGTACGAATTGAAGTACATGGTCCACGCGAGTCGCTACCCGCGGCTCGTGGACGACCTGCTCAACTTCATGTCGCCGGACCCCTATGGGGACCACGACGGCTTCTACCGCATCGTGTCGCTGTACTATGACGGCCCGAAGTACCCATGCTACCGCTCCAAGATAGAGGGCATCAACGTCCGCAAGAAGGTCCGCCTGCGCATCTACCCCGGCGACGACATCGAAGCGACGAGCCAGGGATGCGTCGAGATCAAGCAGCGCATCAACCGCACCGTGCAGAAGCAGCGCCTTTTTCTGCCCCTCGATCAGTGCATCGACCTGCTCGAAGGCGACGCGAACCTCGAACTCACCGACCCGCGCGACGTCAAGGCCGCGAGCAACATGCAGTTCCTGGTCCGCTCCATGGGCCTCGTGCCCGCCTGCATCGTCTCCTACCGGCGCCAGGCCTTCCAGGGCGGGCGCTACGAGTCGGGCATGCGGCTCACCTTCGACATGGACCTGACCGGCCGCGTGGACGCTCTGCGCGTGAACGAGGCCGCCCGCAACTTCCACTTCATCCCGCTGGACTGGCTGATCATGGAGGTGAAGGTCAACGAGCGCATCCCCGGCTGGGTGACCTCGCTGTTGGCCAAGCACGAGTGTCAGTTGCGGCGGGTCAGCAAATACTGCCTGGCGCTGGCCGACGGCCTGCACCGCCGTCAATTCCAGATGAAACACAAGGAGAGCTTCCTATGGACGAACTGATGCGCGAGATCAACCAGTTTTCGGATCTGACCAGCACCTTCACCATGCTCGACGTGGCGGTCATGTTCGGCCTCAGTTTCGTCCTGACGCTGATCCTGGGCATGGTCTACCGCTGGACCCACCGCGGCGTCTCGTACTCGCAGACGTTCGTGCACACCCTCGTGATCATGGGCATCACGGTCAGTTTCATCATGCTGATCATCGGCTCGAACCTGGCCCGCGCCTTCACTCTGGTGGGCGCGCTGTCCATCATCCGGTTCCGCAGCGCGGTCAAGGAGACCCGCGACCTGGGTTTCGTCTTCATGGCCATGGCCATCGGCATGGCCTGCGGAACGCGCTTCTACCTGCTCGCGATCTTCGCTACCCTCGCCCTCTCGTGCGTGGTCCTGGTCATGAGCAAGCTCAACCTGTTCGCCAAGGTCATCCGCGAGCGCATCCTGATCGTGCGCCTGCCCTCGGACCGCGACTTCTACGAGACCTTCTCGGACCTGTTCCGCAAGGCGCTGGACCACTACTCGGTCATCTCCGTCGAGACCGTGCGCAACGAGACCCTGCAGGAGGTCGTCGCCTCCATCGAGCTGGCCCGCAACACCGACCCCACCGAGCTCCTCGAGGCCATCCGCCGCCTCAACGGCAACAACAAGGTCTCGCTGATCCTCGGCCAGCAGGAGATCGATCTGTAGTTCCCCTGCGCTCCGGACGACATTCCCCGTCCCAATCGAAATCGAAATCCCGCTCCCGATCCCGATCCCGGCGCGCCGATCTGTGCTACGCTGCCGAAGCCGGTGCGCGACCGGCAACGGAGGCTGACGATGAGACGAACCGGGATGGGGTTCCTGCTTCTGGTGGTTTTGTGCCTCACGGCCTGCGACGAGGGGGGCGGGCGGGTGCCCGACTTCGACGTCCCGGACCTGAGCTGTGCGCCCTCCGACTGGCCTACTGCGGCCACCGTCGGGCTCCCCGACGACGCTCCTGCGCTCACGCCGATCGCAGAGGACCTGCACACCGACCACGACGGTCAGGTCTTCGACGGCGTGTGGCTCCAGGGCCGGCTCTACGTGGATCACCCGAACGTGGTGATCCGCAACTCCCTGCTCGAGGGCGACATCTATTACGCCATTTATTCGACCGAGGGAGGCACCGGGCTCACCATCGAGGACTGCGACATCACCGGAGGCATGCTGATCGGCGACGGCTTCACCGGACGGCGCAACCACCTGTACGCGGCCGACGGCGGGACCCGCAACGACGGCTGGATCTTCAGCGCCAGCCACGTCCTGGTCGAGGACAACCTCATCGCGGGCCTGGTGGGCTCCCCCGGCGCGCACCTCGACGGGATCCAGGTCATGGGGGGCGACGACGTCATCATCCGGCACAACTGGATCGAGGCCACATCCCCGCCAATCGACGGCGGCGGCGTGAACGCGGCGGTCTTCTTCAAGCCCGACTTCGGCCCCATCACCAACGTCGTCGTGGATTGCAACATGCTCATCGAGGAGGAGGGCTACTACCCGCTGCGGATCCAGGCCGGCGGTGAGGTGGTGGTGCGCGCGAACCGCTGGCGCACCGGGCACCTCGGCGGCGCTTACCACCTCGAGGACACGACGCCCACCGTCTGGGAGGACAACGCCTACGAGGACGGCACGCCGGTCACCTGGGGGGAGTAGCGCGACCTCCCGCCGCTCGAGCGAGAAATCGATTCAATCGTGAAGAGCCCCGCGGTGCGACCGGTGACCGGTCGCCCGGCGGGGAAGACCCGCGGTGCCAAGTCACCGCACTCCATATCTTCGACGATGAGAACGAGTTCACGTCAGCCGTCAAAAGGGGGGTGTCGGGGGGATTTCCGGCCTCGGCCGACCCGTGTAGCGCATGGAAGATGCACTCAACGCCGGGCCGGCGTCCCCCTGACCTGGAGGTCTGAGACTGCAGTTGCCTGCAGTCTCCAGGCTGCTCCTCCGGAAAGTAAAGATAGAATAAAAACAAATAGTTACGCCCACCGCTCGGCGAGAACGCAATAACAAAAATGAAACGAGAAGCCGTCGGAGACCGACCGGTCGTGGCGGTTTGGCCACGACCGGTGAGGAAAAAGCAGGAAGAAGAAGAGGAAGAAGAGGAAGAAAAAGAAGAAGTTATGAACCCCGCGGTGCGACCGGTGACCGGTCGCCCGGCGGGGAAAACCAGCGGTGCCAAGTCACCGCAGTCCATATGGGAAGGGGAAGACCAGCGGTGCCAAGTCACCGCAGTCCAAACAACACGCAAGCAGAGCTTGCGCACCCCTCAGCAACGTCACGGCTTGACGACGAATCGCCAGGGGACCTCGGCGTTCTGGCGGATGCCGATCCGGGGCGTGGTCGTGAATACGGGGGCCGGACCCGACCGCGGGAGCAAAAAGAGCGGGCCGGTCGGATCCGTCAAGTCCGCTCCGTCGAGGGCGCGGTCGATGCCCAGGGCGCGGCACAGGCGTCCGGGACCGTCGGTGCGCGCGACCGGGAGGCCGGCGGGGGGGAACCCGTCGATGCGCAGGGTCCGCAGCAGCACGGCCTCGCCGCGGCCTGCGGGTCCGGTCACGACGTTCACGCAGAAGTGGATGCCGTAGATGAAGTAGACATAGGCGTGGCCCCCGGCGAGGAACATCGCGGCGTTGCGCGGCGTGGGGCCACGGTGGGCGTGGCAGGCGGGGTCGTCGCACAGGTAGGCCTCGGTCTCGGCGATCACGCCGGACACGACGCGGCCGTCCGGGAAGCGCCGGACGAGCGCGCAGCCGAGCAGGTCCGGGGCGACGGAGAGAGCATCGCGGAGAAAGAAGCCGGGGGGAAAACGGAGGTCGGCTGCGGACAACTGGCACCTTTACTTTCCAGGGCATTTTGGTACCGTGGCCGGATGAAAACGTCAATCCCCTCCCGCACCCTGCTGCTGTCCGGAATCTTCATCCTCATGAGCGTCTCCTGCACGAAGCCCGCGCCCAAGAAGACCGTCGCCGCACCACCGCCCGAGGACACGCCCAAGCCCATGCTCGTGGGCCAACCCGAGGTCGCGCCCCCGCCCGCCCCCACGCGGCCGTTCGACCCGGCTCCGGCGCCCCGCGGCGCGGCGGTGGACACCCTCCACGGCAAGGCCGTGCCGGATCCGTACCGCGATCTCGAGGATCCGAAGCTGCCCGCCACGAAGGAGTGGCTCGAGAAGCAGGACGCCCACGCCCGGAAGTTCCTCGGCGCGCTGCCGGACCGCGAGGCCATGGCCAAGCGGCTGGCGGAACTGAACTACATGGAGTGGGTGAGTCCGCCGTCGCGCAAGGGCAAGCGGTACTTCTTCGCCCGCCGGCACCTCGACCGCGAGAAGGTCGTCTACTACTGGCAGGAGGGTCCCAAGGGCGCGCCGAAGGTGCTGATCGATCCCAACACCCTGAGCGCCGACGGCTCGGTCGCCATCAAGGGCGTGTTCCCGTCCCAGGACGGCGAGACCGTCGCCTTCCTCAAGAGCGTGAACAACGCGGATCACGCGACGCTGTACCTGATGGACGTGGCCACGGGCAAGGTCTCCGACGTCGACGTCATCGACGGCGCGCGCTACGCCTACCCCAGCTGGGACGAGAAGGGCAAGGGCTTCTACTACACGCGCATCCCCATGGATCCCGCCATCCCGGCCATGGATCTGCCGGGCCACGCGGCGGTCTACTACCACAAGCTGGGCACCGACCCGAAGACCGACCGCCTGGTACGGGAAAAGACCGGCGATCCGCGCACGTTCATCGGCGCCGAGGTCTCCCGCGACGGACGCTATCTGATGCTGGCGATCCAGTTCGGCTGGACCAACGTGGACCTGTACTTCCAGGATCTGTCCGAGGTCGAGCCCCGCTGGCGCCCGCTGGCCGTGGGCCGCAACGCCATGCACCAGGCCGAGATGCACCGGGGCTTCTTCTACGTCTCCACCAACTTCGGCGCCCCCAACTACCGCATCTACAAGGTCAACCCCAACAAGCCAGCCCCCGCCGACTGGAAGGAGCTGGTCCCCGAGCAGAAGGACCGCGTCCTGGACGGCTTCTCCATCGTCGGCAACCAGCTCGCCCTCTCCTGGCTCCACCAGGCCAGCTCGCGCCTCGAGCTCGTGAGCACCGACGGCAAGACCCGCCGCGAGGTCGCCCTGCCGGGCATCGGCACCACCCCCGGCCTGCAGGGGCACCCGGACGACGATCGCGCGTTCTACACGTTCTCGTCGTTCACCAGCCCACCCATCGTCTACGAGACCAGCGTGAAGAAGGGCGGCGCCAAGGTCTTCTTCCAGGTGAAGCTGCCCTTTGACCCGGCCCCGTACACGACCACGCAGCGGACCTACAAGTCCAAGGACGGCACGCCCGTCACCATGTTCCTGATCCACCGCAAGGACCTCACGGCCAACGCCGACACGCCGTTCTTGCTGTACGGCTACGGCGGCTTCAACGTGAGCCTCACGCCCAGCTTCTCCCCCACCCGCATGGTGTGGCTCGAGAGCGGCGGCGCCATCGCCATCCCCAACCTGCGCGGGGGCGGCGAGTACGGCGAGGCCTGGCACCAGGCCGGCATGCTCCTGAAGAAGCAGAACACCTTCGACGACTTCCTCGCGGCCGCCCAGTTCCTGATCGAGCAAAAGTACACGCGCCCCGATCGCCTGGCCATCCAGGGCGGCTCCAACGGCGGCCTGCTGGTGGGCGCGGCCATGGTGCAGCGCCCCGACCTGTTCCGCGCCGTCTCCTGCCACGTGCCGCTGTTGGACATGGTCCGCTACCACCTGTTCGGCTCGGGCAAGACCTGGATCTCCGAGTACGGCTCGGCCGACGATCCCGCGCAGTTCGAGGCCATCCTCGCCTACTCGCCGTACCACCACGTGAAGCCGGACGTGAAGTACCCGTCCCTGCTCATGATGGCCGCCGACAGCGACGACCGCGTCGATCCCATGCACGCCCGCAAGTTCGTGGCCGCCGTGCTGCACGCTTCGGGCTCCACCAACCCCGTGCTGTTGCGCGTGGAGACCAACGCCGGCCACGGCGGCGGCGACATGGTGAAGAAGCGCGTGGAGAGCGCGGTGGACGAGTTCTCCTTCCTCTTCCACCAGCTGGGGATGCGCTTCTCGCGCCCGGGGCAACCCAAGTGAGACCCGACAAGTACCCCCTGCGAATCGAAGCCCCGGTGCACCCCCGCATCTCGGAGCTGGTGGCCCAGGGCATCGACCTGAGCCCGGCCACCCAGGACTGGCTCTCGGGCGGCCACCTCGACAGCGAGTGGGACGAGGAGATCCAGAAGAACCTGTTCACCAGCCTGCCCATCCTGCCGCTGGTGAGCCTGCACCGCCAGATGGACCAGGTGCGCACCATGATGGACAACGTCATGCAGCACGCCGAGTTCACCGGGAACCCCGAGCTGCACACCGAGGTGGAGCGCACCTGGGGCCTGCTCCAGGAGGAGATGGACCGCCTGTTCCGCAACGTCTACATCGCCACCTGCGTCGAGGAGCCCGCGCTCTTCGCCATGCTCGCCGTGGAGCAGACCCGCAGCGTCTTCCGCAAGTTCAAGGTCCTCTTCCCCAACCAGCGCGCCGACCTGTCGCGCATGGAGGAGAACCTGGCCGATTACCTGGGGAAGTTCATCTAGCGCCTGCTCCGGGCCGGAGATCCCGGTATCGAAATCGAAATCGGGAACGCGAGGGAGAGAGTTTTGAAGTCAATACATTCCGTATCGGTCATCCCCCTGGTTCTGCTGTCTGCCTTATTCGCCTGCGGCGGCGGCAAGAAGCCGCAGGACTCCCCCGCCGCCCCGGCGCCCGCCCCGGCGCCCGCTCCGGCGCCCGCCACGGCGCCCGTCCCGGCGCCCGCCACGCCCACTGCCACGCTCACCGGCATCACCGAGGAGTCCGTCATGGCCCACGTGCGGTTCCTGACGGCCCCCGCGCTCGCGGGCCGCAGGATGGGCACGCCGGGCGAGGAGCAGGCCGCGGCCTACGTCGAGAAGCACCTGAAGGCCGCGGGGTTCGAGGCCGTGGCTGACACGATGATCGTGCCGGTGACCAGCCCGGGCGGCACGCGCACCCGCAACGTGGTGGCCCGGCGCCGGGGTGCGGGGGATCGCGTGGTGCTGGTGGGGGCCCACCTCGACCACATGGGCGTGCGCGACGGCGCGCTTCACCCGGGGGCCGACGACAACGCCTCGGGGGTGGCCGTGCTGCTCGAGACCTGTCGCGCGCTCGCCGCCCACCCGCTGGGGAAGACCCTCGTCTGCGTGGCCTTCGGCGGCGAGGAGGCGGGCCTGGTGGGCTCCCGGGCCTTCGTGGCCTCGGGCCTGATCCCGCCGGCGCGGATCGACCGCATGATCAACCTGGACATGGTCGGCCGACCGCTGTTCGAGAGCCTCTTCGCCCAGACGAAGCCCGACGGGCTCGGGCTGATCGTCAACCGCGTCCCCGACGCCGAGCTCGACGCGCTCTTCGCCCTGGCCAAGGCCCAGGGCGTCGAACTGATGTCCCTCCCCGAGTCCTGGATCCAGAAGGTCCAGGCCGGCTTCGCCTACGACTCCATCCCCTTCAACGAGGCCGGCGTGGCCACGCTGTTCTTCTCGTCGAGCCTCCACGAGGACTACCACCGCCCCACGGACACCGCGGACCGCCTCGCCCCGCGCCAACTGCGCAACCGCGCCGCCGCGGTCGCGAAGATCGTGGAGCTCCTCTGCCGGGGCAGTGATAATTAAATTCTGCGAAATGGGTCAATCCGGGAGACGGATTCCTTCCCCAAAGTGAACTCCGGGTGGAAAGCGTTTCCGCCCCACTTCGGTTTTCCGCCTCACCACTGGAACCAATTACCGCACCAAAGGCCGTCTGGCCAAAACGCCCCGGAGTTTTCCAACGACGCTCGTGGAGCCTGCCCGCACCACGAGCGCAGACGTCCGCACCACTGCCGAAAAGGCCCGCACGATTCCCCGCCAAGCCTGCACCACGGCGAACAACGCCCGCACCACTGCGGACAACGCCCGCACCACTGCGGACAAAGCCTGCACCACCGGGCAACAGCGCCCGCACCGTTGCGCGAGAAGACCGCACCACTTCTCACAAATCACCAACCACACTTGGACAGCTAATTCCCACAGATTGACAACACCGCCCCCGACCGCGCGACCGGTCTTCCGGTCGTGCGACCGTCCCCGGTCGCCACTCACTTCTCCGGGGGCGGGAGCAGGTGGCCGTCCTCGCTCATGATCCCGGCCGCGTGAAGGTCCTTGAGGTGGATCATTAAAGATTCGCCCAATTTAGAGGCAAGGATGGCCCATCGCCCGGTGAGATCCCCGGGCATGATGAAGACTACACCGTACATACCATAACCTTCCAGGCAGGTCACCTGGCGGTGGACCATCGTGTCCCGGTCCGTCAGGAATGTATGACCGAGAATGCCCGCTTGAATCCAACCGGCACTCGTGGATGGTTCGTACCCTTCCACCCAAGTCAGCAACTGTGGAAAGAGACGACCCGCGCTCATCAAGCCTTGCGGAAACACGGGAAAAGCCGGAAGGGTTTCCCGTTCCTGTCCCGCCAGATTGCTGTCCAACGGAAAATCACAGTGCAGCAGCAGGCGGTTGCGCTCCAGGTCGATCATCTGGAGCGTCAATTTGGCCATGTTGGCACCACGTCCACCACGTCCGCGTCCTCCGGCACGTCCACCAAGTCAATCGCGTCGACGTGGTCCGGCACGTCCGGCCCCGCGTCCTTCGTCGACCGCACAGGGGAGTCACAGCCGACCCACGCCAGAACCAGAAGAATCAACCCAATTCGCCTCATGATTCCACTCCTACTGCACCTGCACGAACGTCTCCCAGCCAGCCCACTGCCCGTCGATCTGCTGGTACGCCTTCACTGCGACCCGGTCCCCCACCTGTATTAGCAAATTTCCATAGATTGACAACACCCGCCATGCGCGTTCACGCGCCCGCGCCCGCCCGCTCACTTCGTCGGTGGTGGGAGCAGGTGGCCATCCTCACTCATGATCCCGGCCGCGTGAAGGTTCTTGACGTGGATGACCTTGGTGTCTCCGATGTAGGATCCTATCAGCCCGAAGCGTCCCGTGGGGTCCCCCGGAATCATGGTGATGCCTGCTCGATAGGCCCCCACACTATTCAGGCAAGTCACCTGTCGGTAGATGTTCGTCTGCAGGTCCCAGAGGAAAACATGACCCAACTGCGAAGCTTGCAGCATGTTGCCCGTCGCAACCGGGTCGTAACCTTCCACCCAGGTCGCCAGGTGAGGGAAGTGTTTACCAGTGGGCGCCAGACTCTGCGGGTAGACAGGGAGCACGGGGAGGATTTCGATTTCCCCGCTGTCCAAACTGGTGGCGGTGGAGATGTAATCATCATTTGCCTCCCAGACTTGTAGAACTCGTCCCATCGAGTCCGCCTGGGCAGTCGAACTGTTCAACCTGTCCCCATCTGATGACTCGTAGACCATCTGGGGGAGACTTTGATCCACTCGCCAGTAACATCCATTCCAATTTCCCGTGTAGGAATTACCAACCCAGGGTGAGCAATATGCGTAGTAATAGGAAGGGTGGAAAGGCTCAGGGAAATGCGTGATACCTCGATAATACTGGTCCTCATGAGATCGGAAGAGCACACGTCTGAACTCCAGTCACCGAATACGATCTC
>CALKWH010000441.1 GCA_938004375.1 uncultured Pseudomonadota bacterium
GACCACCGAGATCTACACTCTTTCCCTACACGACGCTCTTCCGATCTCGGACACTCCCTGAACGGAAACCCGCATCTGGGCAACGACGACATCTTTTTAATGGCGGTCGACGACAACGGCGACGCCCTCTGGACCCGCCAGTGGGGTGGCGTTTATGATGACGCGGGGCGCGGTGTTGTGGCTGGGCCGTCCGGAGACCTCTTCCTGGCGGGGCATACGCAAGGTTCGCTGGACGGGCAGAGCGCGTTCGGGGAGCGGGACCTTTTTGCCATGCGGGTGACTGCGGCGGGCGAGAAGACCTGGACACGACAGTGGGGTACTTCCACGATCGATTATTCCAGAGCCATGACCAGCGATTCCTCAGGCAACCTGTTTCTTGCAGGTGCAACCGGGGGTTCCTGGGAGGGGCCATCCAATGGTGAATACGACATCATCCTGCTAAAAGCGAACGCGGATGGTGTGACCCAGTGGCGCCGCCAGTGGGGGACCTCCGCCGGTGACTACGGGCAGGCCGTGGCGCTCGATTCAGTTGGCATTTGGGTCGCTGGCCGCACGAACGCCGCGCTTGATGGACAAGTCCATCAGGGCACCGAGGATCTCTTCCTGACCCGTTTCGCACAGGACGGGACGAAGCTCTGGACGCGGCAGTGGGGGACCTCCGGATTTGATGGTGCCTACTCCCTCACATCCGACAACTCGGGAGGCATCTGGATCGGGGGGACCGTCGGCGGATCCCTGCAAGGGCAACCGTTTCTGGGCATGCAGGACGCAGTATTTCTATACTACGCACCCTGAACTCATTGGAGGCAATCAACTAAGATACAGCGACAAGGGCTGCTCGAAAAACCGCGAGCATTTCAGTAGATTTTATGCCAGAGAGAGCGGTCGTCTTCAACGATTGTCGGCTGTTTCTCCTGCGGCAATTTCGAAATGAAAGAATTTACATCAAGGGCAGTTGTCGATGAAAATTCCACGTTTTTGGCGAATGGAATGAACTGGACTTCACACGGTGGATCAACGTAGACATTTAAAAATGGTAAATCACCAAAAGTACTGAGTATTTTATGCTTTATTACTATTCCTTCTTTTGGATTGCCATTTTTCGCTTGGGCGTTCGTTATCATATCTTTCGTAAAGATGCAATGTGAAGGCCCCCAGGAAATGTGAATCATGTTAATGTCGCCGATGGGTCGTTTAACAAATACCCCAACATCGGCAACGACACTTGGATATTGCCTGATGTGAACGAGATCACCGGCGTAGTCACTTCGATAGAATTGATAGACGTCAGTACTTCCCCAGCTTTTCTTGAGCTTGAGGGGGCCAACATTTCGGTACCGATATGTACCGTTGTTTGAATGATGCCAATGATATTCCTTCGCGAAAGCCTCAGTAGCCCAAATCATGTTTTCGGGAACACAAGGTTCCAGCCGTGCCCCTGTGATGATATCTTTCCCAACTGCATCGAGATTGCCGGTGATGGGATCTTTCACTGGAAAGACATCGCCGAAATGAAGTGATACCCGGATGTTCATCCAGAACCGTTCCTGACTTGTTTCCTTTTCTCGAGCTTCGACGAAAAACGCTCGAATCAGGAAAGCGATGTCAAGGGCGACATCGAGATAATTCGCGACTCTATTGTCCGGGCAAAAGAGGAAGAGAGAAATGCCATCACCGGCACTCTTCAAAACAAAATCCCCGTCGTCGATAGTTTCCAGTTTGTCTTTGATTTGTTTACCCAAGGGCTTCAGAAAAGCGGAGAACATGAAAAATACTTTATCAGCGTGAGGGCCATTGATCAGGTGAGAATAATGCGCGACGTCCGCAACGAGGATGATGGCTCTTTTCGTTCCAAAACCGGATAGAGTTTGTTCCATGATGCAACCACCTATTGATGTAGACGTAGATTATTAGTACTTGATAATGTGAAGAACAGTTATGTTCTTCGGGCGCGTTTCGTTCCCTCCAGTCGTGTTTGTTGTTATTGAATGGGTATGTTCGCCAGCGTATAAAGTATTAATGCCCCCACCGCTATTTACCACAGCAAATCCATAATACCCAGCGGCAGGTGGATTCAATGCGTCTACTCGAAGACCATCCATCACATGACGGTGGTTTCCGGAGGACCCAGTCGAACCAGTGTGGGAGTGACTGGAGATTTCACTTTCTTGGAACATCCCTATCGAGTCCTCGCCGGCGTCGGGGTTCAGGCCGGCTCCGCGGTCTTGGCCACGCAAAAACACGCCGCGCAGGTCCGGCAGGGTCGCGGTGGTCCCCGTGGTGCCGGCCAGGGCGTTGAGGTGATCCACGAGGGCGGCAAGCTGGGGGGAGGCGACCTTGTCGAGGGCGGAACCGTCGGCGACGAGCCAGCCGGCAGGCGGCGTGGTGCCGTAGTAGGGCAGGATGGCGCCCACGGGGACGCCGTCGCCCGAGCGGCGGGCGTAGGGCACCGAGAGGATCTGCTGGCGACCTACGAGCTGGTTGCCGTCCACCACCGCCTGCAGGAAGAGCTCGGGGGCCGCGAGGACGGCGTCGGGCAGGTAGTTGAACTTGCCCAGAAGCACGCTGAAGCGGCCGGCGGCGACCACGACGGCCTCATGGGTCTCCTCCCAGAGTTGGGTCCCACCGGTGGAGGCGTCGAACAACTGGAAGCGCATCTCGACGCCGGGGGATTCGTAGGGCTCGCCGTTGAAGAAGACCTCGCCGCGATAGGGGATGGTGGTGGGCACCGGCACCGTGGTGGGCACCGGCGGGGACACTGGCGGGCGCGGGGTGAACGCCCAGGCGAGGCCCGTGCCCGCGATCACTGCGAACACCGCGACGAGGGTGAACACGCGCCAGGAGCGGGTGGTGGCCCGGCCGGTGCGCGCCGCCTGCTTCGGGCGGGCAGCGAGGGTCAGCAGGGCATCGAGATCGGCCTCGGACACTTGCAGCCGTTTTGCCAGTTCCAGTTTGTCGGGGGTGTGGGATGAATGCATCGGGCGCTCCTCTATCGAACCTTCAGGGTGAAACCGTTGCCGGAAAGAACCTCGTCGGTGATGGGCAAGAGCGGAACCTCTCCAACGATGGAGAAGCCTGTCTGGGTGCCCAGTATCCTGGACTCGCTGCCGGCGAAGTCGCCGCGCAGGATGAAGCACCGGTCGCCGGTGCACAGGGACTCGCACACCGAGAAGTCCAGTTCGCAGGACGGGGTGCAGGGGATGACGGCGTCGCCGGTGTAGCCCACGTGGCCGAAGCAATATTTGCCCGCGCCGGTGACCTCGCCGTCACACTCCTCGTGCCCGGCCTGGACCACGCCGTCGCCGCAGGTCCCCTCGCACACGGTGCGGTCGAAAGTACAGTCGGCTTTGCAGGTCAACTGGCCGTGGGGCTGGGCGTAGTACCCCAGGTCCATGCAGGTGTTGACCGAGAACGCCGCGCCGTCGCACTCCTCCCCGGGGTCGAGGAAGCCGTCGCCGCAGGCAGCGACGGACTTCGTATCGGCGTCGCAGGCGGCCAGGAGCGTCAGACCGAGCGTGAGCAGAAGTGACCTGTATTTCATCGGCGCCTCCAGGATTTGGCAACTGTAAAACATATCCGGCGAGACGAGTCAAGCTGGAATTTCACGAATGGTAGCTCACGGTGAATCGGGGCGTCGTGACCCATTTGACCGACTCAATTTCTCGGGGAAAGCGACAAGGTAACAATCACTTGCAACATGCGCGAGCGTTGGCGCGCGGGGTGGCTTGACCCTCGTCGGTCGCGGGGGTAGGCTCGAACGTCGGAAGGAATCGACGGCCAGCGTGGTCGGCGCCTCGCGCGCCGGCAGTCCAGGGAGGTGCCATGAAGTGCCCCAAGTGCCAAAGAGAGAACCCCGAGGCCTATCGCTTCTGCCTCGACTGCGGCGTGGACCTGCGCGAGGCAGACGAGGGCCTGCCCGGGCTCGGCGATCTGCCCGGGGCGGGCATGGCGGCGCCGGCGCTGGGCGTCGCGTCGGAAGGCGGCGACGGCGCCTGGCGTCCTGTTTCAGGGACGCCGGGGTTCGTCACGCTGACCATGTGCGTCCAGTGCGAACACTGCGCGCAGCCGGTGCCCGTCAACGGCCCCGCCCGGCAGGTGCACTGCGCGAACTGCGAGGGTGACACGCCGCTGCACCGGCTGCACGAGGAGCTGGTCCTGGTGTCCGAGGGAGCTCTGCAGTTGGGGTCGCCCTACACCCACCAGGGGTACGAGGAGGCCTCGCCCCAGTGTGCGCGCTGTGGCGCCCAGGTGCCGGTGGACGCCTGGCTGGGTCGAGAGGGCGCGGTCGCCACGCTCCCGTGTCCCTCCTGCGGCGCCGCGCTGCCCACGTATCCGGCGCCGGCCTGGTTGAAGCAGCGGCTGCCGAACGCGCGTCAGGTGTTCGGCGGGGATCCCGAGGTGGCCCGGGCCGAGGCCGGCCTGGAACTGCAGGTGGAAGAGGCGGGCCAGGCGCCCGTCGCCATGGCCTGTCCCCAGTGCAACGGCGGGCTCACCATCACGCCGGAGACGCCCCGCACGATGACCTGCGCCTTCTGCGGGGTGTCGGTGTTTTTACCCGACGCGCTCTGGTTGCGCCTGCACCCGGCCCGCAAGATGCGCCGCTGGACGCTCAGTTTCGTGGGCGCGCTCAAGGAAAAACAGAAAGAGAAAAAAGGAAAGAACGAGGAGGAGGAGAAGACCCTGCGAGAGCTGCGGGAACGGCACCGGGAGAACCGCGAGGCGAGGCAGGCCGCCGAGGCGGAGGATACGAAGCGAAAGTCCCGCAGAGGCCTGTTTCTGGGGCTCGGGCTCGGTGGCGTCGGCCTGGTCGCGGTCACCGTCATGGTCATCCTGTTCACCGGGACCAAGGGGTGCTCCTGGTCCGAGGGGTCGCTCACCGCCAAGGGTCCCCCGCTGGGCGACGTGACGTACACCCCCGTGAAGTGCAGGTCCGGGCAGCGGGAGAGCTTCCGCGGCGTGATCCTGATCGACGACGCGGACAGGGTCTTGATCCGGGTGGTGGAGGATCCCGTCCAGGGGTCCCTGGTGAACGTGCGCAAGCCGGACTCCTGCCGGGGTTCCCGGTGTGAATTTGTGCGGATCGACGGCAAGGGGTGCGCCGTGTTCGATTTCTCCCTGGAGAACACGAACACCACCGTGAACGACATCCGGGTGGTCGAGGGGCACCTGAAGCTGGACTGCAAGTTCCAGGACACCGGCGGCACGGTGCAGGCCGACCTGAAGTTCAAGTGCAATTGAGGGTGTCGCTAACCGCCCTGCAGGAATCGGTTGAAGTGTGAAAAGCTCAGGGGGGCTTCGCCCGTGCGCGGGTCCGGCGTTAGCGCGCGCTCGAGGTAGCGCGCCAGGAGCGCGTCGGCCCAGTCAGCCAGGCGGTCGGGGTCGTGCCGGGGGCGCGGGGGCAGGGGGGCGGCGGGATCGCGCAGGGAGGGCGGGGTCGCGCGGCGACGGCCTTCGCCGGGGGG
>CALKWH010000442.1 GCA_938004375.1 uncultured Pseudomonadota bacterium
CCACCGAGATCTACACTCTTTCCCTACACGACGCTCTTCCGATCTCTGATCACGGTGGCCGCCTTCGGGGTGCTCTCCGCGCTCTACATGCTGGTGCTCGACAAACGGCGCGAGATCTCCATCCTCAAGGCCCTGGGCGCCTCGGACCACTCCGTGGCCCGGGTGTTCATCCTCGCGGGGGTCATCATCGGCTCCCTGGGCATGGTCATCGGCCAGAGCATCGGCATGCTCATGAGTTGGGTGCTGCGGGCCTACTCCTTCCCGCTGGATCCCGAGGTCTACATCATCAACCGGCTGCCCGTGTCGATCCAGTTCGACAACCTGGCCATGATATCCCTGACCACCGTCGTCCTGTGCATCCTGGCGACGCTGTTCCCCGCCCTCAAGGCGGCGCGGGCCCGCCCGGTGGAGGGCTTCCTCCAGAAGAAGAGCCTCTGATGCAGCCGCGCGTCGCCCTGTTCGGAGGCAGTTTCAATCCCCCCCACGCCGGCCACGCCCAGGTGGTCCTGCACCTGTTGCACGCCGGCTTCGACGAGGTGTGGGCGATCCCCGCGGGAGTCCATCCCTTCGGCAAGGAACTGGCCCCCTTCTCCCATCGGGAGGCCATGCTGCGCCTGGCCCTTTCGGACTTTGGTCCCCGGGTGCGGGTCTGCCTCATCGAGGCGGAACTGCCCGCTCCGTCCCGCACCTTCGACACGGTTTCGGAGCTGGTCCGCCGGTACCCGGGGCGCGCCTTCCACCTGGCCCTCGGGGAGGACCAGCGGGCCGACCTGCCACGTTGGCACCGCATCGCCGACCTGAGGGAGCTGGTCCCGTTCTTTTTCGTGGGGCGGGGCGCCTGGACATCGGGCGACGACCAGGTCCGCATCCCGGACTACTCCTCCACCGAGCTGCGCCGGCGCTTCGCGGCAGGGGAGATTCCCCGGGGTTGGCTGCACGCCCGGGTGTGCGACTACATTCTGGCCCGGGGCCTGTATGGGAGCCGCCGGTCACCCGCCGCAGGGCGGCCCCGCTGCGCCGTGGTCGGTCTCGGCCGGGTCGGCGGCTCGCTGGTCTCCACTCTGCTGGCGGCGGGGCTGGCCCCCGCCTGGGGCGCGGATCCCGATCCCGGTCGCCGGGAGCGGGTCGGGGCCTCGGAGCTCCCCCTGTTTTCGGACTGGATCGAGGCCTGGCGGCGGGATCCGGACGTGGACCTGCTGTTCTTCTGCACCCCCGATCCGTGGCGTCCGCAGGCCCCCGCCGGGCTCTTCACGACGGCGCCCGCGTGTCTGCACACCGGCGGGATGCACCGACCCGCCGAGGTGCTCGCCGGGCTCGGCCTCCCGCCGGAGCGCCTGGGCATCATGCACCCCGTTCGCAGCGTCCCCGAGCCCGGGATCGACCTCAGGGATGGATGGTTCTCCTTCACCGGTGGTGCCCCGCTGCGGGAGGCCCTGGAGCCGCTCGTCGCGCTCCTGCGGCTCCGGCTGGCCGTCGTCGGGGAGGCGGACCGGATGGCCTTTCACGCCGCCTGCGCGCTGGCGGCCAACGGATCCCAGGTGCTCGAGGCGCGCGCCGCCGGGCTGTTCGGCGCGCTGGGACTCGGGTCCGAGGAGGCCCGCGCCCTGGTGGGGCAGTTGGTGCGGTCCGCCCTGGAAGGCTGGGAGGCCGGCGGGCCGGCGGGCTTCACCGGCCCCTGGGCCCGCGGGGACGAGGCGGTCTCGGAGCTCCACCGGCACGCCCTGACCCGGCTGGCACCCGAACTGGAGCCCATGTACCTCGCGCTGAAGGCCGCCGCCGGGTCGCAAGGCGGTGGGGCACCGGGCGGGCCTCCCGGGGACGGCACCGGCGGGGAAAACGTGCCGGAATGACCGTGACTTTTCATGAAAATACCTTGACTTCCTAATTGGATGGAAATACGCTACGAACAGCTTGGCTTCTTCAAAGAGGCGAATTGTGGCGATGTTAAAACTCATCATAGAAGACGATGAAAAGCAAGTGAAGGTCGTGCGCCTCCTGCGGGACGAGGTCACCATCGGACGCAAGGAAGGAAACACGATTCGCCTGACGGAGCGCAACGTCTCCCGGCGTCACGCGCGCCTGATTCAGCGCCCGGAGGGGATCCTCCTCGAGGATCTCGGGAGCTACAACGGCGTAAAGGTCAACGGCGATCGGATCACCGAGCCCCTGCCCATTTCCGAGGGCGACAAGATCGTCATCGGCGACTACACCCTCATGCTCAAGCTCGACGAGCAGGAGGGGGCGGTGGATCCGTTCGAGGAGATGGCCACGGTCCCCGTGGAGCGGGTCGACCTCGAGGCCGTCACCGGGGTCGCGGCGCCTGCGGCTGCACCCGCTGCGGCGGCACCCGCTGCGGCGGCCGTGTCGCTCCCGTCCCAGCCCGCCGTGGCGTCGGTCCCGGCCATCGCGGCGGTGTCCGAACCCGCGCCGTTCGCGGCGGAGCAGGGCACCCAACTGATCCCCGCTGCCGAGGTGGCCCAGCTCGTGCTGCTCACCTCCAACCAGGCGGGGACCTTCTACTCCATCGACCGCACGCCCATGATCATTGGGCGCACCTCCGAGAACGACATCGTCATCGATCACAAGTCCATCTCGCGCAATCACGCCAAGATCTCGTTCGCCAACGGCATCTACTCCGTCACCGACATGCAGAGCGCCAACGGCGTGCGGATCAACGGGGAGCCCTACGAGAACATGTCCCTGCGCAAAGGGGACACCCTGGATCTGGGGCACGTCCGCCTGCGCTTCGTCGCGCCCGGCGAGAAATTCGACTACGTCGCCGAGTCCTACAACGTGTCCGGTGACAGGAGCAACAAGGGCATCATCATCATCGCTTTGGTTCTGGTGGTCGCCGTGGGGATCGGCTTCGTGGCCTTCGGGTCCAAGCTCTTCGGCGGCAAGGGGGACGACGTGGCCGCCTCGAAGCCCACCGGGGTCACGGTCGAGCAGGTCACCACCCGACTCGAGGAACTGAAGAAGAACCGACAGTGGCGCGAAGCCATCCAATTGATCGACGAGACGGTGAACAAGGGCGAGCTGCCCCAGTCCGATCGCGATCGGCTCGCCGCCCAGAAGCCCGAGCTGCAAAAGAACCAGGAACATGACACGGCAATCAAGCAAGTGGACGGTGTCCAGATCCCCAAGGAACAGTGGGTGGCCGCCTACCAGGCCATGAGCTCGATTCCGCAGGGCGCGGTCTATTACGACGAGGCGCAGAAACGGGTCGAGACGATCCGTACGAGCTTCCTGCAGGCGGCGGTGCCCCGGGCCAAGCAGGACGTGCTCTCCAAGAACTGCCCCGACATCGACGCCCTGATCAAGACCGCCAACGAGCTGGCGCTGCCCACCGATCGGCAGTCGGAGCTGGTCGAACATCAAAAGGCCTGCGCCGCTGGCGGCCCGGTGGTCGCCATGACCCCGGACATGCCCGCCGACATGCCGCCGGACGTGCCCGTGGACATGCCCCCCGACATGCCGCCGGACATGCCCCCCGACATGGTCCCCGTCATGACCCCGGACATGCCCGCCGACATGCCCGCCGACATGCCCGCCGACATGACGCCCTCGGGCAAGCCCTCCAACGAGGAGGCCGAGGCCTGGCTGAACCAGGCCTGGGCGGCCAAGGACTCCGACTGCTCCAAGGCCGTCAAACTGGCGCAGAAGTCCTACGCCGTGACGCACAACAACAAGGCCGTGCTCATCGTCGGCCTCTGCGGCTGCAAGGAAAAGAACACCGGCTGGGCCAAGTGGGCCTATTCCCGGATCGCCAGCGGTCAGAAGAAGACCATCCAGAGCCTCTGCTCCAAGAACGGGATCGAGTTGAACTGATCCCCGACCGCCCTCCGGATCGCCCCGCCCCTGATCATCCGGCGCCCCCGCTCCCGGGGTGACGCCCGAACCTTGGAGGGAACATGCGTAAAACCAAGATTGTGGCGACTCTGGGGCCGGCGACGGCCAGCGACGAGGTGCTCTCGCGCCTGATCGAGGCCGGAGTGGACGTGGTCCGGCTCAACTTCTCCCACGGCACCCACGAAGGGCACGCGAAGAGCTTCGCCCGCGTCAAGGCCGAGGCCCAGCGCCAGAAGAAGCACGTCGCGGTCTTCGGCGACCTGTGCGGTCCCAAGATCCGCACCGGCGATCTCGGCGAGGGGTTGATCCTCGAGCGCGGCGCCGAGGTGGTGCTGGTCCCGGACGGCCACGCCGGCGGCATCGGCATCACCAACGAGGAGTGCTTCACCGACGTGCAGGTGGGCGATCCCGTGATGCTCGACGACGGGTATCTGGCCTTCGAGGTGACCCGCAAGGAGCCGGGAAAACTGATCTGCCGCGTCGTCACGGGGGGGCGCCTCAAGAGCCACAAGGGGGTGAACTTCCCGAACACGAAGCTCTCCCTGTGTGCGCTCACCGAGAAGGATCGGGAGGACGCGTACTTCGGGATGGATCTGGGCCTGGACTTCTTTGCGCTGTCGTTCGTGCAGACCCCCGAGGACGTGATGGAGTTGAAGGGCATCTGCGGCCGCACGGGGGTCATCGCCAAGATCGAGCGGCCCGTGGCGCTCTCCAACCTCGACGGGATCCTGTCCGCAGCCGACGGCTTCATGGTCGCCCGCGGGGATCTGGGCGTGGAGCGGGGGTTCGAGCACGTGCCGGCCATCCAGAAGCGACTGATCCGGGAGTCCCGGCTGCGCGCCAAGCCGGTGATCACCGCCACTCAGATGCTCGAGTCCATGATCCAGAACCCCACCCCCACGCGCGCCGAGGTCTCCGACGTGGCCAACGCCGTCCTCGACGGCACCTCCGCGGTCATGCTGTCGGCCGAGACCGCGGCTGGTCAGTATCCCGTCGAGGCGGTGAAGATGATGACCCGCATCATCGACGCCGTCGAAGGGGATCCGTTCTTCGAGACCGTGCCGCTCGTGTTCCCGGCGGCCACGACCTTCACCCAGGCGATCTCGGGGGCGGCCGTCGCCGCCATCGGTAGCCTAGACGTCAAGCTCGTCGCCGTGTTCTCCCAGACCGGCGAGACGGCCCGCGAGCTGGCCAAGCACCACGCGCGGGTGCCCATCGTCGCGCTCACCTCCCGCCTGGAGGTGCTCGCCTGCATGTCCCTCGAGTGGGGGGTCGTCCCGTTGTACTGTCCGGCGCTGTCCTCCCCTGGGGAGATGGTCCAGACCTGCCAGAACCTGCTGCTCGAAAACGGCCTGGTCCGCCCCGGTGACCGCATCGCCATCTCCATGGGTTTCGAGGTCGATGGTCCGGGCCGCACCAACACGCTCAAGCTTCACGTCATCGGTTGATCAGTTCTTCACTCGGCGTTATCGTCGGAGGGGGTCGCCGTGGTCGAGGCGGGGGTGCGGGACGGTTTGTCGTCGTCCCGGGCGCGCAGGACCCAGATGACGACGCCCAGGATCAGGAGTGAGGCGACGAGGGCCCAGGGGAGCCAGCCCAGGCGGGCGCTCCGGTGTCCGTTGGCCAACGGCACGAGCGGCTCGATCTCGGGGCCGTCGAGGGGGTCGATGGGGCCCGTGTTCTCCTGCTCCAGGCGGATCAGCGCCTGGCTCTCGGTGTGACGGCGCACCGGGGTCAGGAGTTCTTCCGGGAAGTCGGAGGTGGGGCGTTCGTCGTGGTTGGACATGATTCGATTCCTCAACCACCCGTATATCGGCCGAGCGTGGTCAGAAATTCAGTGAATTCGACCTCGGAGAGCTGGAACAGGTTGCGCCGAAGCTGGGTGGCGATGGGTTTCTTCTTCAGTTCGAGGCCGGGATCCAGAAGCGAGAGATTGCGTAGGGACAAGAGCAGGTCGTCGCGTTTCAGGATGCTGTCGAGTTGGTTGATCTCATGGAAGAACAAGTGGATCACGCCGGACAACTCGAAGGTGAACAGCCGCTCGCCCGAGAGGCCGCGCACCCCGAAGAACGGGTGTTCCGCCGAGGCGCCGGGCATGTAGAGCTGGCGCATAACAAAGAATTCTAGCAACTGGTGGAGGCGTCGTGCGAGCAGGGGATCGGCCACGTTGGCGATGGCGCCCTCCATGCGGGCCGGGGTCCAGATGAAGGGCTCGGGCTCCTCGGTCAGATCGGAAGAGCACACGTCTGAACTCCAGTCACCGAATACGAT
>CALKWH010000443.1 GCA_938004375.1 uncultured Pseudomonadota bacterium
CGCGGTCTTCATGTCCACCAAGTTGGCGAACGCTTGCGTTCGCCGGAAGACCGCAACATATTCCAGCCACTTCAGTTTCCGCCGGGACGCCCTTTTGCGGGCGTCCCTTATTCCGTATCCCAGGCCTCGAGGGTGTTCGCCTCGGTGGGGACGAAGAGGCGGCCGTTGCAGAAGGCTGGGGCGGCCGAGACCGAGCCGGCGACCTTGAGCTTCTGCAGGACGGCGCCCGAGGCCGCGTCGACCACCACGAGCCGGGCCTTATCGGTCCCGAAGACGAGCCGGTCGCCGATCAGGCGCAGATCCCCGGGGCAGCCGGGCAGGGGCTCGCTCTTCCACAGGCAGGGGAGCGGATCGGGCTTTCCCACTGCCGGGTCCGTCGTGGCCGCGGGAGTCTCGTCGGGCCGGAACGCGCACAGGCGGCACTCCCCGTCGGAGTAGGTGGTGAAGAAGCCCCTGGGTTTTCCCTCCACGGGACCGGCGGCGGGGGCACCCATGAGCCCGGCGCGCAGCACCTTCTTGCAGGTCCCCTGCGAGCGGTCGCACAGCACGACCAGGCCGTCCTTGTGGGTGGCGCCCTGCAGGAAGAACCACACCCGGTCCCCGAACACCAGCGGGGGCCAGGCGCGCAGGGCGGGCAGCTCCTCGACCAGGATGTGGGGCGCCTCGCAGGAGGCGATCACGCGGCGGTCGGGGATCGTCGACGGATCCTGGGACAACACGCAGAGCGTCACCTTGTCGTTGCCGTCGGCCCGCAGGGTGCGTCCGTCCAGCGGCATGTAGAAACTGTATTGCGTGTGCTTTCTCGCCGCGAGGATGCGGGTTCCGGCGAAGTACCACCGGTCGTCGAGGACCGTGGGTTCGGAGTAGAGCATGCCGCGCACGCCCACCTTCCGGGGCGTGTAGACGAAGCCGGCGCCCTGGCGCTCCAGGCGGTGCAGGGAGTGGTCCCAGCCGGGGATCCACACCGAGTCGAGGGAGAAAAAGGGGGCCGCGGTGAAGTACTCGTCGGCCTTCTCCCAGGCCGCCAGGGGCGTGCCATCGGCGGTGGCGAAAGCGCGGATCCGCTTGTCCTTGCCGGCCACGACCAGCGCGTCGTCCCAGACCAGCGGCGAGGCGATGATCTCGCCCTCGACGGCGGCCTGCCAGCGCCGCGCGAGGGTGACCGCGTCCACGGCGAACACGCGCCCCTGCTGACTCCCGAGGAAGACGGTGTCCCGCGCGACCACGGGTGTGCTCTGCAACCGGCACCGCGGGCCCGTCGGGCAGTCGGCGTCCCAGCGACGCCGGGTGTCCTCGCGCACGGCGCGGAACGCGTCAGGGATGTGCCCCATCAGCGGGCGCTGGAGGCCGGGACAGTCGTAGGTGAAGCGCGGGTCGCCCGCCGGGGTCGCCTGTCCGCCGCCGCCTGCCTGCCGCCCGTTGCCGGAGCCCCGGGACTCCCATGGACGCCACATGGCCAGCACGACCACGGCAGCGACCGCGAGGCAGCCCACGCCGAGCAGGAGCATCAGGCGCAGGGCGCCGTCGTCGTCCGAGGGCTGGCCGTCGGCGTCGGATCGGCGGGGCTTCGCGGCCGGGGCGGGCTTCGGGTGGAACAGTTCCTGGAGTTGCTCCCCGGGTGGCTCGGCCGACTTGGTCTGAAGCGGGAGGGGGTCGTCCTGCCGGGCGGTGTCCTGGCGGCGCAGCAGCAGCGGCTCGGCCTGCCGCGAGGTGTCGCGGGCTTGCAGCCGCGAGGGCTCCCGCCCGGCAACGGAGTCGGCCAGGGACAGCGAGAGGCCGGTGGCCGGCTCTCCGGTATGGCGCAGGGCGGCGGCGGCGCCGGGCCAGGCCCCGGAGAACGGCGCGGCGGGCTCCCCCGAGCGGACGGCCTCGAGGGCGATCGAGAGCTCGCTGATCAGCGCGTCCATGTCCTGCTGGCGTTTCGCGGGATCCTTGGCCATCGCCTTGAGGATGATCGTCTCGATGACGGGGGGCAGGTCGGGGCGCAGCGAGCAGGGCCGCGGGGGCTCCTCGTAGGCGTGCTGCGTGAGGATGCCCAGGAACGACTCGGCCTTGAAGGGCACGTGCCCGGTGAACAACTCGAACATCAGGACGCCCAGGCTGTACACGTCCGAGCGACGGTCCGCCGGGTGGCCCATGGCCTGCTCGGGGGACATGTAGTGCGGGGTGCCGAAGATCTGGCCGGTGCGGGTGAGGCTGCCACCCTCCTGGCCGGCCGCGTTCATCTTGGCGATGCCGAAGTCCAGGATCTTCACCAGGTCGCCGCCGTCCTCGCCGGTCACCACGAACACGTTCTCGGGCTTCATGTCGCGGTGGATGACGTCCCGGGCGTGGGCGGCGCGCAGGCCCTCGGCGATCTGGATCAGCAGCCCCAGCGCGCGGGCGTTGTCCAGCGGGCCCTTGGCGATCAACTTGTTGAGCGGCGTCCCCGACAGGAACTCCATGGCGAGGTAGACCACCCCGTTGCCCAGCTTGCCGAAGTCCTCGATGCCCACGATGTTGCGGTGCCCGATGGCCGAGGCCGTGCGCGCCTCCTGGTGGAAGCGCTGGACCGCCTCCGGGCTCGCGGTGATCTCGGGGCGCACCAACTTGATGGCCACCGTCTTGTGGATGTAGACGTGCTCGGCGCGGTAGACCTCGCCCATTCCGCCGGCGCCCAGGAACTCCTCGAGCCGGTACCGGTCGTCGAGGACCATGCCGACCTTGACGTCGGGGGCGCCCAGGGCGGCGTCCACCAGCTTCGTGCCGTCCTTGGCACAGAAGAACACCTCGTCTTCATAGACCGCGTTGCACGCTGGACAGGCTCTCATCTCACCGGCGCCTCCGGCCCATCGCCTGGGCGGTGTGTTTGTATCGCACATCGCCCCCGCGGTACAGGGGGAAGATCACGATGGGGGTTCATGGCGGCGCTGGCGCCGGGGCGTGGGGGACGCGTCCGGCGCGGTCGGGGCGCCACGGCGGTGGCGGGCGTGGTCGGCCGCGAGGGCGGCGGTGACGGCGTCGGGAGCGAGGCCGCGGACCGTCGTCAGGTACTCGTGGAGCAGGCCGGCCAGGCGGTGGCGCTCGATGCCGTGGGTGCGCCGCCCGGTGGCCCCGTGGAGCCAGTCCGAGAACGCCAGGAAGGCGGCGAACGGGGAGGGGCCGGCCAGCAACAGGGCGGTCGCGTCGCGGAAGTTCCCGGAGTTCGCGACCAGATCCCAGAAGCGGGCCATGACCTTCAGGCGGGCCATTTCTTCGAAGGGGAACGTGTCGGTGAAGAGCACGTCGTAGGGGGGCTCGGGGTTGAACCAGGGTTCGGGCATCAGGGCGCAGAGCCGGGTGCCCGGCAGTCGCTTGAGGATGCCGAGCTGGAGCTCGTGGACACCGGTGGCGAGCAGGCGGTCGAAGGAGTCGGCGAACGACTCCGGGGTCTCGCCAGGGAGGCCGGCGATGAGATCCGCGTGGACATGGGCGTCGGTCTCGTGCACGCAGTATTCGAGGGTCTCGGCGACCACGTCGGTGAGCGGGCGGCCGACGGCGCGGGCGACCTCGGGGGTGAGGGTCTGCACGCCGAGCTCCAGTTGCAGGGCGCCGGGGGGGAACTCGGCGAGCAGGAAGGCCAGGTCGCTCTCGAGCCGGTGCGGGGTGAGCTCGAGATGGGCGAACACCGGCTCCGGGCGGGAGAGCAGCCACTCGAGCACGAGCCGAAAGTTGCCCAGGTGGACGCTGCGGTCCAGGAACTTGTAGCGACGCAGGCCGCGGTCCCAGAGCGCCTGCAGTTGGGCGAGCACCCGTTCGGCGGGGAACCGGCGGACGGCGGCCGGCGCGGGAACGCCGGTGGGCGCGGGAACGCCGGTCCCCGTCGGCGCGGTGCAGAACGCGCAGCGCATGGGGCACCCGCGGGAGGTCTCGACGTAGCACACGCGGTGGGCGAGGTCGTCGTCGGAGAAGGCGTCCACGGGCAGGCGCACGGTCGCCAGGTCCGGCGGCGGGCAGGTGACGACCCGGGCGGGACCGGCCCCGGCGGCGGGGCCGCTCGCGATGAGCGTTTCGCACAGGCCGGGGAAGGCCAGGTCCGCCTCGCCGCGGACCACGAGATCGACCACCCCGGCGATCGGGTGACGGGCGTCCCCGCCACCGCCACCGTCCCCGTCCCCGTCGCCGCCACCGTCCCCGCCACCGCCTTCACCCAGGAACTCGGGCCCGCCGGCCATCAGCGGCAGATCCGGGCGGACCCGGCGCAGCACCCGCGCCGCGTGGGCGGTCGGTCGCGCGCTCCACAGGTGCACCGAGAACGCCACCAGCGCCGGTTCGTGTTCGAGCAGCCGCCCGGCGAAGCGCACGGGGTCGTCCTCGAGGGTGCCCTCGACGAGGATCAGCGGCCGCGGCCCGTCCCAGTTGGCCGCGAGCGCCCGCAGCGCGCCCGAGGCGTGGGCGTACCGCGCGTTGATGGCCGCCAATACGACCGGCGCGGTCACTTGTTGCGCGTGTACTTGCCGAAGGCGAACGAGAACGACCGCTTGGCGGGCTTGTCCCACGGCAGGATCATGGGGTTGATCTCGGGGTCGGGCGGGGTGCCCTTCCAGTTTTTCTGGGTGATCGAGGGGCTGGCCTTCTCGAAGTTGAACTCGATGGTGTACTTCTTGCTCTTCTCGGTCATCTTGTAGGTGTTGACCAGGAAGTGCTCCTTGGCCGAGAAGGACAGCATGTGGGCGAAGATGCGGGCGAGGCCGCGGGGCTGGTGGGCCCACACGGCGACCATCTTCCACTCGTTGTCGCCGTCGACGATCTTCAGTTCGGTGAACCAGTCCTTCACCCCGTCGCCGTCCACGTCGAGGGCCTCGCACTTGAGCACGTTGGCCTCGTCGTCGCCGAGCTGGACGAAGAAGAACGACACGCCCACGTCGCCCCCGATGAGCACGATGTACTTGCCCACCCACAGGGCGCGCTCGAGCTTCTTGCCGGCGGCGTAGTTGCCGATGTCCTTGAACTTGACGTCCGCGTCGGACACGGAGAGCTTGTCGAACAACTCCTGCTGCAGGTTGGCGATGGCGGCGAACTCGATGGTGGTGGTCTTCGGGTACTCGGCCTTGTCCAGCGCCATGACGGTCTCGGTCTTGGGGGAGGCGGCGGAGTCGGTGTCGTAGACCGTGATGGAGAGGGGGACCTCGATGAGGTCGGGGGTCACGTCCCAGGTGGACCAGGTGACGCCGAACTCGATGGCGTAGCCGTACTCCTGGCGTACCACGCGGCCGGCGCCGCCCTTGGGCAGGCCCTCGATCACCGCCTTGCGGTTGTCCCCGGGCGGGATGAAGGTGACCTTCTTCTTGGGGTCGCCCAGGGAGATGACCACGCGGTCGTCGTCGCTCGAGCGCTTGCTGCCCACGATGATGCGGCTGTCGGTCACCTCGACGAGGACGTAG
Source organism: uncultured Pseudomonadota bacterium (assembly GCA_938004375.1). Lineage (GTDB taxonomy): Bacteria > Myxococcota_A > Polyangia > HGW-17 > HGW-17 > HGW-17. Next base: position 5,403 of record CALKWH010000443.1, read on the forward strand.
ACTCCCTCGCCGGCGACGTACGTGCTGCGCAGCTCGACCGACAGGTCCTTGTCGTTGTTGCGCTTGTCGGCGCCCGAGACGATGTCGCCCTTGCCCAGCGTCAGCGTGGACAGGCCGCTCCACTCGCCGATGATGCCGTCGAGCTTGATCGTCTTGGTCTCGGACTCGGGGCAGGACAGGCGCGGGGCCTGCAGGAACAGGGCGGTCACCAAAAACAGGGAAGTCAGCATGGGGTCACCTCACTTGCCGCGGCACAGGCGGGATTTGATGATATACGAGAACCGGGTCGGAAGCTTCTTGCCGAAGCTCTCGATGGCCAGATCCCCCGAGCGGGCGTTGGCCGGGATGATGGCCGTGGCCTGCGTCTTCGAGACGATCTTCACGGCCAGCACGGTCTCGCCCAGATAGAACTTGGCCTTGTCGTCGAAGTTCACGCCGGTGAACGTGAGCTCGTCGCCGCCGCAGCCGCTCTCGGCCGACACGGCGGTGATGCGGGCGTAGGGCGGGGCGACGGTGAAGTAATTCGCGGCCTTGCCCTCGACGCCCGGGCAGCGCACCACCGGGAAGCCGGGCTGGGCGCCCTCGGGAACCTCGACGACCAGCTTCGTGTGGGACGTGCGGGCGAGCACCTTGGCGATCTTGTCACCGGGGAACACCACCTGGGCCTGGGCGCAGAACTGGCTGCCCTCGAGGGTCACGCGGTCGCCGTGCCAGCCCAGATCCGGGCTCACGGCGGTGATCACCGGCTGCGGGTAGGCCAGGGTGAAGGTGTGCCCGGTCTGGACACGCAGCTTGGCGGCCACGAGCTCGATGGGGCCGGACGGCGCTCCGGCCGGGATCTCGATCTGGATCTCGGAGTCGCTCACCCAGCGCGAGGGCAGAAGCGTCTTGCCGATGAAGAACTGACTGTCCTTCTTCAGTTGCGAGCCGCGCACGGTGAGGAACGTGCCCACCGGGCCCGAGAGCGGGAAGATCGACGCGATGTTCCCCACCGGGGGCTTGAGCGTCAGGGCGCCGGGCACCACGGCCGCGTGCATGAAGCATTCGATTTTGAACTGGCCCGGCTCGGCCTTGGCCGGCAGCTGGACGACCACGTACTTCGCGTTGGCCTCGAGGACCTTCACGGGCGTCTTGCCAAGGAACACGGCGGGCTTGGCGCACAGGTTCTTCCCGCGGATGGTGACGGTGCCCAGGTGCCAGGACACGGCGGGCTCGAACTTGGCGGGCTCGGGCTTGGGATAGGCGGTCTCGAAGACGTGGGGGGTCTCCCAGAAGCGGTCGTAGGCGAACACGCGCACGGGGCCCTTCGTGGCCACGGGCACGGTGGCGACCAGGCGGCCGGCGCCCTCGGCGCGGGTGGCGAGCGCCATCTTGCCGATGTAGACCTTGGCGTCGGGCGGGAAGAGGGCGCCCTCGAGGACGAGCTCGGTCCCCGGAGGGCCGGCCAGCGGGGCGGCGGTCTTCACGGCCAGGGCCGGCGGCGTCAGTTCGAACGCGCCGGCCTCGATGCGCCAGTGCTTGCACATGAGGGTGAACTTGCCGGACTTCGCGCCCCGGGGCACGAGCAGGGTGATCTCGGCGGTGGAGGTGACGGGGTCCACGGGGAAGGCCAGGCCGGCCACCTCGACGCGGATGTCCGGGCACAGGGCCCGGCCGCGCAGGGTGATCTTGTCGCCGTTCCAGGCCTTGACCGGGGCGGGCTCGGCCAGCTCGGGCGGGTTGGCGATGGTGAAGCGCACGGCGGACGGGCGGATGCGGTTGTGGCTTTTGTAGTGGAACAGGTCCGAGGCGGCCTTGGCGGGGATGCGCACGCGGACCATGGTCTCGGAGACCCACTTCGTCTCGGTGATGGCGACCTCGCCCAGCCAGAACTGGTCCTTGGCGGTGAAGCCCGAGCCCGTGAGCTCGACCCAGTCGCCGGGGGCGCCGGCCTCGGGGACGACCTTGGTGATGGCGCCGTAGGGCGGCTCGACGGTCAGCGGTTTGGAGGCGGCGAAGTCGCGGCCGTAGCAGCGCACGCGCAGCGCGCCGGTGACGGCGCCGGCGGGGACGACCGCCTCGAGGGTGTCGGCGGTGCGCTTCGTCACCGTGAGGGGCTTGTCACCCACCAGCACGGCGGCGTCGGCGCAGAAGTGCTTGCCGCGCACGGTGAGCTTGTCTTCGTGCCAGGCCTTCTCGGGGGCGAAACCGGAGACGGTGGGGAAGGGCAGCACGTCGTATTTGATCGCGCTCTTGACCCGCTGGCCGAAACTGGTGACCCAGAAGAAGTCCGACGGCGTGCCCGGGGGCAGGAACACCGACACTTCCTTGTCGGAGACGAACTTCGCGTTCAACTTGAGCTTGCCCAGGTAAAACTCGGTCTCGGCCGTGAAGAAACGCCCGGTGAGCTTCACCCAGATGTCGGCGGGGCCGCCGGCGGGGTCGCTCTTCTCGAGGGTGGTGACGTTCTTGATCGTGAAGATCGCGGGGGCGCGCAGGCGTCGACCGCCCTGCTCGACCTCGAACCAGGCGTCCTTGGCGTTCTCGGGCACCAGCACGGTGATGACCGTGGGGGCGACGCTCACTGGCTTCACCTCGGCGTTATCGTAATAGACCTTGACGGTCTTGGTGTCGAAATTCTTGCCCAGCAGTTGGACCTTGGCCCCCCACGGCCCCTCGGCGGGCTTCATGTCGGCGAAGTCGAACACGGCGGACTGGGAGAGGAGAAGACTGCAGACTATTGTGAGGGTCGACCACATGGCGCGCACGCTCCTTATGCCGGGCAAGGTACGACAGAACGGGTTCTACATTCAATACACTTTTCGTGCGAGGAGGGGGACTCGAACCCCCACACCGAAGTACTGGAACCTAAATCCAGCGCGTCTACCAATTTCGCCATCCTCGCGCGGCCGGCGTTTTTCTACCACCGGTGGAGGCGCCGTGCAAGGGGGCGGAATCGCGTTGCGATTCCGCTTAGCGACCGTCTTCGGTCGCCAGGGGCGGAATCGCTGGCGCGGGACCACGGACAGGAGACACGGAGAAGAGCGGCCACGGACCACGGAGTTGGAGCGGCCACGGACCACGGAGAAGAGACACGGACGAAAGTGGACGGACACGGACGCCGCCGGAACACGGAGTGACAAGGAGACCGCCGCGTCCGTGTTCCCGGTCCGTGTTCCCCAGCGGCGGTCCGTGGTCCGTACCGGTCCGTGTCCGTCCACTTTCGTCCGTGTCCCCGCCGCGTCCGTGTTCCCTCGTCCGTGTCCCAGGTCCGGGAGTCCAGACGAGCCCTTGGAAGTTTCCGGACGGTCGCCTGGTGCCCGGGGTCAAGTGCTTGGAAGTTTCTGGGCGGGCGCCCGGGAGCCCGGGCGAGCGTTTGGAAGTTTCTGGGCGGGCGCCCGGGAGCCCGGGCGAGCGTCTGGAAGTTTCTGGGAGGGGGTTCTGCTGTCCGGGCGAGCATCTGGAAGTCTCTGATCGGGAGTTCGGCCGAAAAGGGGGCGAAAAGGGGCTTGACAGAGCCCCTTGATTTTCGTAGACGAACATCAACAAGACAAATCCGCGAGCGAATCTCCGTTGGCGGCACGACAACCTCCGAGAAGGAGAAAGGAACGAAGAAGATGCAGAAGCTCCAAGAGTATCATGGCGTCCCCCTCACCCTGCGCGCCCTGCGCCGCCTCGATCTGGCCCTGCCGCGGGTGCCGGAGCTGGCCGACCACCGTCCGGGGGTGGCCGCCCGGCGCGGCGCGCTCGCCCAGGCCCGCGACGCCTGGGACGAGCTGGTCGAGCGGCGCATGGCCGTCACGGCCGAAATCGAATACTTGGACGGCGAAATCGATCATCTGGTGGTGAGCGTGGGGCAGCGGTGGTTCCTGGAGTGCGACCGGAACCGCCACGCCCCGGCGTACCGGAAGATGTTTCCGGTGTCGCCGTCGACGGCGACCGCGGGGGTGGCCGACGAAAAGCAGGCGCGGTTCGTGACGACCCTGGTCGAGACGATCCACGCCGACCCGGCCTACTCCGCGCTCAAGGCCGAGGCCGCCGCGCTGGCCGGGCTGATGGAGCGGCTCCGGGAGGCCCAGGGGCGGCGGCAGGAGTTGTACGCGAAGGAGGCCCAGGCCCGGGCGGCCCTGGACCTGGCCGCGGACGAGGCCCACCGGTACTACAACGGCCTGTACCACCAGTTCACGGTCGCGCTGCCGGATCAGCCGCGCCTGGTGGAGAGCCTGTTCCTGACCCTCGCCCACGGGCCGGCGACCGGAGGACCGGTCGCTTAGCGGAATCGCAACGCGATTCCGCCGGCCGCCGTGGCCGCTCCAACTCCGTGGCCGCTCTCACTCCGTCTTTCCCCGTTTGACCCCGGCGCCCGTTTGTACTACCACACTCGATCATGCAGTCCATCTCCCTGTACGAAGTCGCCAACCTCACCGACGGCCAGCTCCTGGGCGCCGGGAACGTGTTCACCATCGGCTCGGTGTCCACCGACAGCCGCCGCATGCGGGCCCACGCCCTGTTCGTCGCGCTGCCCGGGGCCCGTTGTGACGGCCACGATTTCGTGGACCAGGCGTTCGCCGGGGGCGCGGTGGCGGCCCTGGTGTCGAGGAAGTGGCACGCCGCCCGGCCGCCCGAGCAGGCCGCCGCGCTGAACCGGACCTACGTCGTCGTCGAGGATCCCCTGCGGGCGCTGCAGGATCTGGGGCGCTGGTGGCGACAGCGCTACCCCGGGCTGGTGGTGGCCGTCACCGGCTCCAACGGCAAGACCATCGTGAAGGACGCCCTGGTCGAGCTGGTGTCGGCGGTGGCGCCCTGCGCGGGCTCGGTGGGGTCGTACAACAGCCAGATGGGCGTGCCGCTGGCGCTTTTGCAGCTGCCCGCGGACTCGTCGTTCTGGGTGTGCGAGGCCGGCGTGTCCCGCACCGGCGAGATGGAGAAGTTGCAGCGCATGCTGCAGCCCAACTTCGGCATCCTCACCAACGTGGGCCTGGCGCACCTGGCCGGCTTCGGCAGCCGCGAGGCCATCGCCCGCGAGAAGATGCGCCTGTTCGCCGACATCCCCGAGGCGGGGTGGGTGCTCGTGCCCCGCGGGGAGCCGCTGCTCGCGCCGCTGCTCGGCGCCCTGCGCTGCCGCGTCATCGAGTACGGCGGGGACGCGGACGGGATCCCGTGCTTCACCGAGATGCACCCGGCGCCCGGCGGGCTCTCGGTGCGGGTCTGCTTCCCCGACGGCGCGACCCACCCGGTGCTGTTGCCCACCCCCAGCCGCGAGCTGGCCTCGGACCTCGAGGCCGCCTGCGCCGCCGCCTGGCTGCTGGGGGTCCCGGCGACCGAGCTCGTGCGGCGCCTCGCGGCCCTCGCCCCGGCGCAGACGCGCATGGAGATCTGGCACTCGCCGTTCGGCACCACGCTGATCAACGACGCCTGCTCGGCCGATCCCATCTCGGTCGAGGCCGCGCTGCGCACCCTGAACGGCGTGGCCTCGGCCCTGGGCAAGAAGATCTTCGTGTTCGGCGGCATGCGCGAGCTGGGCGAGCGCGGCCCCGAGGCCCACGCCCACATCGGCGAGCTGGCGGCCATGCACGGCGTGGACCTGCTGGTGCTGCCCGAGGAGCCGGCGCTGGACGCCACGGCCGACGCCTACCGCGCCCACGCCCTGCGCCCGGAGGTGGTGCGCTACGCCCGTTCCCGGGAGCTCACCGCGCGCCTGCAGCACAAGGTCGGAAGCGGGGACACCATCCTGTTCAAGGGTCCCCGCGGGCACGACATCGCGGGGATCGCCCACGAGGTGTTCGAGGCCATCGCGCCGAACCGCCTGATCGTCGATCTCGAGGCCATCGCCGAGAACGTGCGCATCTTCCGGCGCCTGGTGGGCCCGGACCGCCAGATCCTGGCCATGATCAAGGCGCTGGGCTACGGCAGCGACATGCCGCGGCTCTCCCTCGAGCTCGAGAAGATGGGCGTGGACCAACTGGGGGTGTCCACCCCGGACGAGGGCGCCGCCCTGCGCCGCCTGGGGGCGCGGCTGCCCATTCTGGTGATGATCGGCGCCCCCGAGGAGGCCGGCAAGCTGGTGCGCTACCGCCTCACGCCGGTGATCGCCAGCGAGAGCCTCATCGAGCCCCTCTCGGCCGAGGCGCAGCAGTGGGGCCGCGTCCTGGACGTGCACTTGAAGGTGGACACCGGCATGGGGCGCATGGGCATCCTGCCGGCGCGGCTGCCGGCGGTGGTGGCCCGCGTGCTCGCCACCCCCGGGCTGCGCGTGACCGGCCTGATGACCCACTTCGGGTGCGCCGACGACCCGGAAGAGGACGCCTTCACCCGGCAGCAGCTCACGCGGTTCGCCGACGCCCTGGACACCCTGCGCGCCCACGGCGTGCTGGACTTCACCGCCCACGCGGCGGCCACTTCGGCCGCGGTGCGGTTCCCCGAGGCCCACCACGACATGGTGCGCATCGGCCTGGGCCTGTACGGGCTCTACCCGTCCGAGGCCGTGCGCCGGCTCGAGCTGCGCATGGCCGTGTCCCTGGTCTCGCGCATCGTCGAGGTGCGCGAGCTGGTCGCCGGCGCCCGCCTGGGCTACGGCGGCACCTACGTGGTCCCCGAGGGGGGCGCGCGCATCGGCCTGGTCCCCATGGGGTACCACGACGGCGTGCCCTGGACGCTGTCCAACCGCGGCGAACTGTGGGTGGCCGGGCGCCCGGCGCCCATCGTCGGCCGCGTCTCCATGGACAGCCTGATGCTGGACATCACCGGCATCCCCGAGGCCGACCGCGGCTCGGACGTGCTGGTCTTCGGCGCCCACGAGGGCATGGTCGTGCGCCCCGAGGACGTGGCCGCGCGCACCGGCACCATCGTGTACGAGCTGCTCACCCGCATCGGCCCCCGGGTGCAGCGCATCTTCCGCGGCTCGTAGGATGGAGCCCACCCCCGCCGGTTCCTGCGTTGACATTTTCCCCCATAAATTGTAAAGCAGTCCTGAACTGAAGTTCGCTTTCCGGAGGTGTCCGCGTGAAAACCGCCGTTCTCGTCCTGTCCGTCCTGATCCTGTCCCTGGCCTGCTCGAAGGAGAAGCAACAGGATCCCCCGCCGCCCGCTCCTCCGCCCGTGAAGCCCGTCGCACCGCCTCCGCCCAAGCCCACGGTGGCCGATTACAAGAAGCCCTGCACCGCCCTGGCCGCGAAGGTCGCGCAATGCAAGAAGGAGATCATCCAGCAGGAGATGAAGCTCAAGGTCGAGGAGCTCGTCGGCCAGTGCGAGAAGACCCTGGGCCAGGAGCTCGAGAAGTCCGACACCGCGCTCCGGCTCGGCGACCTGCTCCAGGACAAGGCCGACCCGAACTCGTGCAAGGGCGCGGTGGCCGGGGACTGCAACGCCTTCATCAGTTGTCTCGTGACCTGGCGGCGCAACGCGGTGTGCAACCCGGCCCGCACGGCGCTGATCCGCGTCACCGCCCAGGAGATCCTGCTCAACGGCAAGACCGTCGTGTACCTGGCCAAGGATCAGGTCGCCGGACAGGCCGCGGGGGACACCCGCGTCAAGGCCCTGGCCGAGCGCATCGCCGAGGTGCGCCGCGGCTGGACCGGGACCGCCCCCTTGAAGAACACGTGCATCAACGCCGATCCCGAGGTGCCCTGGAAGGTCGTGGACATGGTCATCGGCACCGCGCGCGAGGCGGGCCTCGTGCACCTGGCGCTGGTCAGCCAGCAGCTCACCCCCGACAAGGTGGCCAACCTCCTCGAGACCTCGGGGCAGCCCGAGGCGTGGACCCTCACCGACGACCTGCTGGCCTGGGACATCCCGCTGCAGCCCGAGGGCGTGGGCGTCCCGCCCGACCCCGTCACCGTCGAGGTCACCCCGGCGGGCTACAATCTGACCGTGGGCAAGAGGTCCCTGTGCCCGCCCTCGGCCCAGCGCAACCAGCCGTGCATCCCCCTGGCCACGGTGGGCGGCAAGACCATGCACAACCCGGTGGCCCTGCGCCAGTACCTCTACGAGCGGCACGTGCGGCCCGCCTGGCAGGCCCAGAAGGTGAAGCCCGGGGATCCCCTGCCGCCGGTGGGCGAGGTCTACCTCAAGGTCGCCGACCCGCTGCTCCCCTACAGCGTGATCACCGGCACCATCGACGGGCTGCGCAAGCTCCCGAACACCGCGCAGAAGGACTGGCAGCTCGCCGATGCCGCCTGTCGTCTGGCCGGCGACTGGTTCGGCGAGGGCCAGGTCACCCAGATGGACGGCAACTGCTTTTATCCGGTGACCTTCGCCGCCGGTCCCGCGCCGGTGGAGCCGGTCCAGGTGGCCGAGGGACCGAACGTGACCACGGGACCCATGCTGATCTCCCCGATGACGGGCCCCGTCGGGCTCCCCATGAACCCCGATCCCATGATCGAGATGGCCCCGTCGCCCATGCTCCCGGCCGATCCCCCGCCGTCGGGCGGCTCGGGGGTGGGCGCCACGGACCGCGGCCTCGTGCCCCCGGGGGCGCCGCTGGACGTCCGTCGCTGGCTCGGCACCAAGAAATGGGCCATCGTGGCCTGCTTCCAGCGCGCCGGGGCGGCCGGCTTCGCCCGCGAGGGTTCGGTCGTCATCACCATGGAAGTGCAGCGGGGCACCGCCCGCGTGCTGAACATGGGCGGCACGCTGGCCGGCGTCTCCTCGTTCATCCAGTGCACCCGAGAGGCCCTGCACAACAAGCCGGTGGGCACGTCGGCCGACGCGAAGGAGTACTCCCAGCGCTGGACGTTCACCCTTCAGTTGAAGGGCTCCGCCTCGGAGTAGGCCCGCCATGAGGCTCGTCCCCGACCGTCCCGTCACCCTGCTCGAGCTCGTCATCGACAAAGATCGGAAGAGCACACGTCTGAACTCCAGTCACCGAATACGAT
>CALKWH010000444.1 GCA_938004375.1 uncultured Pseudomonadota bacterium
ATACGAGATCGTATTCGGTGACTGGAGTTCAGACGTGTGCTCTTCCGATCGTGGGAGAGCTCCCCGGCCGTCCTCTCCGACGCGCCCGGCCCCGTGTCGCCCAACCCCGCCTGGTACATCCGGGTGACCTTCCTGCTGACCACCGAGAACCGGGACGTCACGCCCATCCTGCACGACTTCGATCTGGTGTGGGAGTGCGCCTTCCAGGGGCCGGAAAAATAACTCCATGACCCGCTTGGTGATCCTCGGCGGCGGGGTCGCCGGACTCTCGGCCTGGCGCCGCGCCCTGGCCCTCGGGTGCGACGTCGCCTTGGTGGAGCGGTGCCTGCGCACGGGGGGCCTCACGCGCTCGATCCGCGTCGGCGGCTTCGTCTTCGACTACACCGGCCACTTCCTGCACCTGGCCAGGACCCCGCACCCCGGGCACCTCGGCGCCGCGCGGGGATCCTGGCGCAAGGTCGCGCGGCGCGCCGGCTGCCTGGTCGCCGGGCGTGTGATCCCGGCGCCGTTCCAGTACCACCTGGGCGCCTTGCCCGAGCCGGCGCGCTCCGCCTGCGTGGACGGCGTGCAGGATCTGCTCGCGCGCGGCGCGCCGGTGGTGCCCGAACCCGGCGAGGACCTCCTGTCCTTCTTCGTCCGCGCGTTCGGCGCGGGCGTCACCGACTGGTTCCTGCGACCCTACAATGAGAAGCTCCTGGCCACCGACCTGCGCTCGCTCAACGCCGCGCGCCTCAACCGCTTCTTCCCGGCCCCCGACCCCGCGGCGGTGCGCGCCGGGCTGGTGTCGGGTCCGGGCGCGGCCCAGGGGACCGGCGCGACCTACAACGCCACGTTCTGGTACCCCGAGGATGACGGCATCGGGCAACTGGTGGACCAACTGGATCCCGGTCTGCCGCATGTCCCGGCCGAGGTGACGGCCGTGGATCTCCAGCGATGCGTCGTGCTCGCGGGAACCCGGGAGCTCCCCTGGGACCGGCTGATCTCGACGATTCCGCTGCCCGAGCTCCTGCGCGCCTGCGGTGGGCCATGGCGCGGACCGGCCGACGCGCTGACCGCGTCGGGGGTGGTGGCGTTCCAGTTGGGCGTCTCGGGCTCCCCCGCCCCGCTCCTGGGGGACCGGCACTGGCTGTACGTGCCGGACCCGGACCTGGCCTTCTTCCGCGTGGGCTGCTACTCCAACGTGTCCGCCTGCCTGGCGCCCCGGGGTTGCCACTCCCTCTACGTCGAGGTCGGCTTCTCGGGCGCGCCGCCGGCGCCGGGACCCCTCGCCGACCGCGTGCTCACCGAGCTCGTCCGCGCCGGGCTCCTGGCGGACCCGGGCAAGGTGGAGGTGCTGCTGCAACACGTGATCCAGCCCGCCTACGTACGCTTCGACGCCGGTTGGGACGCGACCGCTCCGGCGGTCCTCGACCGGCTGGCCGCACTGGGCGTGCACGGGGCCGGGCGCTGGGGGCGCTGGGACTACCTGGGCATGGAGGACGTCATCCTGGAAGCCTCGTCCCTCGTCGAACGGGTGATCGGCGATCCGGAGGGCGCGTGAGCGGGCACGAGCGCGAGACCGAGCCCGGGATCGTCCCGATGGGCCTGCTCCCCACGATGGTGGCCTGCACGTCGGCGCCGGCCGGCCCCGGCATGGCGACCGCGCCCACCGTGGCGGCGAGCCTGGAGCCCGGGGAGAACGACGGGGCAGGGGAGTCCGCCGAACTTCCGGTGTCGTCCGAAGAACCGGGGCGCTACCTCCTCGAGGGGGAGCACGCCCGCGGCGGCCAGGCCCGGGTGCTCGTGGCCTTCGATTCCCACGTCGGCCGGCGTGTGGCCTGGAAGGAGCTCCTGCCCGAGTGGCAGCCCCCGGCCGGTGGCCCGGCCGTCTCCGCCGGCTTCACTCGAAGGTTCCTTCGCGAGGCACGGATCACCGCCCGCCTCGAGCACCCCAACATCTGCCCGGTGCACGAGATTGGTCGTCGCGCGGACGGCCACTGCTACTACACCATGCGTCTGGTGCGCGGGGAGACGCTGGCCGACCGCCTCGAGCGGTGCGGGACGGCCGAGGACCGCCTCAAGTTGCTGGGCACGTTCTGGGACGTGTGCAACGCCATGGCCTACGCCCACGGTCAGGGGGTCATCCATCGCGATCTCAAGCCCGGCAACGTCATGGTCGGGGCTTTCGGGGAGACCGTCGTGCTGGACTGGGGGCTGGCCAAGGAGCGGGGGGCCCCGGAGTCTGCCGACGGGCCGACGGACGGCCCCGCCGCTGACGTCGGAGCCCACGGGTCATCGGGACCGCCGGCGCGTCCCATGAGCACCGGGGGCGAGACCCTCGACGGTGCGGCCATGGGGACGCCGTGGTACATGAGCCCCGAGCAGGCGCGCGGCGCGGTGGCCGAGATCGACGAGCGCTCGGACGTCTGGGGGCTGGGCGCGATCCTTTACGAGCTCCTCACCGGGCGCCCGCCCTTCACGGGAACGTCGGTGGCCGAGGTCCTGGGTGCCGTGCTCTCGGCGCCGGTGCCGCCGGTGCGGGAGTCGTGCCCCGAGGCCCCGCCCGAGCTCGTCGGCATCGCGATGAAGTGCCTCGAGCGGGATCCGGCCGCCCGCTACGCCTCGGCCAGCGAGCTGGCCGACGACATCGCCGCGTACATGACCGGCGGCCGGGTTCTTGCCCACGAGTACACGTCCTGGGAATTGGTGCGGCGGTTCGCCGGCCGGCACAAGGCGGCCCTGGGAGCCGTGGTGGCCGTGTTCGCCGTGGTCGTCGCCGCCCTCGTCGTCGTCAGCCTGGCGTGGCGGCAGGAGTCCGCCGCCCGGGTGAGGGAGGAACTCTCGCGGTCGCGGGAACGCCGGGCCCACCTGGAGTCCGAGTACAACCTCGCCCGCGCCCACGTGCAGCAGGCCATGCGCCTGGTCGGCGAGCGCCAGTTGCACGCGGCCCGGATCCATGCCTTTGCCTCCCTGCTGCACAACCCGGCCCACCCGGGCAGCCTGGCGGCCGACGCCGCCTTCACCGGGGCGGAGCCCGCCGCAGACCGGCCGCGCATGGAGGCCCTCTCGGTGATCCATCGCACCCGGTTCCGCCACCTGCACAGGTTGGAGCGTACGCTGCGGGCGCCGGGCCCCATTCTTTCGGCCGCCCTCTCTCCCGAAGGTCTCCGGCTGGCCGTCTCGGATCAGGAAGGCCGCCTGACCGCGTGGAGGCTCGACTCCGGCGCCGAGCTCTTCCGCGCGCAGGTCTTCGAGGGTCGGGCCTCGGCCGTGGCCTGGTCCTCCCGGGGAGATCGCCTCGCGGTCGGGGGCGCAGCCGGCGTCCTCTCCTGGCGTGATGCCGCCACCGGCCGGGAGCGCCTCCGGGTCGCCGCCGGCGCGGGGATCTCCTCGCTGGCGTTCTCGCCCGACGGCCGGACGCTGGTCTCCGGGCACGTCGACGGCGCGGTGCGCACCTGGGACGCCGTCACCGGCGAGCGGGGCGTGGAGCTGCCGTCGCACGCGGACGAGGTCCGGGGGCTGGCGTTTCCGACCGACGGCCGCCTGGTGGCCTCTGGGAGCTGGGACAAGACGGTGCACCTCTCGGATCCGGCCACGGGGGAGCGCCGCCTCGCCTGGCGCGTGCCGGGAGAGGGCGTGTACACGCTGGCGTTCTCGCCCGACGGCCGGCGGTTGCTCACCGGCGCCTACGACGGCTTTTTGCGATGGTGGGACGTGAACACCGGCGCGCCCCTGTCGGAGCTGGTTCATGGCAGCGAAGGCGTGATCGCGCTGGCCCTCTCCCTGGACGGACGCCGCCTCGTGTCGGGCGGTTACGACCGGAAGATGCGGCTGTGGGATCCGGTCACCGGCGAGCTCCTCGCGGTCGTGGAGGGTCACACCGACGCCGTCCACGGGCTGGCCATCACTCCCGACGGGCGCCGGGTGGTGTCCGCCTCCCAGGACGGGACGGTGCGGGTCTGGGAAGCCGCCGCGACGGACGGGATCCCGCGCCTGATCCACCCGGACGGCGTCTACGGGGTGGCCTGGTCCCGGGATCGGCGCCGGGTCGCCACCGCGGGTTGGGACCACGAGGTGCGCCTGTTCGACGCCGGGACCGGGGCCCAGATCCGCGTGCTGGCGGGACACACCGAGGGGGTGATCGGGGTGGCCTTCTCGCCCGTCGGTGACCGGCTCGCCTCCTGCGGTTACGATCGGACGGTGCGGCTCTGGGATCCTGCCGATGGTCGTACGCTGCAGATCCTGCAGGGCCACGGCGGACCCGTGACCCACGTGGCGTTCTCGCCCGACGGCCGGCTCCTGGCCAGCGGCTCCCACGACGGCCGGCTCCGGCTCTGGGACACCGGGTCCGGGCGCCTGGTGTTCGAGTCCAACGATCATGGCGGGTTCGTCCACGGCCTTGCCTTCTCGCCCGACGGCCGGCTCCTGGCGTCGGCCGCGTTCGACCGGCGGGTGCACCTGTTCGACGTGGTCGGGCGCCGGCCCCTGCGCACGCTCGAGGGCCACGCGGACTGGGCGTCGGACGTGGCGTTCTCACCCGACGGGCGCCTGCTCCTGAGCGTGGGCAAGGACCACGTCGGCGTCCTCTGGGACACCGCGACCTGGCGCCCGCTGCGCCGCCTGACGGGGCACCGGCAATGGGTCAACCGCGGCGCGTTCTCGCCGGACGGGACGCGGATCGTCACGGGCGGGGACGACGGCGTAGCCATCGTGTGGGACACCGCCACGGGGCACCCGCTGCTGCGCCTGGATCCGGGCCACGCGGTCAGCGGGGTGGCCTTCTCTCCAGACGGCTCCGCCGTCGCGCTGGGCGTCAAGGGCGCCGCCTGGCTGTTCCCGGTGGACCCGCCGTGCACCGACGCGCCGGTGGAAGAGGCCCTGCGGGAGGCCGGGAAGGAAGCCGGCCTGCGCCTGTCGGGCTTCGAGCTGGTCGTCACGGGCCCGGACGCCGCGTCGCGCTGACTAATTCCGTCAATCGGAGATCAGGGTGCCGGCCGGGCGGCCGGAGAGGGCGGCGGCCACGGCACAGGGGTCGCGGCCGTCGACGATCCAGGAGGTGACCCCGCGGGTGGCGGCCTCGAGGAGTTTTTCCACCTTGCCGCCCATGGCGCCGGTGACGTCGTGGGGGGTGACGGGACGGCTCCCGTCGGGGTTTGCGGCACTCTCGGAGGCCCGAATGCGGGGGATCAGCGTCGCCCGGGGATCCTCGCGGGGGTCGGCGGTGAGGACGCCGGCCACGTCGGTGAGGTGCACCACACGGGGGAAGCCCAGGCCCAGCGCCAGGGCCGGCGCGAGGTCGTCGCCCGAGGCGATCCCAAGGCCGCAGGTGGCGTCGCCGAACGCGGGGGTGCCGAAAAGCACGGGGAAAAAGCCGAGCGCGAGCGCTTGTCGCAGGGGATCGAGGGTGTCGGGGGCGAAGCGGCCGCCCGAGAGGCGTCCCAGGGCCGACGCCTGGAAGGGGAAGACCGGGAGCCCGGCGTCCGCGAGGGCCTCGCACACGAGAGCGCTGAGCTGGTACTGCAGCGCCTGGATGCGCCCCCAGGCGAGGCGGGCTTCGGCGTCCAGAGGCCGGCCCAGCACGCCCGCGCGGGCCACCGGGCCATGTCCGAAGGAGCCCGCGCCATGCAGGATGACGGCCGGCCCCTGCAGCTGGTCGGCCAGCAGTCGGGCCAGTTTGTTCAGCCGGTCGAAGTCCACCCGGGGCACCGGGCTCGATTTCACGGTGAGAAGGGAGCCGCCGAGTTTGACGATCACGGGACCCTCGGCGACGACGGGCTCGTCGGAGACGGCGGATGCGGTGGGCGCGACGCCCGGGGAACTGGCCAAGGGGCCGTCGGCGGGGCCTCCATCGTCGGTGCCCGTGGAGGCCACCTCGAGCCAGTCGCCGTCCGCCGGGATCGAGGCGTCCACGCCGTCGAGGGCGGGATCGATGGGGAGGCCGTCCAGGTGGACGATGCCGCCGGAGAGGGTGCCGGTGACCAGCACGGCATCGGCGGACGCGGAGACGATGGCGGCGGGCGCCGTGCCCAGCCTGGCCATGCGCAACAGCGTCCATGAGCCCACGGTGGAGCCGGAGCTGCGCGGCAGCGCCAGGACGCGGCCCGTGATCCGCTCGCCGCGGCGCGGGTGATCGGCCTGGACGATGACGCCGGTCTCCGGGTCGACCCCGCCATAGAACGACAGGGGGGACGTGAGCACCAGGAGCCGGCCGGCGGCGGCGCCGGACGTCAGGCGGACGGCGTCAAGACGCATGGGGCCACCTTCCGGTCTCGGAGCTGCGGGCGCAGGTTTCGGTGTCGGCGATCCCCACGCGATAGCCACGGGAACGCAGGTAAAAGGCGGCCTTGGCGGAGTCGGTGGCGATGGAGCGCACCTCAGGGGGCAGGGGGGAGACCGCCGGGCAACCGCCAGGGAGCCACAGGTGCCGTCCCCCGTCCGGGGAGGGGAGCGAGCCCCCCGCCGGGCACGCCCGCAGCGTCCAGGGGCCGTCCGGTGAAGCGCCTTCGGCCGGCGTCGGCCAGGCGTCGGCGGTCCCGTGCGGGCAGCCGGTGAAGACCAGGTCCACGGGATCCCCGGGCGCCAGGTCGCAGAGCCGGGCGGCCTCGGCGTCGAGCGCATCGTCGGTCACGATCGCCTGGTGAGGGAGCGTGGGGAAGGCGGCCGCCTCGGGGGTGTGTCCGGGCACGTGGAAGAGCACGGGGCCCCCGTAGGTGACGAGGGCGGCGCACAGCGCCTGCCAGCCCACACGCGTGGGCTCGCCGGGGCCGTCCAAGGTCAAAAGCGGCACCGTGGCGCCCAGGGCGCGGCCGAGCCAGGCGCCCAGCAGGCCCATCCGCCAGGGCGGGGACAGGTCGGCGGTCACCCGCACGCCGACCCGGGGGCGGCGGTGCTCTTCGACATGAAGTCCGGCGTACGGCGCGTAGCCGCACAGCGCGGCGGCCAGCGCGCCGGGTCCTCCCTCGCGCTCGGTGCGGGCCCCGAGCAGGCTGTTGGCGAAGGTCACCGCCGAGCTCTCGGCCCACGCGAGGTGGGTGCCGAACAGGGGGGCGGGTCCGGTCAGGTAAGGCGCGCAGGAGCAAGTCGGGACGACGCCCATGGCTTCGTATGCGACCAGCACCCGACGCTGGAGCCGCGCGTCCGCTTCGTTCACCCACGGCGGCGGGGCCTCGGGCCAGAAGGCGCAGGGGTTGAGGGTGGTGGGCACCCGCACGCGGCCGGTGGCGGCCAGCTCCTCGAGGTAACCGAGGCCGGCCTCCCCCAGGTTCCAGTACGAGACGCCGGCGACGTGGGCGGACGCCACGGGCACCACGCGGTCCGTGCGCGCGACCCGGCACAGCGCGGCGATCAACCGCAGGGACCGGGTGTGGGCCGGGGTCTCACCGGTGCCCGGGAGCGACAGGAGCGGGAGCGAGCGATCCATCTCAAAGATCCAGCAGGCGGGTGAACAGGGCGCGGTCGCGGCCGGCCGGGCAGCGGGCGTCCTGCACCCACCGGGCGGTGACGCCGTCGTCCGAGGAGGGGTCCAGCGTGGAGCCCCGCTCGCCGGGGAGCACGAGCAGGTCGCGATCGGCCTGGAAGCGGGTCGCCAGCGCCCACTCGACGGCCACGGGATCCGCCGGGTCCAGGTCGCCGTCGATCAGGGTGAGCCGCTTGCATGAGGCGTGGGCGCCAAACGCGGCCCGGGCGAGCTCGTCCTTGGGCGCGTCGGAGTCCCCGGCGACCACGCAGTGCAGCCAGCCGGCGCCGCCCACGGTGAGGCGGACCACGGGCTCGTCGCGGTAGAACGGGCGCAGGGCGCGCCCCACAGCGGCTTCCCGGGCGAGCCCCATGAGCAGCGCGTGTTCGGCCGAGGACGGCAGGATCATCGGGATGACGGCGTCGGCGCGCGAGAGCATGCGCTCGACGCGGAACACGGGCTGCTCCCGGACCGGATCGATGGTGCCGGTGAGATCGATGAACGGCCCCTCGGGGGCGGTCTCGCCGGTGAACTCACCGATGAGCAGGCACTCGAAGCTGGCGGGGAGCCAGAGGTCGTGGGCCCGGAAGATCTCCACGGGTGCCCGCTGGAGGGCGCCGGCGACGGCCAGCTCCCCGCCCGGCGCGGGCAGGGGGACCGAGGCGGCGAAGGCGACCGCGGGATCGACGCCGAAGGCGAGGGCGGCGCGGAGCCGGCCGCCGTTGGCGGTGATCAGTTGATGCAGGTGGCGCGGCACGACGCGCACCACGAGGCGGGTGGCGTCGAGCACCCGCGCGCGATGGATCGACAGGTTCACGTCCCCGTCGCCCACCGGGGCGAACGCCACGGCCGAGGTGAGGTAGTCCGCCAACGGCAGACCGGGGAGGGTGAAGGGTCCCAGCCGACGCAGGTCGGGGGCGTCGGACTCGAGATGGGGGACGGGCTCGCCGACGACGGGGGCCGTCGGGTCGTCCATGGCCTCGGCCAGCGCGCGGGCCAGGTCGGAGACGTCCAGGGTGCGTTCGAGGAGCGCGCGATCGGCGAGGACGTGCCCCGCCACGGCGAAACCGTCGCCGTCGGCCGGCGCCCGGGTAACGAAGGCCGTGCGCGTGGAGAGCAGGAGCCGACCGCGGGCCTCGGGGGTCAGGGCGCTGGGGAGGGGATCGCCGATCAGACAGGCCAGGAGTTGTCGCAGATCACGCCTCGGGCTTGTCATCCAGGTGCATCACTTTCTTCACCTTGTTCTGGACGCGCTGATACTCCTGCAGGAAGTCGTAGTGCTGGGCCTTGAAGGTCTTGAGGTGTTCCTTCTTCTTGGCCGAGGTGTCCAGGTGGCGTCGCAGATCCCGCAGGCGGTCGACCAGCTCGTCAGCGTTTTGCACCTGGAGCGGGATCTCCTGGGACACGGAGTTCTCGAACAGCAGCAGGCCGCCGGGCTGGGCGCGGTCGTGATCGAACAGGTAGACCGTGGAGTCGGATTCGTCGGACTTGAGCGTCTGGAACACCATGGTGCCGGGCAAATCCGGCAGGCTGCGGCAGATCAGCGCCACTTGGAAGGCGCCTTCGCCGCTGTAGTCCAGCGCCTCTCCGCCCCCAACCAGGTGGATCAACTGCCAGCCGCCGCTCTCGGAGATGCGCTCGCGCAGCGAGTCGGCCACGGAGGGGTCGGGATCGACGATCAGCACCTTGCACGGCGGCAGCTCCTCGTCGGGGACGCCGTCCCGGTACCGCATGTTCTCCTCGGTCTCCATCAGTTTGATGTGCAGGCTGATCATCTGCTTGAGGAACTTGCCGTGGAGGTTGACCATGTCCTTGAGCAGCCGGTCGCGCTCCCCCGCGTGCTCGATGTCCTCGGCGGCCTTGCGCACGCCTCCGACGAGGTAGGGCAGGAACTCCCCCTCGAGCTGGACGAAGTCCTTGAGTCCCATGCGGTGGGCCAGGAGCAGGGCGCCGAAGTCCGGGTTCGGGGACACGAGGTACGTGGCGGTCAGCGGGGACACCTCGAGGATCTTCTGGGCGAGCTTGAGCCCGTAACCGGGCTTGGGCGTGTCGAGCTCGAGGATGGCGCTCACGAAGAACTTGTTGTCGAGCAGATCCAGGATGGACTTGAGGTCCGCCGTGACCGATACCCAGAAGCCCAGATTCATGAAGGCGGACTGGATCCCCTTGGCCGTGGCGTTGTCCTGCATGACCAGAAGAATTTCGCGTCCCACGTAGTTCGACATGACGACCGATCCGGAGCGGGCAAACTATAAAAAGAAATCGCGCCGCTCCACCAACACTTTCAGGATTTTTCACGCCCTGTCAACCAAATCCCGCCTAGACCGCCGGTGATTTTCCCCGAGGGGGTGTGTACAATGCCCATCGGGCGCCCATGAATATGAAGCTGGCCTGGACCCGATGACCGCGGCCCCGTGTCCCCGTTGTCGTCGGTGTGACGAAAATGTCTGCCCCGGGTGCGGTCGGGGTTCATCCCGGCTGGCGGGTCAAGTCGGGCGCCCCTGAAAATCATGGTTTTTTTCTTGGAGTCGTGATTTCTGGCACACCACTTGCCTTGAAGCCGCCGTCCGGATAGGGTCGTCCGGACCTCGCAGGAGTGAGCCAATATGAAAAATATATCTTTCTGGATGATGAGCGTGCTGCTGTCGACGGCCGTCGTGGCCTGTGCCGAGGAGAAGACCGGCGCCGGAGAGGCGGGATACAACAGCCTGGTCAAGTTGACCCAGGTCACCGAGGAGACCTCGAGCTGCGAGCACGGGGGTCTGCAGGTGGACACGGGCCTGGACCTGAACCGCAACCAGATCCTCGAGGAATGGGAGATCGAGCAGACGCAGGTGCTGTGCTCGGCCGATCCCACGGGGGAGCCGGGCCAGGACGGCGAGGACGGCGTCGCCACGCTGTTCTCCTCGGCCCCGGAGGCGCCCGGCGAGAATTGCCCCCACGGGGGCATCGCCCTGCACTGGGGACTGGATCTCAACGGGGACGGGGACCTCACCGTGCAGGAGGTCACCGACACCGATTATCTCTGCCACGGTGAACCCGGCAAGACCTCCCTGGTGGAGGTCCACGAGGAGGACGCCGGGGTGAACTGCGTCACCGGCGGCCTGAGCATCGTCACCGGGGTCGATCAGGACGGTGACGGCGATCTGGGGCCCGCCGAGGTGAACTCCCACACCTATCTCTGCAACGCCAGGGCCGGGGACGACTCCCTGGTCCGCCTCACCGACGAGCCGGCAGGTTCCAATTGCGCCCGCGGCGGGGTGCGCGTACAGTCGGGGCTGGACACCGACGGCAGCGGCGCCCTGGAGGACGCCGAGGTGATCTACACGCAGTACGTCTGCAATCCCTGAGGGACCAGGACGATCGACGAGGTGCCATCATGAAGAACTGGATCTGGATCCTTGCGTTGCTTCCCTGGGCCGGCTGCGAGACCGGACACAATCCCGTCGAGGGCTGGCACGACCCGGTGGTCCCCGTGTCTCTCTACTACACCATGCGTGGCCGCGTGTGGGGGCCCGGCGGCGATCAGATCCGCGTGATGGACGTCAACCGGATACCGGTGCCCGACGCGCTGGTGGCCTTCTTCCGCGAGGAGCCCGAGCCACCCCCTTCGCGCTACTACTGCAACCGCTGCGTGGAGTTGCCCCCGGGGACCCTGCATACGCGTTCGGACGTCGACGGATCCTTCTCGATCCAGTTGCGCCCCGACACCGAGTACTGGATGGTCGTGCAGAAGGGCGAGTTTCGGCGCGTGACGCGGCTGTTGACCGGGAAATCCGGTGAGATCTGGGACTCCGAGGAGGAGAAGCACGGTCCCCGTCCCTCCAGGGTGACCCTGCCCTCGGAGCAACGGCCCAGGGAGGGGACGTGGACGCCGCGCATCCTCATCCTGAAGGGCCGAGGCGAGCCTGACATGAACGTCTTCTGGGAGGCCCTTGGCTTCCGAATGGGGGTAGACGTCGAGGAGATCCGGGACAGGGACGCGGAGTGGGTCGTCTCCAGCCCCGAGATGCTGTCGAAGTACAGCATCCTGCTGGCCACCTGTGGGGACGACGCGACCTACCTGACCAAGCCCCATATTCAGGAGAACCTGCGCGCCTGGGTCCGCGGCGGCGGCAAACTGTTCGTCGACGACTTCGCCTACGACTGGGCCGAGCAGTTGTTCCCCGGCTTCCTGTCATTCAAGGTCGACTTCACCCTCGACTACGCCGAGGGCGTGTGCGGCGGGACCGAGCGGGCCCCCGACGTGGTCGGCCGCTGCGTGAACTACGAGTGCTACGACGCCGCGGGCTACCCCGGTGACGACCAGCTCGCCGAGTGGATCGAGGTGGTCAACCGGTACAGCAGCGTCGATATGAAGTACGGCTGCAACGTGATCCACGAGATGGGCATCGGCGAGCAGGGCGTGTGCAAGACCGAGCTCGATCCGCGCTGCCGGGACGGGCTGTTCTACGACACCCCCCGCGTGTGGATCTACGGCACCTCGTTCCGCTACCGCGACAAGCCTTTGACCGTGTCCTGGAACTACCACTGCGGCAAGGTGATGTACACCGTGCTGCACACCCACGCCAAGGGCGACACGGCCACCGGTTACGAGCTGCTGCTGCAGGAGAAGGTCATGCTCTACCTGTTCATGGAGCTGCAGACCTGCACGTCCCCCAACCTGGTGGAGTAGTCCGGGGATCCGACCGCGGTCAACGCAGGAACGCCACCCAGATCATCCGCCCGCCCAGCCCGGCCATGAACAGCGAACTGACCCAGAAGAGGGGCTTCTTCAGGGGCACCAGCCGCAGCGCGAGGCGGCCGAAGGCGAACCCCAGCAGCGGGTAGACCGAGGAGGTCGCGGCGAAGACGAGGCCCACTCCCAGGGCCTGGTGCCAGGCGGACGTGAGCAGCAGGGGGAGCAGCACGACGAGCTTGCTGCACATCGCGGCCCCCCGCAGGGCGCCGAGGGCGGCGCCGGGCCAGAAACCCGACGCGGGGGTCTCCCCCGGGGTCTCTTTGCCGTGGGCGCGTCGGGCGGTGACCGTGAGGGCGCGCACCTCCGGCTCCTCGGCCGAACAGATTCCGTGGTCGCCGCAGTCGCCGCAGGTCGCATGGGCGACGGGATCCCCGCGCAGGGCGCAGGAGTCGCAATGATGGTCGCAGCCGCCGGACGGGTCCTCGTGGGACGAGGTCGCCCGGTGCCACGGGGGCACCCAGCCGAACACGTGCAGGGCCAGCAGGTAGAAGGCGAAGCCGAGCAGCAGGGCTCCGGCGAAGCCGTGGAGGAGCGCGTGGGGCAGCTCCACCGCGCGTCCCAGGAGGGCCACCACCAGGCACAGCGCAACCAGGGCCGCGGCCCGCCCCGCCAGGTAGCCAGCGGCCGTGGCGCGGTTCGCCGTCTGCAGGGAGAACACCAGCAGCACGCAGATCCATAAATTTCCGAACGAGAGTCCGAGGACGGCGGCGGAGAGATAGAGCTCCATGCGGGTCCGGGCCTCAGAACGCCGAGCAGGAGAACACGCCGTCGTCGACGTGGCACACGGGGGTCTCCTCGGGGCAGGGGCTGCCTTCCCAGGCGGGGCAGCCGTCAGGGTCCTCGCCGCACAGTTCGCGCGTGCGGCCGTCCTCGTTGCAGCGGCGCTCTCCGGCGACACAGACCGGGGCACACGGTTCGTCGTGGCACATGGGGGTGCCCTCGAGGGTCACGCAGTGGGGGGTCGGATCCTGGCACTGGGTGGTCACCCAGGAGGTGCAGTCGTTGGACCCCGTGACGCAGGACTCGATGGCGTCCAGCGTGGACTGGCAGCGGGCGACACCCTCCTGGCACTGGTCCTCGCAGCCGCCGGTGCATTCCACGGTCTTGAAGGTGCAGGCCAGCGTGCAGCCCAGGATCCCGCCGGTGAAGCCCAGGGACTCGCAGGTGGCGCCGCCCAGGCTGGGGGCGTCGCAGTCCTCGCCCTCGTCGATGGCCCCGTTGCCGCATACGGGATCGAAGTGCCACTGGTACTCGTCGTCTCCGCAGGCCGGGGCCAGCAGGAGGACGCACGCACCAATCCAAAAATGAGCTCTCATGGGTCAACCTCCAGACCACAGCCGCAGTCGCGCCCGGCAGTCGGTCTCGTCGACGCAGCGGGTCCACATCCATTCGAACCCATGACGCGTCCAGTTCTCGGTGTCGCCGTCGACCGAATCCACGAGCGGAAAACAACCCGGCTCTCCCTGGCAGGCGTCGAAGCCCTCGGGGAAGCGTAGCAGGGCCTCCCGGTCCTGGCCGTCGGAACAGCGGAGCCCCACGGTCAGGATGGTGTTTCCCTCGCTTTGCCAGGGGCCGGCAAATTCACAGCCGATGGACAGATCCCGGGTCCCCACCGAACCCGTGCGATACCCGTCGGGCCAGGCGTCCACCGCCTCGAGACGGCCGTCCGGGTGGAAGCGGTAGATGGTCGCCTCGTAGAGGGCATGCATGGGCTGGTCGATGTACCAGAAGCCGGCGAGCCCGGGGGCGTGGTCGTCGGGCAGCGGTTCGAGCGAAGGGGAGGCGCAGCCCGCGGCGAGCCAGAGCACAAGAAACGGGAACACGGTCTTCATCGCGAGGACTCCTGCAGACGAGGCAGGATAGCGCAAGACCGCGTGTCGGGCAACGTGCCTGGGCGGCGAAGGAATTCATATTCGCATTTTGGAGAGATTTTGCGTATTCTCCGGGCATGTCCGGACCCTTGCGCCCGCTTCTGTTTCTGCTCCCGCTCCTGCTGCCCCTGGCCGGCGCCGCGTGCACCGACCCGCCGAGGGCGCGCCGACCGGTGGCCAGATCGGAAGAGCGTCGTGTAGGGAAAGAGTGTAGATCTCGGGGGTCG
>CALKWH010000445.1 GCA_938004375.1 uncultured Pseudomonadota bacterium
AACCGGCACTGGGCCGGCAGCGTCAGCCAGTCCAGGAGCCAGGCTCCCAGCCACAGGCCCAGCGCGGTTCCCGTGCCCACCAGGCCACCCTGAGCGAGCCACCACAGCACCGCGCCCAGCGGGAGCGGGACCAGGAAGAAGCGGAGGAGCACGGGCAGGGGATCGATCATGAAGAGACACGGCACCTGATGGCCTGCGTAGTGTCCCCCGTACGGACCCTGAAGTCAAATATAGTAGGCCCGGCGGACGCCGGCTTGGGGTAGGCGAAGGCGAAAACGCCCGGAGCTTACCGGCGGAGACCGAGGTCGGAGATGATCTGCGCGTAGCGCTCGACGCTGCGCTTCTTCAAATAATCCAGCAGGCGACGGCGGCGGCCGACCAGCATCAGCAGGCCGCGGCGGCTGTGAAAGTCCTTCTTGTGCGTCTTGAAGTGCTCGGTCAGGTGCTTGATGCGCTCGGTGAGCAGCGCGATCTGGACCTCCGGACTGCCGGTGTCGTTCTCATGCTTCTTGAAAGTGCCGATGACCTGACCTTTGAGACTCGTGGACATACCCATGGTGTTCAACCTCCTGTAACAGGGTTTTGGTGAAAACTCGCCGAAATGCAAGTTGTTTTTTCAAAAGATCCGGGGAAGACCCGGGTCGGGCGCCAGCGGTCGCCCCGACGCTCGGCCAGGGCCAGGGCCCGCCCCCCGGCGTCGACGAGCACGACCGGGCGGCCCTCGTCTGCCGCGGCCGGCCCGGACGTCCCGTCCACGGGGAGCTCCTGCCCGTTGCGCACCAGCGGCTCCTGCCCAGCGGTCACCGGGACCGCGGGCCAGCCGGCCAGGGCCTCGCGCAGCGGGATGAGCGCCGCCGCCAGCCGGTCCTCGTCGAGGACGAGAAGCTCGGAGAGCGGGAGGGCGCGGGATACGTCGAACGGGCCGCTGCGCAGGCGCCGCAGGGCGATCACGTGGGCGCCGCAGCCGGCGGCCTGACCGAGGTCGTGGGCCAACTGGCGCACGTAGGTGCCCTTGGTGCAGGCCACGACGGCCGACAGGTCGGGGGACTCCCAGGACACCAACTCCAGGGATTGGACGACGATGTCCCGCTCGGGGCGCTCGACGTCCTGGCCGCGGCGCGCCGCCCGGTGCAGCGGCCGGCCGTCGACCTTCACCGCGCTGTACATGGGCACGACCTGGCGCTGGGAGCCGGTGAAGGCGGTCAGCAGTCCGAGGACGCGGTCCAGGGTCATCTCCGGCACCGGGCGCTCCTCGAGCACGCGGCCCTCGGCGTCCTGGGTGTCGGTCGTCAGGCCGAAGCGCAGGGTGAAGGCGTAGACCTTGTCGTGGTTGATGAGACAGTCGGAGAGGCGGGTGGCGTCCCCGAGGAGCACGGGCAGCACGCCGGTGGCCATGGGGTCGAGGGTGCCGGCGTGCCCGCAGCGGACGAACCCGGCGGCGCGGCGCACGCGGGCCACCACGTCATGGGACGTGTGCCCGGCCGGCTTGTCCACCAGCAGCACTCCGTGCATCCGGGCGTCGATCCGGCGGGCCCGCGGACTCATGGCGTCGCGCCTCCGAGCTCCGCGGTGGCGGCGAACAGGCGCTCGACGACCTCTGCGAGGGTGCCGGACACCTGACACCCGGCGGCGTTGCGGTGACCACCGCCGCCGAAGCGGGCGGCCACGAGATCCACCGGATGGGTGCCGCGGGAGCGGAAGGCCACGCGCCACCGGTCGGCGACCTCGTCGTCCGGGCGGACCAGGAAGGCGAGCTCGACCCCGGCGATGGAGCGGGCGTAGTTGATGAAGCCCGACGACATCTCCATGGTGGCGCCGGCGGCGGCGGCCATCTCCCGGGTGATGTGGAGCGCGGCCACGCGGCCGCCGTGGCGCAGCTCGAGGGTTCCCAGGCACAGCCCCAGCAAGCGCTGGCGCTCGGGTTCGTAGCTCTCGTAGATGGACTCGGTGGCCTCCCACGGATCCGCCCCCCCATCCAGCAGCGCGGCGCCCAGGCGCAGGGTGCGGCCGTCGGTGGAGGAGTACCGGAAAGAGCCGGTGTCGGTGAGGATCGCGCACCACAGGGGCCGGGCGATCCCGGGCGTGAACGCGACGCCCGCGGCCTGGGCCAGCTCGCCCACCAGCACGCCGGTGGCCGAGGCGGACGCGTCCACCCACGCCACGGTCCCGAAGGGCTCCCGGGTGCGGTGATGGTCGATCACGGCCAGCACGGGGGCCGTGGGGAGAGACTCCAGGCCGTCGGCCACCTGGCCGGCCGACCCGCAGTCCACCACGAACACGGCGTCATAGGCGGCACCCTCGGGGGCGCGCCCGAAGAGCTCGTGGCCCGTACGCAGATACTCGAACACGCGCGGCAGCCGCGGGAACACGCAAGTCGGCGTGCCCCCCAGGGCCCGCACCAGGGCGCTGAGTCCGAACACGCTGCCGGCGGCGTCGCCGTCGGGCATGGCGTGGGTGGCGATGAGCACGCGGCCACGCAGGTGGGGGATCAGGTCGACGGGCCCGCTCATTTTTTCTCCTCCCCCTTGTCCAGGTTGCCGATCACGTCGTCCAGGCGCCAGGCCTCGAGGAGCCGGGTGTCGGGGAAAAAGCGCAGCTCGGGCACGCGGCGCAGGTCCAGTTCGGCGGCCAGCTGGCGGCGCAAAAAGCCGGAGGCGTGGACCAGGGCGTCCACGGCGGCCTTCAGGTCGGCGTTCTTCACCGCGGAGGACACGTACACCTTGGCCAGGGACAGATCCGGGGTGACCTCGACGTGACTCACCGACACGTCGAGCAGGCGCGGATCCTCGAGCATGGAGGTCACCGTCATGGACAGGACCTCGAAGAGCTGGGCGGCGACCATCTTCTGGCGCCGGCCGGGATCGCGGGCGGCCCCGTGCCGACTACCCTTTCCGGGATCGGCGCGATGGGAAAACAGAGCGGGCGTTTGCATCTAGTCGAACGACTCGTGTCCGCGACGTTCCGGTTCAGTCCCGATCCACGGGCTCGCAGGAGGCGGCGATGTCCTCCCAGGACTCCGGTCCGGGGTCTGCGGGATCCCAGAATCCCTCGGCCAGGGGGCCGAAGTGGAGGAGCTCGCGTTCCCTCAGGATCAGGGGGGCCAGGTAGGTGCCTTCCATGAAGGAGACCACGTGGTCGAGCATGCTGATCGCGTGGTTGGCGTCATTGCTGACCACGGAGCACCCCAGCACCAGCGCGGAATGGTTGTCGTTCTCCTCGATCTCGGCCACCGCCACGGGGAAGCGGCGGCGCGTGCGGTCGATGAGCGCACGGGCCACGCGGCGCTTGTCCTTGAGGGACACCGCCGCGAGGGAGAAGGCAAGGCGAGCCACAGCGACAACCATCATGGTTCCACACCAGACCAGACCCGCGGGGCGCCACGTCGGACACCGTCCCGTCGCGAGGAACCGCACGCGCGATCCCAAGGACGGCTCCCAAGGAGCCCCGGCCGGCGCGT
The DNA here is from genome assembly GCA_938004375.1 of uncultured Pseudomonadota bacterium. Taxonomy (GTDB): domain Bacteria; phylum Myxococcota_A; class Polyangia; order HGW-17; family HGW-17; genus HGW-17. The sequence continues at coordinate 3,458 of CALKWH010000445.1, forward strand.
CGAGAAGCCGACACACCGACGGCGCGCAATATACCGGAAATGGACTGGAGATCAAGTACTATTCCCGATCGAAATCGAAATCGAAATCGAGAATCCGTTCTGATGGATCAGACTTTGACCCCCTTGTCCAGAAAAATCAGAACTCGACCGCCCTGACCCGACCACTTCTGGGCCTTGCGTTTCGCGCCCGGATCTTCTAGTGTAGCGAAGGTGACGCATGCCTGACCCGACCCAGAAGAAACCCCGCAACTATTCCCAACTCGCCTGGCTTTTTCCGCTTATGGCCACCATCCTCATCGGGTCCCTGTTGTACTTCGCCCAGCAGTCCCGGGACAAACGCGGCGACAGCGACCTGGCTCGCCAGTTGGTGCGCGACCGCATCGATGGCGCCTTCGCCCCGCTGCGGCTCACCGCCGCCCATTTCGGCGAATTGTCCCACCCTGTCCCGGTTCCGCCCGGAACCGTGCTGCGTCACTTCGGTTTCCTGCAGGCCTCCGGGGACTTCACCGACCTCGCGCTGGTCTCCCACCGCCAGCAGGTAACCGCCTTCTCGGGGAAGGACGCCGACGCGCTCGCGGCCACAGTGCGCCAGCGCACGCCCGGTGCCACCTATCTGCACCTCTCCACCCGCGCCGGCGCCCTCGACGGGCTGGTCCTGGGCGTACCCCTCACGCCCACCGGCGACGACCCGCACTGGATCGTCGCCCGCCTCCCCCTCGCCCGCCTGCTGGCCGGCCTGCCGTCGTTCCTTCGCGTGGGCGTCGCGGCCGAACCCCAGGAGCCCCCCGTCCATATCCTGGCGCCGCTGCTGTCGGTCGGCATGGCCACCCACGATCGCCCGGTATGGCCGCTGGTGCTCGGAGAACTGATGCTGTTCGCCGGTCTGGTGCTGCTGGTCCTCGCCGGCCACCGGGCGTCGAACACCTGGTCGGCGACTGCCGGGACGGCGCTCCCCGGGACGGCGGCCCCCCACGCACCACCGACCGCCGACCGCAAGGCTGCCGGCGGGCCGGAGACGCCCTGAACGATGAACCTGTTGACCAAGGATGGTTGAACGATGAAAAAATGGATGTGGCTGACGTTGTTCCCGCTCTCCCTGATCGCGGCCTCGGGCACGGTCCTGGCCGGCCCCGACTCCGGCGGCGCCCCGGAGCGTGAGCTCGCCGGCGAGGAGATCCGCGGCCCGGTGGGGCTGCCCCCGGTGCCCGCCCGCGAATGGGAGGTCCCCGGCCAGAAGGTCGGCCCGGTGGTGACCCGCGTGCGCCCGGGGCTGCACAAGGCCTGGACCCCGAACGCCCAGGGCGCCCTGTGGGGGAAGACCGTCTACCTGAGCCCGGGTCACGGCTGGTACTGGACCGGCTCCCGCTGGACCACCCAGCGCGGCTGGAGCGAGGGCGTGGTCGAGGATCTCTCGAACGCCGAGACCGTGGACCAGTTCCTGGTGCCATGCCTGATGGCCGCCGGTGCCCACATCGTGCCCCTGCGTGAACTCGACACCACCACCTCGATGGTCGTCGTGGACAACGACGACGGCACCGCCGCCACCGCCCGTGGGCAGTACCAGGAGCTCGGCGACCCCGGCCTGTTCTCCACCTCCAGCATGTCCGGCTACGCCCACCCGGCCGGCACGCTGAGCTCGGGGAGCAACCCGTTCGCCGCCGGCTCCAACCGGCTCATGGACACGGCAGCCACCGAGACCGCCCGCGTGCTGTACACACTGAACGTGCCCGCCGACGGCCACTACCACGTCTACATTTCCTACTCCGCGTGGACCCAGCGCGCCCCCGACGCCCACGTCATCGTGCTGCACCCCGGCGGCCAGACGCACTTCCGCGTGGACCAGCGCCACCACGGCCAGACCTGGGTGCTGCTGGGCCGCTTCTGGTTCCGCGCCGGCGCCTCGGCCAGCGAGGGCGCGGTGGCCTTCGCCAACGACTCCGCCTTTGCCGGCGCCGACATCCAGGTGAGCGTCGACGCCGTGCGCCTGGGCGGCGGCATGGGCTTCATCGACCGCGGCGGCGGCACCTCGGGCAAGCCCCGCTACGAGGAGGCCTGCCGCTACCACGCCCAGTACATGGGCGCCCCGACCACCGTCTACGACGCCTCCGACGCCGACAACTCCGACGACGTCTCCTGCCGCTCGCGCCTGGCCGACTGGATCCACGAGGACGGCGAGGACGCGGTGTTCGTCTCCTGGCACTCCAACGCCGGCGGCGGGCGCGGCACGTCCACCTACGTCTACGGCCCGAACCCGGTCGACGGCACCTACAACTTCACCGGCACCCCCGGCTCGGACCGCCTGGCCGTCCACATCCAGGACCGGCTGGTGTTGCAGTACCGGCAGTACGAGGCCGGCTGGCGCGACCGCGGCGTCTACTCGGCCTACTTCGGTGAGCTCAACCCCTCGTACCAGGACGAGATGCCCGCCGCCCTCCTGGAGATCCTCTTCCACGACAGCGCCGCGGACATGGTCTTCTACCGCCAGCCGCGCATCCGCATGCACAGCGGCCGGGCCGTGTGCCACGCCGTGCTCGAGTACTTCGCCGAGCGCGACGGAGCGCCCTTGGTGCTGCCCCCCGAGCCCCCCGTGGGTCTGCGGGTGCGTAACGCCGGCCTCGGGCGCGTCGAGGTCGCCTGGTCCGCCCCCCTGCCCGACGCCGCCGGCGGCGACGCCCCCACCTCCTATCGCGTCTACACGGGGCTCACGGCCACCTCCTTCAACGAGGGCGTCGAGGTCGCCGGAACCTCCACCACGCTCACCGACCTCGTCCCCGGACAGACCTTCTACATCAAGGTCCACGCCGTGAACGCCGCAGGCGAGAGCATGGTCGGGACGCCCCCGGCCGCCGTGGGCGTGAGCGAGACGGGCGTGGCGAACATCCTGATCCTCGACGGCTTCACGCGGCTGGACGCCGGCATGAACTGGCTGCAGGATCTGGGCTACGCCGACCCCGTGCACCGTATCGTCATGCAGCGCCTGTACGACCACCGCGAAGGCCTCAAACATCACGCCCCCGAGCTGGCCTCCCTGGCCATGGCCTTCGACACCTGGCAGGTCGAGGGGCTGGCCGAAGAGGCCCCCGTGTGGTCCCAGTACGAGCTGGTGGACGTCCTCGTGGGGCGCGGCACCGGGAACTTCGACCCGACGGTGTGGGACACCCTGGCGGCCGCCGCCCTCTCGGGCACCCATCTGCTGATCACGGGATCCACGGTCACCGCGCAACTGATCGACGCCAACCGCACCGACCTGATGACTCAACTGCTGGGCCTCTCGTCGATGACCGAGACCGGGGACGAGGCCGTCACCTTCGACGCCGACGGCGTGTTCACCGGCATCCCGGGCGCCGGCTTCGGCTTCGTCGAGGGGCTCAACTACGACTCCGGGCCCACGGAGGCCTTCGAGAGCGCGGGGGCCCTGGCGGCCGTGAGCTCCTCGTCGGGCGCCCTGGTGGGCGTTCGGCACGTGACCTCGGGGGGCGAGGTCTTCACCTTCGGCTTCCCGTTCGAGACCCTCACCGACGCGGCCGTGCGACAGGAAATCATGGCCCGCCTCCTCGACCACCTGGGGGTGGAGCCCCCCGAGGCCCCCGAGCCCGACGCCGGCCCCGACGCCGACGACCCCGACGCCGACACCGGTCCCGAGCCCGACGCCGGTCCCTGCGGCCCGAACCGCGTCTGCACCACCGAGCGCGTCTACGGCTGCCAGTGCCACCACGGCGGTCCCCACGCCATCGACACCGGCCTGTACCTGCTGCTGGCGCTCCTGGGGATCTTCCTGCTGCTGCGCCGGATGAGGAACCACAAATGAAACCCGAGCTCACCGCCCTCATCGCCCGCCTCGGCCTGGAGAAACTCCCCGAGGAGGGCGGCCTCTACCGCGAGACCTACCGCTGCCAGCAGACCATGGCGACCCCCCAGGGGGAGCGCCCCTGCTGCACGGCCATCTACTACCTCGTGACCCCGGAGGAGTTCTCCGCCCTGCACAAGGTGGCCAGCGACGAGATCTTCCACTTCTACGCCGGCGACCCCGTCGAGATGTTCCAACTCTGGGAGGACGGCGAGGCCCAGACCATCGTCCTGGGGACGGACGTCCTGGGGGGCCAGTTTCCCCAGGTGGTCGTGCCCGCGGGCGTGTGGCAGGGCACCCGGCTGCAGGACGGCGGCGCCTGGGCGCTTCTGGGCTGCACGGTCTCCCCGGGCTTCGAGCTCGCCGACTTCGAGGCCGGCGATCGTCAAACCCTCACGCAACGGTTCCCTCACCGGGCCACCGAGCTGGCCCGCTTCACCCGCAGTTGAAAAAAACTCCTTGATTTCGGTTAATTCCGGGACCAGACTTCCGATAGGATCCGATTACAAGGCCAGGTGTGCCGTGCGACCCGACGACCACGACCACGATGATTCTCCCGAAACTAAGGTCTACCCGGACGACGTGCGCCCGGAGAAGGTCACCTATGAGGGCTACGTCGAGGCCGGCCTGCTGGATCTGCCCCCCATCGACGAGGACGAGGACGTCCTCGTGGAGCCCTCGATCGTCGACGACGACCACGACGACGAAGCGCCCCCGCCTCCCCCGAATCCGTGACGACCGCCATGTCCCTCGGTCATCTCGTGTTGTTCACCCTGGTCGTAGGAACCGCCGTCGTCGCCCTGCAGAGCTGGCTCCATAGGCGCTTCATCCGCTCGTGGCTCCGCGAAAACGGACTCCAGCCCCTATCCTGCCGTTTCTCCTGGTGGAACCCCGAGCGCGATTACTGTCGTGACAAGGACTCCGCCTATTACAACGTCAGTTATCTCGATGTCCGCGGCACACGCCACGTATGTCGGATGAGGATCACGTTACTGGGAACACTGTACGTCCTCTCGGACCAGACGGACCCTCCTTATCCTCCGCCGCCGACCCCGTGACAAATCAGAACACCAGGCGCAACAACACCGACTTGTGGTCCGAGGGACGGCCCTCGGGGGCGAGGACCTCGACGGAGTCGGGGAGGTAATGCCTCATGAGGGCCGGTGATAATATAATATGATCCAGCAGGCTGTCGAAGTCCAGGTGGGTGGACTCCCGCCGGTAGGTATAGTTCACCGGGGTGAGATCGTTCGCCGCGCCGGCCGGGCCGTCCGAGCGGAGGGTGAGCAGGTCGAGGGTGTTGCCCGGTTCGAAGTCCGCCGCCAGAGCCGAGTTGGCGTCTCCGGCCACGAGGACCATGCCGGTCTCCGGGGCATCGTGTTCCAGGATGTAGGTCTCCAGCGCGCGGGCCTGGGCGCGACGCCGCTCCAGGCAGCCGTCGCACTCGGGGAACGGCACCTGGGCCTTCAGGTGCAGGTTGTACACGGTCAGATCCTGCCCGTGGACGGTGAGCGACACCCGGTGCACCGGCCGCATGTACCGGAAATCGAACCACTCCCCCGTCACGGGATCGGGGTAGGTGCCCCCGAGGATGGTTTCATGGGCGGTCAACGGAAAGCGCGAGAAAACGGCCAGGTAGTCGTCGCCGATGTCTCCTCCGTAGCCGCCCCGGGCCGAGAAGGCGTAGTGCATCACCACGCCTTCGGCCGTCAGGGACTGGGCCAGATCGGCGGCGTCGGCGGGCTGGACCTCCTGGAACAGGATCAGATCGATGTCCCGCGCGGCGATGTACCGCGCCACGTTCGCGTGGGCGCCGGGCAGCTCGAGGTCGTACAGGTTGAAGGTCGCCACGGTGACCGCCTGCCGGCAGGCACCCTCGACGCAGACGCCGGGCGCCGCGCACACCGCGCCGCCGCACAGGTCCGCTTCGGGGACGCAGGCGCCGTCGAGGCAGATCTCACCGGCCCCGCAGCGATCGCAGGGATCGAGCTCTCCGAGGGCGCCCGGCGCGCAGGCCGCGAGCGCGGACAGGAGCCAGAGCCAGAAGGGGATAAGGCGCTGCGTGGTGGGCATGAAGCTCCCGGTGAACCCGGCTAGCGCGCCGCCGGGAACGGCACGAAGGCCAGGATGGTGGTGGGGAACTTGTCGGTGACCAGCAGAAAGCCCCGGTCGTCGAGGCGGGCGATGCCCTCCCAGTTGCGGCTGTCGCCCTCCATGAGGCGCAACTGGAGCGGCGGGCGGTCGGCCAGCGTCACGCCCGTGGGGGACCACACGAGCTCCACCAGGCGCTCGACGCCCGCGGCGGCGGCGTGGGTGGGCCCCTCGCCGTAGCGCGCGGCCAGGGCGTCGGGGGCGGGGTCCAGCAGGTCCTCGTCCCCCGGATAGAAGTAGTTGATGGCCCAGAAGCGGCCGTCGGCGTCCACCGGCGTCACGTCGGTCACGCGGTACTCCAGGCGCGCCATGGGCAGCGCGGTGAGGGGCGCAAGGCCGGGATCGAAGGTCTGCACCACGGGATCGGGGTTCACGTTGGCGCCGTTGGCCTCGAAGAAGGTAACGATCCGGTCCGGCAACGCCAAAAGCGCCTCGTGGCACATGTTGTCCAGTTGGACGGCCAAGGGAATCTCGGTGAGGCTCTGCGGGTCGAGAACGATCGAAAGGGCGGGCGTGCGGCGCACCTCGCCCTTCACCACGTAACACCGCATGCCGGCGGCGCCGCTGGTCTCGATGGTGAGATAGGCCGCGTCCCCGAAGAAGGCCAGGCCCTCGAACCCCTCGAACCAGGACAGCCGGCCCGGGATCCCGCCGTCGTCCAGCGGCACGCCGACGGGCACGAGGGTGGCCGCGGGCGCGCCCCCGAGGTAGGCCAGGATCTGCGACTTCTCGAGCGCCACGAGTTGGTCGCCGAGCTTCGATGGGTACTGGGGCACCAGGATCAGGGTGTCTCCGAGCCAGGCCAGGGCCGAGTACTCCCGCAGGGCGGCCGCGAAGGCGCCGGTGAGCGGCAGTTCGACGATCCCGAGCTCCACCGGCTGCGCGTTGTTGACGTTGTTCGTGTTGTTCTCGCCGTCCAAGCCGTCGAGGTGATCGGCCGCGCCATCGACGGCCGCCGTCCGCCGCAGATCCTCGCCCTCGCAGCCACCGCAGGCGGTCCAGGCGAAGAGGCCCAGCCACAGCATCCCGGAACCCAGTCGTCGGAGTCGGCGCGTCATGGGGCCACAGTGGCACAGTCCGTCCCGGCGCGCAAGCCTCCGGGCGCCCGGGACCGGGGCCGTCGAGCTTCGATGTTGCTGGCCAGCATCGAAATCGAAATCGGCGTCGAGCTCGATTCCACGCCCTCCCCCTCGTTTGCGGTTGACAAAACCGGAAAAAACCATTTGATCCTTGTGGGCAGGTTCCGACCGATGCATCTGTATTCCTGGGCACTGACGGACGTGGGAAACGTCCGCGAACAGAACGAAGACAACCACTGCGTCAACGACGAGCTGGGGTTGTACCTGGTGGCCGACGGCATGGGCGGCCACGCGGGGGGTCAGATCGCCTCGCGCCTGGCTGCCGAGACCGTCGAGCGGACGCTGCTCGAGCGCCCCAACGGCAAGCCGGCCGACCAGTCCCTGGCCGACGCCATCCGCGCGGCCAACCGCACCATCTTCGAGCACGGCAAGAGCGTCCCCGAGCTCCAGGGCATGGGCACCACCTGCACGGCCATGCTGCGGGAGGGCGGACGGTTCCACCTCGCCCACGTGGGAGACTCCCGCGCCTACCTCTTCCGCGACGGCCAGATGACGCAACTGACCGCCGATCACACCTGGGTCAGCGAGCAGCTGCGCGCCGGCTACATCTCCGCCGAGGAGGCCGCCGTCTCCCGCTGGAAGTCGGTGATCACGAGATCCGTCGGTTTCGGCGAGGAAATCAACGTCGACATGCAGGTGGTCCCGTTTTCCGCTGGTGATGTCTTCTTGTTGTGCAGCGACGGGCTCTCCAACTACTTCCACCAGGACGAGCTCGAGCGGCTCTTCACCCACAATTTCTACGCAAACATGCCGCACATCCTCATCGAGACGGCCATGGCCCGCGGCGGCGCGGACAACGCCACCCTGGTCCTCTGCTACGCCGCGAATGAATGATTGACGGCACATAAATAGCAGATGGCCCCCCTTGCAAATCCATCGCGGGCTCCGGTATAGTAGTCGTGCCGTCTGCGGGGTTCGACAGTTGGATTTACATAGGTTCAATCCCAACGCTTCAACCCCGTGTTCTGCCTCTGCCAGCACCGCGCAAGCTCCTCGTTAAAGTGGAGGAGAAGCAGGCTGCGGGCACGTGGGACCCACCTTAATTGGATGCGGGGTTGATCACAATCCGGCACCGGCCTCGTGGACGGCTTTTTGTTCCCCGCTTCTTGACCCCGCCCATCGCGGTCTTACTTTCCCGTTCGGCCGATGACGATCCTTTCCCGTCGCCGGTCGGAGCGTGACATGACCGCCCTGTGGAACACCTCGAAGACCTTCCTGCTCATCGCCGCCCTCTCGGCGCTGGCCGGCGGGCTCGGCTATCTCATGGGCGGCCCCGGCTGGGCCGCCGGCGCCATCGGCATCATGGCCATCGTCAACGCCCTCGCGCTCTTCTCGGCCGACTCGGTCGTGCTGGCCATGCACCGCGCGAAGCCGCTGGCTCCGCGGGACCTGCCCTGGCTCCACGAGCAGGTGACCGCGCTCGCCCACCGCGCCGGCATCCCCAAGCCGCAGTTGTACCTGGTCGACGATCCGGCGCCCAACGCGTTCGCCACCGGACGCTCCCCCGCCTCCGGGGTCGTCGCCGTGAGCACCGGCCTGATCGAGTTGTGCTCCCGGCGCGAGGTCGAAGGCGTGCTGGCCCACGAGCTCGCGCACATCGTGCACCGGGACATCCTGATCTCCACGATCACGGCCACCCTGGCCGGCGCCATCTCCATGCTCGCGCACCTGGCCGGCTACCTGCTGATGTTCGCCGGCCGCGGCTCGGACGACGACGGTCCGAACCCGCTGATGATGCTGGTGTTCATGATCCTGGCGCCCCTTTTGGCCGCGCTCATCCAGATGGCGGTCTCCCGCACGCGGGAGTACGAGGCCGACCGGGAGGGCGCCCGGCTCGCGGGCACCCCCGAGGGGCTGGCCTCGGCGCTGGCCCGGCTCGGCGGCTACCACAAGCGGGCCCCCGCCCGCCACGCGGAGCCCGCCATGGCCCACCTGTACATCGCGATGCCGCGCCTGCGCGGCGGCCTCTCCTCCTGGTTCTCCACGCACCCCCCCATCGAGGAGCGCATCCGCCGCCTGCGCGCCATGGCGTGATCGGAAGCGAGGTGACAGCATGCTGAACCCGGAAAAATGGACGATGAAGAGCCGCGAGGCGCTCCAGGGGGCCCTGGCCCTGGCCTCGGAGCGCGGCAACCCCGAGCTGGCCTGCGAGCACCTGCTCCACGCGCTGCTGGCGCAGGGCGCCGAGGGCGTGGTCGTGCCCGTGCTGGAGAAGATCGGCGCCACCCCGGCGGCCATCCGCGATGACGTCCAGCGCCTGGTGGACCGGCTGCCCCGGCAGACCGGCGCCCACGCCGAGCCCGGCCTGTCCCGGGAGCTCAAGGCCTGGATCGACCGCGCCCGGCATGACATGACCACGCTGCAGGACGCCTACCTGAGCACCGAACACTTCCTGCTGGCTGCCTGCGACCTGCCCGGCACGGCCGCCTTCGGACCGCTGCGCGAGGCAGGCGTCACGCGGGAGCGGGTGCTCGGCGCGCTGGAGACCATCCGCGGCACGCAGCGCATCACCGACGACTCCCCCGAGACGAAATACCAGGCGCTGGGGCGGTTCTGCCGCGACCTGACCGAGCTGGCCCGCCGCGGGAAGCTGGATCCCGTCATCGGCCGCGACGAGGAGATCCGCCGCGCCCTGCAGGTGCTCTCGCGCCGCACGAAGAACAACCCGGTGCTCATCGGCGAGGCCGGCGTGGGCAAGACCGCCGTGGTCGAGGGCATCGCCGCGCGAATCGCCGAGGGGGACGTGCCCGAGAGCCTGAAGAACCGCAGCCTGTTCGCCCTGGACCTGGGCTCGCTCGTCGCGGGCACCAAGTACCGCGGCGAGTTCGAGGACCGGCTCAAGGCCATCCTCAAGGAGCTCGAGGCCTCGGACGGCCGCGTGATCCTGTTCATCGACGAGCTGCACACCCTGGTGGGGGCCGGCGCCGCCGAGGGCGCCATGGACGCCTCGAACATGCTCAAGCCGGCGCTGGCGCGCGGCGAGCTGCACTGCATCGGCGCCACCACCGTGGACGAGTACCGCAAGCACATCGAGAAGGACAAGGCGCTGGAGCGCCGTTTCCAGCCGGTGCTGGTCGAGGAGCCCTCGGTGGAGGACACCATCCACATCCTGCGCGGCCTGCGTGAGAAGTATGAGGCCCACCACGGCATCCGCATCTCCGACGCCGCGCTGATCGCCGCGGCCCGGCTGTCCCACCGCTACATCGGCGACCGCCAGCTGCCGGACAAGGCCATCGACTGCGTGGACGAGGCCGCCTCGCGCCTGAAGATGGAGATCGAGAGCGTCCCGGTCGAGCTCGACACCCGCCGGCGCCGCCTGCTGCGCCTGGAGATGGAGCGCGCGGCCCTGGCGAGGGAGCCCAAGGACAAGGTCGCCGCCCGCGCGGCGGAGGTCGCGGAGGAGATCGCCGCGCTCCAGGAGGAGATCGACGGCGCCATGGCCCGCTGGCAGCGCGAGAAGGACGTCATCTCCGACTTGCGGGATCTGAAGGTGCGCCGCGACGAACTGAACACCGAGTCCCAGGCGGCCCCGCGCCGGGGCGACTACCAGCGCGCCAGCGAGATCCTGTACGGCGAGCTGCCCGCCCTGGAGAAGCGCGCCGACGAGCTGGACGCGGAGCGCAAGGCCATCACCGCGGGCGGGTCGTTGCCGCGCGAGGAGGGTAACGAGGCACACGTCGCCGGGGTGGG
>CALKWH010000446.1 GCA_938004375.1 uncultured Pseudomonadota bacterium
ACCACCGCGATCTACACTCTTTCCCTACACGACGCTCTTCCGATCTAGCATGTCGATGTCGTTGGTGGAGTTCCCGGCGGCGAAGACGGGCCAGGCCCCGATGCGGTCCCAGATGCGGACCGCCTTGCCGGCCCCATGGCAGAGCGGTTCGAGGAAGCGGGCGGTGCGACGCCCGGTCCCGGCCTCGAAGTCCCACTCGTAGGCGACGCCGGACCCCACGACGTGCCGGGGATCGATGCGCAGCGTGTCCCAGAGGAACGCCGCCGCCACGTCCTGTTGGGCGGTGGTGATGACGAAGACCTCGAAGTCGCGCTCCCGGAGGGCGTTCACGAGCTCGATCATGGGGAGGTAGATCAAGTCGGCGGCCGGCTTGCGGAACAGGGGATTCGTGTGCTGGCGGCTCACGCGGATCGTGAAATCCCGCACCGTCTCCCAGGTCTCCCCTTCCATGGAGAACAGCAGAAACTCCTTGAGATTCTTCACCAGGGTCCGGTCGTCGCCGTCGAGCACGGCCCGGGCCAGCGGGTGGGACGCCAGTTCGGGTTTTTTGGCCACGCGGGCGCGGATGAACTCCTTGCTGACGAGGCCGTGGAAGTAGTCGGGCTTCTCGACGACCAGGGTGCCGTCCAGATCCAGGGCCGCGATGCGGGCGTGCCGGGGGATGAAGGCCGGTCCGGGTGTGGTCGCCTCCCGGAGCCATCGGCCGATGCGCTCGGCGGCCGGCGCTGACCAGGAGGGGAGCCGGACCGGCTCCCAGGGCGACACCGCGGTGATGGTCAGCCAGGCGAGGGAGAAGACCAGGGTGCTCATGATTCCGTTGCTCCGAGGTGCCGCACGGGTCCGCTGGCGCGGCGCTCGACGAGCACCACGAGGTCACGGATGCGGGCGGCCAGCGTGGTGGCGACCTGTTTGACGACGAAGGGGTGTTCCTGCAGGATCTCGGAGAAGGCCTCGCGGGAGATCTTCAGCAAGGTGGCCTCCTCGAGACAGGAGATGGAGGCCGTGCGGGGTCCCGAGTCCAGAAGGGCGATCTCGCCGAAGACCGCGCCCACCCGCAGCTCGTTGACGGGGTTGTCGTGGATGCGGACCTGGAGGCGGCCGGAGAACACGCAGTACAGCGCGTCCCCCGGGCTCCCCTCGGAGAAGAGCACGCGGTCCGCCGGGAGCCTGACGGTCTCGGCGAGGCGGGTCATCTCCTGCAGCACCTCGTGGGGGAGATAGCGGAAGAAGTCGCTCTGGCGGAGGAACAGCACCGGTTCGAAGGTGTCACCCTGCTGAAGGGATCCTCGATCCGCGCCCGGCCGGGCACGGTCGGCCAATCTGTGGGCGAGCTCCGGAGGGCAGGACAGGGCGAGCAGGGCGTCCAGATCGTCGACCAGGGGTCCGAGCTCCCAGTCCGGGTGCGGCACCTCGGGGGGATCCAGCAGCGTGGAATAAGCGGGTTTTCCGCGGGTGAGAAACCAGCTCTCCCACAGTTCCAGGCCGGCGTTCTGCTGGCGGGCGTCGAGGGAGAAGGCGGACTTCTCGAGCTCCAGGAGAGCGGTGGACTGGGCGGGCTCGAGGAGTCGCTGGCAGGCGAAGAGGGCGCGCGCCCAGAAGCGCCGCTGGGCCTCCAGTTCGGTGGCGGCCAACGGGTCGGCGAGCCGCCGGGCACGGGTGCAGGCCGCAGTGGCCCGACCCAGCCGGGTGGCGGTCTTCATAAGGAAGGGTTCAGGGAGGACCAGGGCGCCGGGGCGGTTCAGTTGCTCGAGCACCGTCAGGCAGGTCCAGGCGTCGGTCGTGCGCAGCAGGTTCATCACACGCTCCCGGGCGGCGGGATCGGCCGTCGTGCACAGGACCCGGATCCATTCCTTGCGCAGGCCGGCCGGGCAACCCTCGGCGAACGCCCGCGCGGCCATGGCCAGCTCCACCCCGGCGGTGCGGAAGGCGTCCAGGGCGGCGCGGCGGTGCTCAGGGTGGAAGGAGAGGGTGTAGCAGGCGTCGTACAGGGACTCGACCTTCAGCGCGCCCACGCGCCCGATGGCGTCCCGGATGACCTCGGCGTCCTGACAGGTCAGGCAGATGGAAAGGACGCGGGCTCCCTGGGCCGAGTCGAGCCGGCCGGCCAGGCGCAGGGCCAGCAGCCGGTCGGCCGTGTTCCCTGCGAGCAGCTGGTCGAGCAGGTCGACGAACTCCTTCCGGCTCAGGCTCTCCGGTCCCACCTCGAGCAGGATGCAGGCGGTGGCGGTCTGCACCGGCCCCGCCGCATGAAGCTGGGTCTGCTGGCCGAGTACCGTGCGGAGGTGAGCGGGCAGAGAGGCGGTGGCGTCCAGCACGCGGATGGCCAGGCGCGCGTCGAAAGCGCCTTCTAGGATGCGCGTGAAGAAGGCTTCCTGGTCGGTCGCGGGTACGAACCGGGCCAGTTCCACGGCCTTGGCGGCGCACGGGGAGTATGTGCCGTCCCGATCCGGGCGCATCCAGAGGGCCTGCAAATCGTCGAGCCGGAGTTCGTTGTACTCGGAGAGGAGGGTGGCGGCGAACACGGCCTCCTCGGGCTCCTTGGCGAGCAACCGCTGGCGCAGGTGGGCGACGACGCGTCCGTCGGGGGCCAGTGCCAGGTTGTGGGAGAGCTCGGGGGTGAGCGTCTTCTTGCGCAGGGCGGTCTGGAGCTCGTGCATGTAGGCGGCGGCGGCCTTCCATGCCGAGAACAGGAACAACAGGCAGATGCCCGCGTTGACGGCGGCGATCACGGGGATGCCCGCCTTGGCCACCGGGATCAAGGCGAAGCTGGCGGCGATGGTGCCCAGGGGGGTCACCACGGTGCGCAGCATCATGCTCGTCGCCTCCTTCTCCAGAGGGGAGAGCGGCATGATCAACTGGTTCCGGGCATTGATGTAGACTGTCGACTTGAGAGTGGCCGAGGCGATGGCGACCAAGGCGATCGGCCAGAACAGCGGCGCGAAGATCAGCACCGGCATGGCGGCCACCAGAAAAATGGGCATGAACAGGGTCATGCGCGGGACGCCGACGCGGCGCATGAGCCGGCCCATGAGCAGCGTCTGGAGGAAGAAGACGGTGAGGTTGGTGAAGAAGTAGTATCGACCCATGAAGGCGGCGATGGCGTCCCGTGTCCAGCGCTCCTGAAGGGACTTTTTGAGGATGAAGTCCATGCCCAGGAACACGGGGATCGCCAGCAACACGAACACCGTGAGCCACAGGGCCAGCCGGTTCTCGCGCAGGGTGGTGAACCCGCGCCGCCAGACGGAGCTCCCACCCTTGCGTCCCCGGGGGGTCTCCTGGAGCGCCGGCACCGGGATGAACAGCAGGACGAACACCAGCACGGTCAGGAGCCCCAGCAGCGACTGATTCCCCCAGGTGGAGGCCAGGATGGTCACGACCTGCCCGCCCAGGGCGCTCCCCAGGCTGAAGCCGGCCGCGATCACGGGCAGGATCACCTTCGCCCGCCGCGAGATGAACGTCTGTGTGGCGTGGTGCCAAAGGAAGATGTTGATGAACAGGCCGACCATCTTCACCCAGGTGGCGAAGACGAAGACGGCGACGGGAGGGTTCCCGAGCCCCTCCAGGAACCAGCCTGGGGCCAGCCCGGCGATGAAGAGGAGGCAGACCAGGCGGTCCCCATGGTGTTCGCCGAAGCGGGCGATCAGCCCGGTGTAGGGGATGGAGAAGGCCACGGTCACCGCCGCGGCCACAGCGTAGAACCAGGGGAGCGTGTCGGCGCGGAACCGGGAGAGGAAGAGCGCGCTCTGGTAGGAGAAGGCGACGACCACGATGAACGAAGCGAGCAGGGCGCGGATGGTGAGGTAGAGGACCGGGGCGCGCTCGCCGGGCTCGAGTTCGAGGAGATGCAGGCGCCGCACGCTCAAGTATTCACCTGGTTCGGGCTCCGTTCAGGGAAAGATGACGGTGGCCGGGACGCTGGAGGGTGGCTGGTTCAGATACCAGATGGTCCCGCCCGTAGCGATGACCACGCCGGTGGCCAGCGCGATCACCCACCATTTCTTGTACCAGACGCCCTCGGGGGCTGCGCCGACCGGGGACAACTGGGCGTCCAGGCGGAGGCGTGCGTTGGGTACCAGATCCACGGTCGCCTGGAACGGGACGAACCCGGCCTTGGACAACTGGATGCTGTATTTCCGGGGCGCCTCGAGCTTGAGGGGTGCGAGGGGGGTCTGGCCGATCGTCCTCGCGTCGAGCCGGACGATGGCGCCCTTCTGGTTGGAGTTAACGTCCAGGGTGCCGTATCGGCGGAAGGCCTCCTCGGGATAGATCCTGCGCAGCAGTTGGTAGATCTGCAGTTTGGTGAGTTGTCCCCCGAGCTTGAGGTCGAGATCCACGGTACCCGCGGTCTTCTGTTCGGCGACCAGGATGCGCTGGAGGTTGATCAGCACCGTGCCGAACTCGGTCATGCCGATGAACAGGATCTCGGAGGCGCCCAGCTTCTGGCCGAGGCGCGAGAAGCAGGCGACGTCTTCCTTGCACTCCGAGACCAGGGCGTCGAGGCCCGAACCCAGCATGCGGCGGCAGTCCTGCGGAGAGAGGACAGCGGAGTTGCTTTTGGTCCGCAGCAGCTCCACCAGCCGGTCCGCGAGGTCGGGCAGCTCGGCGACCCCGGCCCGGTACTCGAGCACGGCGATGATGGGACGGCCGGCGGCGGCTGGAAGGGGGATGGACCAGAGCAGGAGCGACAGGAGGAGGAGCTTCATGGCGTTCCGTACATGATGGAGAGCTGGGTGGGGATGAACGACACCCGGGTCGTCTCGATGCTGCCCTGGTTGTCGGTGCAGTAGGTGTTCGAGAAACCGCCCTCGGGAGGGGTGTCATCGAGGTGGTTGTCGACCTCGAAGCAGGACGTGCGGACCCGGCGGTCCAACCGGCCCAGGCGCGGGTCCACGAAGACGATCGAGTGGCTCTTGGAGCGCGTCACTGCCAGGGTGGAGGAGCCGATGTACACGTCGGGGGACTGGTAATAGGCTTCCGCGACCAAGACCAACCGGTTGCCCTTGGCCGACCTTCCGAGGTGGCGCGGCAGCACCCGCTCGGGGGCCTGCAGGATCAGCACGCTCGTGCCCACCGGGATGTCGGGATCAGTGTCGTGGCTCGCGTAATTGATGGGTTCGCTGGGGTAGTCCATCACCAGGGTGCGGGCGTTGGGCGTCAACTGCGGCGTGAGGTTGAAGCGCTGCAGGAGCAGCTTGGCGGCCGACCAGGTGGGGCTCACCGTGTCCGCGGTCGTGACGCAGGCGACCGTGAGGGCGGTGTCGTCCGCCAGAAGCTTCACCGGGCGCAGGCAGGGGGAGAGGTTCAGCAGGCCGAGCACTACCGACGGACCTGCGGTGCCGGGGGTCATGGAAGAGACCTCTGTGGTGCAGGGGTGCGCCAGGAAGACCCGGTTCGCGGAGCGGTCCACGGCGAGGTCGGCGGTGTATGAGGCCAGGGCGGTCGTCCCGGTCACGGAGACGTCGTTGTCGTCCTTGAGGGGGCGGGAGATCAGGAACCACGTCAGGGACGAGCCCGCGGGGGACGGCGTGCAGGTGTCGTGCCGGTAGTCCGCCGAGCCGAGCACCACCGCGGAGTCGTCCGAGAGGAAGCCGGCCGCCAGCGGCCGTTCGACTTCCTGATAGTGGAACGATCCGGCCCGGCTCTCACCCGAGAGAAACTCGGGGAGGTTGAGGAAGGCGACCCAGTCACCCTCGGTGGACAGCAGCAGGAGGGTGTTTCCGTTCGGGCTGAACGTCACCGACGAGACCCGGTCGGGGCGGGTCATCTGGAACTCGACCAGCCGCTGATGATTGGCGGTCAGGTAATACCAGAACTTCACCGCCCCGGAGGCGTTGACGGTCAGCACGACGAGCCGGGTGCCGTCGGGGGAGACGGCCGTGGCCGAGGTGATGTCCGCCGGGAGCCCCACCATGAGGTCGGTGACCGAGATCGCCGCCTGGTCGAGCTCGGGGTGGACGGCTGGCAGCTCGGTGCCGCCTGCGGCGTACACGAAGGGGAACCGCAGGGGGATCCGGATTCGGGTCGAGTCGGAGCTCTCCACACGGAAACGGTTCCGGTGTTCACCGTAGGCGACCAGGGCGCCCGAGAAGGCGATGGCGGAGACGGCCGCGCTGGCGTAGGTGCCCGTGGGGATCTCTCCGAACCCCAACCGGTTCATGCCGGACAGGTAGGTCCGGTCCAGTTGTTCCCTGCCAGCACCCGTCGTGGCCAGGGTGAGTTGGAAGGAGGAGATGGACGGGTTCCGAAGGGGGCTGAGCTCGGCCTCGGAGGTCTCGACGTCGAGCTCGATCTCGAGGGCCCCGTCGTGGGAACAGGCGGGGGCGGCGCCGAGCAGGCACGCGCAGAGGAAAAGAAGGAGTGACCGGCCTGGGAGCATGGTGGAAATCATATCCATAAATGGAAAATGCACAAGGGAAAAGCCTACAGGAACATCAACCCGAAGGCCATGAGCGCCATGCCGCCGATGGTGCCGTACACGGCGAAGTGACCGGCGCCGTATTCCCGGGCGGTGGGCAGCAGTTCGTCGAGGGAGATGAATATCATGATGCCGGCGACGGTAGCGAAGAGCCCGCCGAGGACGGCCTCGTTGAGGAACGGGCGCAGCACGAGGTAGGCGATCACCGCGCCCAGCGGCTCGGCCAGTCCCGACAAGAGTGACAACCGGAAGGCCTTCGCGTGGCTGCCGGTGGCAAAATAAATGGGCACGGACACGGCGATGCCCTCGGGGATGTTGTGGATGGCCACCGCGGCGGCGATGGTGCCGCCGAGGGACACGTCGGACAGGGTGGCGGCGAAGGTGGCGATGCCCTCGGGGAAGTTGTGGATGGTGATGGCCAGCGCCGAGAACAGGCCGAGGCGCATCAACTTGTGGTGGGCGTCCGGGGCCGCTGCCATCTCCTCCAGGCTGCGGGCCTCGTGGGGGTTCTCCTCCTCGGGCACGAGCCGGTCGATCACCAGGGAGACGCCCATGCCGCCGAGGAAGCAGAGGATGCGGATGGTCTCGGCGATCCGTGGGCTGAAGGAGCCTGCCAGCAGCGTGGAGGCCTCGGGCAGCATCTCGACGAAGGACACATAGATCATGACCCCCGCGGAGAAGCCCAGGGACAAGGAGAGGAACCGGTAGTTGGTGCGCCGGGAGAAGAACGCGATGGCGCTGCCGATGCCCGTGGAGAGCCCGGCGAGGGAGGTCAGGACGAAGGCGGCGAATACATGGTCTGTCATGGTCCATCCGGGGAAAAAACTCTGGAAAACCGAATGTAATCGAGGCCTCCGCGCAAGTCCAGCTGTTTGAATTTCTGCTTTGACTTCGGTCCCCCGAACCGATAAGTTCGGGTGGGTCGCGGTGCGCCGGAGTGAAAGCCTGCCGGCGCCGGATGATCCGCAGAAGAGGGTGCCCCATGAACGAGTGGATCCGGGACTTGATCGAGTTCGCCATGGAGAAGGAACAGGAAGCGGCCGACTTCTACGAAGGCCTGGCCCGGCGCGTGAAGGACGGCGCCCTCGCCGCCGAGCTCGAGCGGCTCGCCGGCATGGAGCGCATGCACAAGGCGAAGCTGCAGAAGATCGATCCCTCCGACCCGTTCTGGCAGCGCAAGAACCTCCCGGACCTGGCCATCGCCGACTACATCGTCGAGAGCGAGCCCTCCGCGGGCATGTCCTTCCAGGACCTGCTCTCCATCGCCATGAAGCGTGAGTTGGCTTCCCAGCGGCTGTACGCCGATCTGGCGCGCCAGGTCGAGGAGCCGGATCTGCAGCGGATGATGCTCGTGCTCGCCGAGGAGGAGGCCGCGCACAAGCACTATTTCGAAACCCTCTGGGACGAGCACGTCCTGATGGAGAACTAGCACAACCCTTCACCGAATGAGGAGTCCACGATGAAGAAGTACGTCTGCACCGTTTGTGGCTATGTGTATGATCCCGCCAACGGCGATCCCGAAGGCGACGTCCCCGCCGGGACCGCGTTCGCCGACCTGCCGGCCGGGTGGCGCTGCCCCGTCTGCGGCGTGGGCAAGGATTCGTTCGAAGAGGACAACTAGGGATCACCCGGAAGGAAGGGAGTCACCCATGCCATCGATTCACGGAACCAAGACCGAGAAGAACCTCCTGGCAGCCTTCGCCGGCGAGAGCCAGGCCCGCAACCGCTACACGCTCTTCGCTTCCAAGGCCCGCGCCGAGGGCTACGAGCTCGTCGCCCAGATTTTCGAGGAGACCGCGCGCAACGAACTGGCCCACGCCAAGCGCTTCTTCTCCTTCCTCGAGGGATACCCCGTCGAGATCACGGCCACCTATCCCGCGGGCAAGGTGGGCACCACCCTCGAGAACCTCGACGCCGCCCGGATGGGCGAGGACGAGGAATACTCCAAGCTCTACCCGCAGTTCGCCAAGATCGCGTCGGACGAGGGCTTCACGGCCGTCGCTGCGGTGTTCAACATGATCGCCGCCATCGAGAAGGATCACCGCGACCGCTATCAGAAGTACTATGACCTGGTCAAGGCCGGGTGGGTCTGGCCGTCGGGTGGCACCCAGTGGTTCTGCACCAACTGTGGGTATATCTACAACGGCGCGCAGCCGCCGCCGAACTGTCCGGTGTGCCTGGAAGACAAGACCTATTTCACCAAACTGTAGCCCATCGGGGGCAGCCCCGTCGTAGGAGAAATCATGAACCAGGCTCTGCTCAAGATCCTCGAAATCGCCCTGACCATGGAGGAGAAGGGTTATTCCTTCTACAACAAGGTCGTCAACACCTCCCAGAACCCACTGGGCAAGGCCATGTTCGGCCGCCTGCGCGACGACGAACTGGTGCACATGGAGCGCATCAAGGCCATCATCGCCGGCCTCTCCGGTGGCAAGGACTGGAAGCCCGATTACGATGCGCTGCCGACCCGCGGCCAGTCGACCTCGGAGATGTTCCGCGACCTCGCCAAAAACCACGCGGCGGAACTGACGCCCGACGCCGACGACGTCGAGGCCATCAACGTGGGCCTGGACTTCGAGGCCAAGGCCGTCCGGTTCTACGAGGAGCACCTCAAGGACGCCCAGGACGCCCTGGAGCGCGAGTTCATCCAGAAGATGATCGTCGAGGAGAAGGACCACCACGCGACCTGCCTCGAGCTCAAGCGCTTCTATGCGGATCCGGCCGCCTACTTCGTCGAGACCGAGCACCCGCACCTCGACTGACGATTCCGCGCGAAACAGCTTGATTTTTCGGCCGTCGTCGGTCAAGTTGCGTCCAGGCGCCCCGGCGTCGTCTCCCACGGACTATTCACGGGTTTCCCGAGTTAGGCCGGTGCTTCAGTCGCTCCTGTGTTCGTTGCCCCCCTGACGACACCGGGCGGAGAAGTATCGGCCCTTTTTTTTACCTCAAAGGATCACTGGACGCGCCGCTGTCGCCGGAGCTCGGGGGGCAGCGCCAGCAGACCCACCGCGCCCAGGGCCAGATACAGCAGGGTCTGAACGGCATGGAGCGTGACGACGAAGGCCATGCCCGGGCCCGTCACCAGGGCGGTGGAGAAGCGGGCGGACAACCCCAGCCGCGCGAACTCGTGGAAGTTCCCCACGTGCCCGGGAGCCCCCGGGATGAACACGCCCACGGCCGAGAAGCCCAGCACCAGGAGCACGGCGTCGGGGCCGGCGGGCAGGGCGAAGGCCCGGGCCAGCCACCAGATGCCCAGCGCGTTCATGCCCCAATAGGCGACGGTGTAGAGGACGGCCGTGCCCAGGTTGCGGGCGGCCAGCGCGCTCTTCAGACCCACCGCCAGACGGCCGGCGATCCGTTCCAGTTCGGCCGCCAGGCGACGCGCGGGGGTGAAGCGGCGGCCCACCCAGGGCAGCCCAGTGAGGCGCACCAGCGCGGCGATCCGGGCCTCGGGGGCCAGCGCCACGAAGATTAGTACCGCCAGCATCCCGAGGAACACCAGGCTGGTGATCACCCAGATAGCCATGGCCCAGGACGGGATCGGGGCGTCGTCGACGAAGAAGCGCCAGGCGAAGGCGGCGGCGATGGCGAGGACGATGAAGAGCCCGTCCAGCACGCGCTCCACGAGGAGGGCGCCGAGCACGGGGCCGAACGCGCTCTCCCCGGGCCGTCCGCGGAAGAACGCGGCCCGGACCAGCTCCCCGGCCCGGAGGGGGAAGACGATCACGGCGGCGAAGCCGACCCAGGAGGTCAGGTGCAGTGATCGACGGTCGAAGCCGGCGGGCACCAGGGGGCGGATCATGCGCTCCCAGCGGAGGGTGCGCAGGGTCACCATGGCGAGCATGCAGGCCGTGAAGCCGGCGAACCAGCCCGGGTGCATCCAGGAGAACGAGGCGAGGAACACCTCCCGGTCCAGGTCCCGGACGGCCAGCCATCCGAACACCAGCGAGACCAGGCTGAACAGCCAGATCATGGGCGGATCCGGGGCGCGGTCCCCGCCTGTTCCAGGATCCGGCGCGGCTGCGTGGCGAGCAGGCGTTCGAGCACGTCCTCCCCCAGGTGGCGACCGGCCCAGGTCAGGGCTTTTCCGACGCGCTTGAGCATGTTGGAGCTGTGCATGTCGGTGGCGAGCAGGGTGATCAGCCCCTTCTCGACGTACTTGATGGCCCTGGCCCGCTGCTCGAGATCCGCGTATTCCTTGAGGAACGAGGTCAGGTTGACCTGGAGACAGAACTCCTCGGCGACTCCGGTCAGGATCTTGTGGTTCAGGTTCCGGTAGCGCTCGACGTGGGCCAGGATCGGGGAGTAGCCCTCCATCTGCACCCGGAACAGCGCCGTGCGGAAGGACTTCTCGTCGATGGACGGCGGGAACTCGAGCAGGAAGGTGTCTGAGCCGGCGATGGTGGGCACCTCCTTATCGCCCAGCCGGGTCGACAACTGGGCGTCGTAGTAATTCTCGGCGCCCAGCACCAGGTCCACTCCGGGGTGGCGTTCCTCGACCTCCTCGCACACCGCCTCGAACACCTGCTCGATGGACGGGCGCGACGGATTGAGCGAGTCCTGCTTCTGGTGCGGCGTGCACACGAGCGTGCGGAAGCCGAGTGCGACGAGGCCTTCGACCATGCGCAGGGTCTCGGCGAGGCTGGCCGAGCCGTCATCGATGCCGGGCAGCAGGTGCAGGTGGAGATCGACGAAGGAGGGGGGCATCCGGTTGGTGGCGGGGGTCAGTCGAGCTGGCCCATGAGAATTGCGTAGGTCAGTTCACGCATGATTTCCATGGGCTTGCCGTGGTAGGGCTCGTGCATGCAGGCGACGATGAACTGGTCGTGGGCGGCCTTGAAGTCCCGCATCTCGAAAAAGATCAGGCCCAGCAGGTAATGGGCCAGCGCCCAGTGGTCGAAGTCCCACTTGGCTTTCATCAGGAGCTCCACCGCCTCGGGGTGGAGCCCTTCGTGGAAACGGCGCACGGCGAGCAGGCACTTCTCGAAGTAGAAGAGCTCCTTTTCCATCACGAAGTGGTCCGGGAGGTCGGCCTGATCGGGGTTCATCCCCACGCAGAGAAAGGCGGCCGTGGGGATGAGGTTCCCCGGGGGCATCTGGCGGATGCGGCGCGCGCACTCGAGGATGTCGGCCCGGATGCGGGAGCCGCTTTGTTGCGAGAACAGGGGTTCCAGAAGGGTGGAGATGGTCATGATCACCTCGGGTTCGGTTTGACGCGCCTGTTAAATAATGCTGGTTGGATCGGCGCGGTGAAACCACAGCTACAATACACGCTTTTTCATCCGGGTCAACGCTCGCGCACTCTTGACTACGGTCATCTCTTACCGTATTGTCCCCAGCTGAGGTTGGGATTCCAATGACAGAGTATGCATTGAGAATTATTTCGGGCAAGTACCAAGGCGGCCAGTTCAAGATCAAGGATGATCGGGACATCACCGTGGGCCGCTCCTCCGATGCCGAAATGGTTCTGGTCGAAGACATGGTCTCCCGTTACCACTCCCGGATCTCTTCTCGGGCCGGAGTCCTCACCATCGTGGATCTGGGCTCCACCAACGGCACCTTCGTCAACGGTGAGCGGGTCGGCAAGAGCCCGGTCGAACTGAAGGAGGGCGACCGAATCCTCATCGGCACCTCCGTGCTGAAGATCATCGCCATCGAGGAGGCCGCAGCCGAGATCGAGGACTCCCAGGAAAAGGACGCCGGCCCCAACTCCCGGCGTTCCACGATGTCCATCACGCGGCACATGTCCGGCAGCATCGACGAGATCCCCCTGCCTGACCTGCTCCAGTTGCTCTCCACCTCGCGCAAGTCCGGCGTGCTCTCCGTGCACTCCAGCCCCATGGAGGGGCGCATCTACCTGCGCAACGGCAAGGTCTACTACTGCTCGCTCAACGACAACTTCGACCTAGATCCCTCCAAGGCGTTCTATCGCCTGATCACGTGGACCACCGGCACCTTCGACCTGCTGCCGCCCGACGACACCGAATTCCTCAACGAGATCAAGGACGGCACCGAGAGCCTCCTGATGGAGGGCATGCGCATCTTCGACGAGATCAACCGTCTCAAGAAGGATCTGCCCGGCGTCGACGCGAAGATCTCCCTCGCGCCCAGCATCGTCAAGCCCCTGCGGGATCTCAATCCCAGCCAACTTGACATCCTCCAGTTGGTGCACAACCACGGCAAGGTCAAGACGATCCTCGACCGCAGCACGCTCTCCGATCTCGACGTCTACGAGATCCTCCTGATGCTCAAGGAAAACCAGTACATCGCGTTCTGAGTCGGAATCGAAACCGAAATCGTGGTCGATGATCTCGCGACGGGCGAGCGCGGTCATGGCAAGTCAAGACCGATTTCGATTTCGACCGGGAAGAAGGACAGACCGGCCTCCGATGATGGATCGGCCTGCTAGGAGTCGATCCCCGGCTCGCCGTCCCTCGCCTGACCGTCGGCGTTTGCGGGCTCGTCGGGTTCCTCGAGGGCTCCGGCGCGCCGGGCGATGGCCGCGACCAGGCGGCAGAACTCCCGCACGTCTTCATTCACGGTGGGTAGGTAGCTCGCCTCGTAGGTCAGGCACTGCCCCCACCACACACGGAGCTCCCCGAGCAGGAGCCTTCGGGCCGAGCGCACCAGCTCCTCGTCGAGGAGGTCCTCAGAGAAGAAGTTGCGGTCCCAGATCGCGACCTGGGTGCAGGAGGACTCGTCCATCGGAGTGACGCGCGGCAGCGTCGGGAAGAAGTGGCGGGCCAGCGGGACCTGGGAGATCGGGCAGCACACCCAGTCCGGTTCGGAGGGCGGTTCCTCGCCCAGGCACAGGCGCAGGCCCCCCAGCCGGCCGTCCTCGAGGGTGAAGACGTCGAGTCGGATCGGGGTCTGTCCGGTCTGGCCGGCGTGCCGGGTCAGCCGGCGGCGGTCCGTGGCGATCGGCGCGAGGTCGGCGCCCAGCGCCTCGGCCCAGGGTGCCGGATCGAAGCGGGCGTGCTCCATCGGCGGCTCGTCCACCGAGGAGAAGGCGGTGCCGATGGCCAGGAGCGATACCATCGCCAGGTAGGGCAGGACCTCCATCTCCTGATACGGGGAGAAGCCCGTGACGAGCCAGCACATCAGCAGGATGCCCAGGAAGATGTGCCAGCGCCGGCGGCCCGACACCAGCCTGGCGATGGCGTAGAACGAAGACCAGAGCGACAGAAAATACATCAGCAGCGGGAGGTTCTCCAACGGCAGGGTCACGCGCCAGCCGGCGAACCACAGCGAGGTGGCCGACGAGGGCGCCAGGCGGAAGAAGAGCGCCACTCCCAGCGCCGGCAGCAGGGAGACGGCCAGAGGCGCGGCCTGGATGAGTGGGGCCGAAGGTCGTGCGCGTCTGGCCGGGATCAGGAACGGCCAGGCCAGCCCCTGGAACAGGAAGAGCTGGTTCCCGAGGTGAAAGAGGGTGCCGGCCCACGAACCGGATCCGGGCGTGCCGGAAGCCTGCGGGTTGAGCAGGCGGGCGAGGATCAGCATGACCGATGGGCCGCACAGCAGGAGCAGGAAGACGCGGCTGCGTCGCGTGGGGAACTGCAGCGAGGCGTGCCACAGGAACAGAAAGATCACGATCAGCACGCAGATGGTCCCGATGTAGTACCACAGCAGGTGACCGGCCATGTGCGTCGGGATCAGAAGCCCGTTGAGCGCCAGCGCGGGGAAGGCGAAGAACAGCACCAGACTGAGCATCCAGCGGTGAAAGCGGGCGCGCGTGGGCGCACGCAGGATGAACACGGAGAAGTAGAACAGCAGGAAGAACGACAGGATCTGCGTGAGGTAGACGAAGAACGTCGCCATCGGCACCAGAACCGTGAACACGGTGGGAATGTCCTCCAGTTCGTGGCTCGGCCGCAGCACGTAGAGGAGGACCCGATGCACCATCCCCTCGGCCAGCAGCGCGCCGAACCAGAAGGCGACGGCCCACAGCGCCCCCCGGGGGAACCATGCCGCCATCGAAGGCGCCAGTTCACTATTTTCCGTCGGCGATGCCAAACTGCTTCTCCATGGACTCGT
The DNA here is from genome assembly GCA_938004375.1 of uncultured Pseudomonadota bacterium. GTDB lineage: Bacteria > Myxococcota_A > Polyangia > HGW-17 > HGW-17 > HGW-17. The sequence goes on from CALKWH010000446.1 coordinate 14,450, forward strand.
AGTAGTCGATGATGGCGCGGACGTACTCGCGCTTCTCCAGGTAGCTGCGGGGGAAGAACGAGCGCTTGAACCCGTAGATGACGTAGTTCTTGAGCTCGCGGGGGCCGATCTGGAAGGCGTCCACGGCCTTTTCCAGCTCGTCGGTCACGGTGGTGTTCGAGACCAGGCGGTTGTCGGTGCAGAAGGTGACCGACAGTTTGGCCTTGCGCATCTTGGTGAACGTGTGGTCAGAGAGCTGGCGCAGCTCCGGATTGGTCTGCATGTTCGAGGTCAGGCACACTTCGATGGTGATGCGACGGTCGGCGATGTAGCCGCTCAGGTCGGCGATGTAGCCCTCGCGATCCTCGATGGAGGGGTCCGAGATCTTGTCCGGGTTGAACAGGTAGAAGCCGTGGCCGATGCGGTCGGCGTGGCAGTCCGTGATGGCCTGGAAGATGCTCTCGGGGCCATAGGCCTCGCCGGCGTGGACGGTTTTCTTGATGAAGTTCTTGTGCGCCAGGCTGTAGGCCTCCTTGTGGTCGTCGGCGGGGTAGCCGTTCTCGGCGCCGGCCAGATCGAAGCCCACCACCGGGACGCCGAACTCGTCGCGGGCCACCACCGAGGCGCGCACCAGCTCCTGGGAGGCCAGGCCGAACACCTGGCGGGGGTCCGAGTGGGCGTGCACGGACAGCAGGTCGTCGAAGTACTCCGAGAAGCCCCGCGCGAACATGCGCATGGCGCACACGATGATCCCGTACTCGAACTGTGGCTCCCTCCCGGAGGTCACCTCGGGGCGCCCGTTGAACTCGCGCTTGGCGCGCTCGAAGCCCTTGTGGATGGCCTTGAGCACGTTGACGGCGTTCATGTGCTTGTGCTGGTGCAGCTGGGGCGCGAACCGGACCTCGATGTAGCGCACTCCCTCGGCCTGGTTGTCAAGGGCGAGCTCGTAGGCCACGCGCTCGAGGGCCGCCTCGTGCTGCATCACGGCAGTGGTGTAGGCGAAGCCGGCGAGGTACTCCTCGAGGCTGGCGTATTTTTCCTTGAAGACCGTCTCGCGCAGCCCCTCCTCGGTGTAGGACGGGAGCTTCACGTTGTATTCCTGGGCCAGATCGATCAGGGTGGAGAGCCGCAGGGAGCCGTCGAGGTGCAGGTGGACGTCGGTCTTGGGGATGCTCAGCAGGAAGTCACGGTTGATGGTCATCTATGGTTTTCCTTTCTGGTGAAATCACAGGCCGTGCCGGCGGTTGAGGACCTGTTCGACGTCGTCGTCGCGGGTCTTGAGCCGGATGGTGTCGCCGATGAGCACGCCGGAGTACGTGTCCAGGAAGCGCTTCTCGGTGCGATCGCAGGGGTGGTGGTGCTGGGTGGAGTAGCCGGTCTCGCGCAGGCGGAGCTGGCCGTTGGGCAGGAACGTCCCCTCCACGGTGTACCGTGTGAAGAGGACGATCTCCTTGCGGCCGTTGCACGCGAAGTTCGACGAGTTGGTGCTCTCGCGGATCTCCATGCGGTCGTAGTGGCCGGCGATCCGCCCGCCGTCGAGGGTCCGCAGGGTCCACAGTTCGAGCTCGACCTTCTGCTCCTCGGCGGCGGTGGGCGTGCTGCGCCGGTAGAGCCAGCTGCCGGCGGGCGTGTGGGGCCACAGGATGCGGCTCTTGCCGGTCAAGGTGTGCACCAGATAAGCCTGATCGGGTGCCTCGGGCCCGGCCAATGCGAGGGTGGTGCCGCCAAAAACCGGCAGCTCCCCATCGCAGGCGCCCGGTGTGTGCTGTCGTCGCTCGGAGACGATCTTCCAGGAGCCGTCCGCCGCGGGCCTGGCGGTCAGATGGTAGACCACCCTCACCTCGTAGGCGTTGGTGTTGTTGCAGGAGAAGATCGTGCGGGACTTGCCCAGGCGGGTGAAGGTCACGACCAAATTGCGCAGATCCCCTCCCGCGACGGGCAGCGACCAGACCTCGCGGGTGGTGACGGTGTCCCCCTCCTCGGTGGTCTCGTCTTGAATGCTGAAGACCAGGCGCGCGTCCGGGGTTAATAGCACGGGGCCGGGCCTGCGGGGTTCGCGACCGCGACAGGCCGACAGGCCGGCGAGGCCCAGGAGTGCGACGACCACGGACGCGAGGGAGGAGAAGAGAGGACGATGCTGCATCGGATGACCGCCTGGCCGGGTACCCATGTAGGGGGGCCGGTTCCTGAAACGAGTTATCCTAGTGTTTCGCGTGCGCGTGCGCAACCCTTTTGTTACCCGGGCCTTGCGCCCGTGGCCGGCCCCTGCTACCGTGAAGGACGAACGGGAGAGTTCCCATGAAGATTCGTCTGATCCTGCTGTTGTTTTCGTTGTCCGTTCACCTGTCCTGCAACTCCTGCTCCGGGAAAGGCGGCCGCCCTTCCACCGATCCGGCGAAGGCCTCCGGGACGACCACGCCGCCGCCCGTGCCCGAGAAACCAAAGGAGCCCAATATCCTCACCCGGGACCTGCTCAAGACCGCCGTCACCCTGGTCGGGCGCTGGGTGGAGAAGGATTTGATCTCCGACGACCGCGGCCAGTGGCATTGCTCGGGAGTGGTGCGCGAGGAGAAGCACGGCGTGCTCTCCATCGTGACCAACCGCCACTGCCTCGGGCTCGAGGAGCTCGCCGCCTCCGAACCCGTGGGGGGGGATCTCGACGTCAAGCTCTGGGAGATCCGGGTGTTCACCCACAACGGCAAGGAGCTGGAGGTCACGTCTCTGGACGTGCAGACGGACCTGGATCTGGCCATCCTGCGCACCCGCCCCGTCGCGCTGGTCGCCGGTCGCGACTTCCTCGTCGCGCCGTTCGGAAAGGATCCCGTCGAGTTGGGCGATTCGTTGGTGGCGGTGGGCACACCGCTGGACCCCAAGTTGTCCGGCACCATGACCTTCGGGCGCGTGTCCTCCCTGCGCGATGAGGGACGCGTGATCCAGCACGACGCGGCGATCAACCAGGGAAACTCGGGCGGGCCGCTGTTCGTCTCCCGCGGGATCGATCACTTCTGGGTCGGGGTCAACACGCGCACCGTGAACAAGCGCGTGGGCGAGGGACTGCATTTCGCCATCTCGGTGCGCGAGATCGGCAACGGTCCCACCCTCACCGTCGAAGTCAGCCCCGCCGGCGCCTGCCGGCTCATCCGCTCCCTGCACCAGACGGGATGCGACGCCGTGAAGTGACTCAGAACCCCACGGTCACGAAGAACAGGAACGTCGAATACGAGGCGTACAGCCCGTCGACGCCGTCGTCACGCAGCCACCAGGGGAAGGAGAGGGCATACTGGACGCCCAGGTAGAGGGTGGGAGAGAGCGCGACCCCGACCCCGGCGCCAGCGGTCAGGGCCGGGCCGGCGAAGGTGGCCTCCCGGGTCTTCAACGCCTCGCCGCCGAGGCCGGCGAGCACGTGGCCCATCACGAAGCGGTTGGCCTCCTGATGCAGCATGAAGTAGCGCCGCCCCTCGAGGGTGAGCGCCCCCCGCCCGAGCGGGCCGGCGTCGTGGCGCTGGGGGGCGCCGCCGCCCAGCAGGCGGACGCCCAGCCACCAGTCGCCGGAAGGCCGCCAGAAGGCGCCCGCGGACGCGAGCCCGCCGGGGCCGGCGGGCAGGAAGTCGACGTTCAGGAGGCCGGCGGAGAGCTCGAGCAACACCGACGGGGGCTTCTCGCCGGCGCCGGTCTCGTCGTGGAGCTTTTTCACCGGGGCGCCCTTCTCGGGGATCACCTGGATGAAGCCCTCCTGGTCGGGGGAACCCTCGTCCGGGGAAACCCCGACCGGGGACTGGGGGGAGGTGACCAACAAGGTGAGAGAGAGCAGCCAGGATGCCATGGTTCATTCCCTGTAGACGTAGATGACGCGGCTGTCGCCGACCTCGCGGATCTTCCAGCGGGCCTGGCCGCAGCCGCTGATGGAGACGTTGGCGGTGTTCACCGGGTAGAATCCGTTGGAGATGTTCTTGATGACGATGATGTTGTAGCGGCCCCGGGCCAGGGTGAACACGTACCCGGCGGTGGGCTTGTCCTCGAGCTTGATGCGCGTCATGTTCCGACCGTTCCAGGAGACCATGATGGTGTCGCCGTCGGGCTGGTCGTAGTCGAAGAACTTCACGGTGACGCTGTCCCGGGAGGTGACGCAGGTCGCCAGGGTCTTGCCCTCGTAGCCGGCGGGCAGCTCGGGCAGGATGCGCTTCTCCCGCTCCTCGGGCCGGGGCTTCTCGGGCGCCATCGCGGGCGGCGACTCGACCTTCGTGGGCAGCTCGGGGGCGAGCTTCAGCGCGGCGACCTTCATCGGGTCCGGGCGCGTGGCCACCTCGAGCATGACCGGCTCGGTCATCCCGGGTTCGAGCATGGAGGGTTCGCTCATGACGGGGTCGTTGCGATCGGGCGCGGCGTCGGGCCGGGTGATGCCGGTGGCGTCCTCGGTGGCGGGCCCCATGAGGGGCTCCTGCGGCTGCTGCGGCAGCTCGCGCATCGCCGTGTCCCTCGGGACCGGCGCCACGTTCATGGGCGCCACGGGCGCCACGGCCAAAGGCGCCATCACGGGCTCGTCGGGGTGCGGATGATCGGTCTCCTTCTCATGCTCGTGATCGGTGGTCCGGTCGAAGGGCTTCTCGGTGGTCGCCGCATCATTAAAAAACAAAATGGCGAGTTGTCCGTCAGAGCGCGCGAGCGCCTGGCCGGCCGCGGTGCAATGCGAGTGACGGGCCTCCGAGACACCCGCCGCCGCGCCCGCGGTCGTCGTCTTCATTTACTCGCTGATGAAGAGGATGAGGATGGCCCCCAGGGCCGACGCGATCACGTCCAGGAACGAGATCGAGAAGACCATGATTTCGCGGTGCTTGCGCTGGAGGTGCATGGCGCCGTTCTCACACGTCCGGGTTGTAGAGCCGGACGACCAGGTTGTCCAGGCAGTACTGGCTCTGCACGTTCACCATCTCCTCCTCCTTCTTCTGGAGAAACTGGGCCAGGAGGACGACGAGCACGCTCTGGATGAGGGCGACGATGGTGGTGTTGAACGCGATGCCGAGCTTGTTGGTGACCTCCTCGGACGAGGACGAGTCGGCGGCCTTCTCGGCCGAGGCGTCGTCCTCCCCGGCTGCCGCGACGTGGGCGATCTCGGCTGCGCGGGGGGCGCGGCTGACGTCGATGGCGGTGAGGGCCGACGCGATGCCCACGACCGTGCCGATGAACCCCAGGGTGGGCAGCAGCCAGGAGATGTACCGGATCAGCGTGTATTTCAGATCCACCTGATGCAGCTCGAGCTCCACCTGGGAGTTCATGATCTCGTGGGCCTGCTGGGCCGAGGTGTGGGTCTGGAAGCTCATGGCGGTGGAGTGGATCAGGCGTGCGAGGAACAGGTTCTGCGAGGTCTTGAGCAGATACGCCTTCTCCATGATCTCGGGCAGGTTGTCCCGGGTGATGACCACGCTCTGGCTCTCGGGGAGGAGTCCCAGCGTCACGCTCTTGGCCTCCTTCTGGGCGCACACGTTGCGGAAATAGGCGTCGCCCAGGGCAACCCCGAAGAGGATCCACATGATGTTCTGGATGGTGAACGGGTAGGGGAACACCATGGAGGAGGAGTCCGCCTGCCAGTCCAGCAGCAACTTGGCGAGGACGCTGCCCCTGGGGAACAGCAGCATCATGAACAGGATCACCAGGATCGCCGAGAACGCGCCGAACCCGATGAGGAACATCCGGTTCCGGAACAGCGCCTGGAAGATCTCCCTGTAGGACTTCAGTTCGGACAGAGCGGGCATTTCCGGGACTCCAGATAGATGACCCCGTGCACCGGACAGCGCACGTTCTGGCTGCCCACCGGCAGCCGCAGCCTGCGAATCTGTTCGAACAGGGACTGCACGGGGAAGGGGTGGTCGTAGAAGCCGAAGAACAGGATGTCCTCGGGCTGCAGGCTCTCGAGCACATGCCGCTGCAGGCGTCGGCGCACGCCCTGGCGCAGGATCCAGGTGCCGTTCTGGCTCACGTCCTCGATGCGTAGCATCGACTCCGAGTCGATCAGGATGCAGTGCTCCAGCGAGATGCTCTCCTCCTGGAGGACCAGCGAGCAGCGGGCGCTGCGACCGAGCTTGTATCGTTGGGACATCGCCTCACCTCCCGTCTGCCGCTACCGGTTCCAGGCCGCTGGCACGCAGATTCCGTAGAACAGCCGCAGGACCGGATCCGCCAGCTGCTGGAACGTCTCGTTCTCCAGGTAGGACTCGAAGTCGATGACGTTCTTCTTCCAGTCCAGCTCCGTGAAGTCCCAGGTCACCCCCAGGCCACCCACCTCGTAGGCCAGGGCCTGCCACCAGGCCGACATCAGGGCCTGCTCCTTCTCGGGGGGGAACCCGCGCAAGAGCGGCCCGAAGTATTCGTGGGCGTAGAGCGCGTGCAACTGACGCAGGCAGATCGCGGGCTCCACGCGGTGTTCCCCCTCCTGCTCCAGCAGCAGACGCGTACGGTCGATGAAGTCCTGCTTCTCCACGTCGGCGTCCATGCTGGAGAACAGGTCGTACAACTGGCGCAGCAGGATCTGCCCCAGATGGTTCTGGCGCTCGAGGGAAAACCGGAGATAGTGATTCAGGAACGGCATCACCGCGTTGGCGTCCATGTGATAGGCGCAGGCCCAGGCCTTGCCGTGGGCGAGCTCGACCACCGTGAAGGCGAGCGGCAACGCCTCGTCCGGCCCCAGGTGGCCGGCCCGCAGGGTGCGGTGGGCGGAGTAGACGATGGAACCCGCGCAGAAGGCGAGCGGGTGGTACTCGAGCTGCATCCGCTGAACCCAGAAGTCGGGGTTTCTCCGCAGGAGGTGGGCGAACCCCCGCAGAAGGAGCATGCGGGCCTGCACGACGTGATAGGTCCACTCGATCTCCTCGTAGCGCATGGTCCAGTCGTACTGACCGAGCTCGTTGCGCTTCAGGCCGCGCAGGATCTGCTTGAAGGCGGTGACGATGGGCCCCGAATAGTGGGGGAGCAGGAAGTTGTCGTAGGACAGGAAGTCCCACGCACGCTTCCAGAACTTCGACGGGCCGGCGCACAGATCCTGCAAACGGGCGACGAAGCGGTCGAACGGCATCTTGGCCAGGGCCTCGCTGCAGGCGGCCGGCTCGCCCTCGACGCCGGAGAGGGCGGCGATGACCTCGGCGAAGCCCTTTCCCTGGGCGACGCGCTCCTGGCGCAGGTGCTTCTGCAGGGTGTCGAGCTCCACGTCCACGACCCGGGGCCGAAGGGAGCTGCCCTCGGGGCCCAGCGTGTCGGTGGCGGTGTCGGCCGTGCGCGCGGCGAACACGTGCAGAAGCTCGCGCCCGATCTTGGTCTCCCGCTTGATGTAGTCCTCCTCCCAGTTCTCGTACTCCCAGGTCTTGCGGCGGTCCGTGGTGGCCACCCCGAGATCGTCGAGCTGTTTCTCCATGGGATTCCACAGATACTCGGGGAGGTAGCCGATGAACCCCTCGCGGATGAGGGTCTTCAGTTCGATGCGGGTGAGGATGCCCTGCACATAGAGGTAATAGGCGACTTCTTCGAGGCACTTCATCCCGTCGTTTCTACCACCGAAACCGTCGGATTCATAATATTTGGTGCACCGGAAACGGGGAGCCAACAAGGCAACGCATTATGGGCATGTAGTGACGATGATGAGCCGATGACGGAGCCGGAGCCGGTGACGGAGACAGTGACCGTGGCTCCGGCCCAGGCTGAAGCCACCGTACGACCGGTCCAACGGTCGTCCGTAACCGTAGACCGTTACGGTCGCCGTATACAATTCGCAAGTAATCCAGAAGTCAGAACTTGACTGCCCTGCATCGCCGTGATCACAGCTTGACGCCCCGTGCGACCATGGTTTAGCATGCGGTCCTGGCGTTGCAGAAGGCGTCGGTTCGCATCCGCTCGGAGGCCCTTGCCATGACGGAACAAGTCACGCTCATCGACGAATTCAAACAGTATCTGTCGCGGTTCCAGGCCGACGTGGGGAACCGGGAGTTCGGTGAGTACGGCTCCTGGAACGGCTTCGTGGTGAAGAAGATGAACTTCGACGAGTTCGTCGCCAAGTACGAGGAGTTCCGGAACCTCGAGCGCCTCTACGCCGACATCCTCGAGCGCGGCGACACAGTGAACGACGCCATCTTCCGCACCCTGCGCGAGCAGGGCGCCAACCTCCTGATCGAAGTCTGAAGCCCATGACCGACGGCGCCATGCACGCGGACTACGCCCGGGGACGCGAGACGCGGGCCGAGCTGGTGTACCGCTACCGGTTCCGGGCCGCGGCAGCGTTGGCCGCGGCGCCGGGGATGCACGGCGGTCGCCTGCTGGACCTGGGCGCGGCCGAGGGACGCACTCTCGGTGAGATGATGCGCCTGGGCGGGCCGCGGGAGGCCGTGGGCGTCGAGCTCTCGGCCGATCTGGTGGCGCGCGCGGTCGAGCTGGGCTTCCCCGTGGTCGCCGGCGACGTGCAGGCGCTGCCCGAGGGGATCCGCGCCCGGCGCTTCGAGGTGGTCACCGCGTTGGCTGTGCTCGAACACCTGCCGGATCCGGCGGCCTGTCTGCGCGCGGCCTTCGACGTGCTCGTCCCCGGCGGGGTCCTGGTCGCTTCGGCGCCCAGCCCGTTCTGGGATCGCCTGGCCGGAGCCTCGGGCCTTCATCGGGAGCAGACCCACCACGTCCACGAGGTCGACGGCCCCTTCTTCCTGCGCCTGGCGGCCGAGGCCGGCTTCATCCGCGCCCGGGTCCGGCCCTTCATGTTCGTCGGCACGGCCTTTCTGCCGTATCTGGGGCTGCGCCCGCCGGTGGGGTTGGCCCGGCGGCTCGAGGCGCCTTTCGCCCGCCTCCCGTTCACCCCGCTTTTCATCAATCAGTTGTTCGTCGCCGAGAAACCCTAGATCCGGTCAATCCACCAGATACCGGTCCGACTCCTCATCCAATCGAAATCGAAATCGAAATCGAACTTGACCGGCGCTGTCAGGTCGTTCCAGCCACTTCGTGGCCTCAAACGGGACGCCCTTTTGCGGGCGTCCCTTGGGCGCCGCTCACGGCCCGGCGACGAGGACGGGGGACAGCACGGAGACGTTCGGGAAGCCGAACTGTCCCTGGCCGTTGGCGCCCCAGCAGGCGAGACGCCCCGGGGCGAGGCGGACGCAGGTGGAGGCGATGCCGGCGTCGAGGGCCTGGGGGGCCAGTCCTCCGGGCATGGGCACGGCCACAGGCAGGCCGACCGTGTCGGTGGTGCCGTTGCCCACCTGCCCCATGTTGTTGAAGCCCCAGCACCAGACGCGGCCGTCCCCGCTGGCGGCGCAGCCGTGGCCAGCGCCCATGGTGATCTGCTGCAGGGCCACCCCGGCAGGCTCAGCGCGCAGCGCGGGCAGCAGCCGGTTCGTCAGGTCTCCGAGCCCGAGCTGGGCGGTGTCGTTGCGGCCCCAGCAGTGGGCGGCGCCGGCCGAGGAGATGGCGCAGACGGCGCTGGAGCCGCAGTCCAGGGCGGTCACGGTGACGCCCGGGATCGAGACGGTCGTGGGCTGGGACCGGTTCGTGGTGTTGCCCTGACCCAGTTGGCCGTAGTCGTTGCGGCCCCAGCACCAGGCCTGGCCGTCGGAGCCGACGGCGCAGGTGAAGTTGAAGCCGGCGGAGATCCGCGTGAAGGTCACACCCTCGGGCATGACCACGGCGGAGGAGGTGTTGGAGGCGATGGTCGAGCCGTTGCCGAGCTGGCCCTGGCCGTTGGCGCCCCAGCAGTAGGCGCGGCCGTTCTGTCCGAGGCCGCAGGAGTGGTCGTAGCCCAAGGCGAGGGCCTCGAAGTAGACCCCGTTGGGCATGCGCACGGCCACGGGCTCGTACGACAGCGTGTTGGCGCCGTTGCCGAGCTGGCCTGCGGCGCCGGCGCCCCAGCACCAGGCGTTGCGGTGGACGTCGGTGGCACAGGCGTGCAGGTCGAAGGTGGCGATGGCCCGGAAGGTCAGCGCGCCGGGCAAGGTGATGGCCATGGGCGAGGCGAAATGCTGGAGGTAGGGTTGCCCCACGCCCCCGTCGGACCAGCCCCAGCCCCAGCCGACGCCGGCGGAGTCCACCACGTAGACCGAGCCGTTCCCGAGGGCGAGGACCTCCACGCCGGCGCAGGTGCCCGGGGCGAGGGAGCAGTCGTCGCCGCAGCCCGGGAGGCCGGTCCACAGGCCGAGGGCGTCGCAGGCGTCGGTCACGGGGACCAGCGGGTCGCAGGCCTCGAAGGCCGCGGTGACGAGGCCGTCTCCGCAGGAGCCGTGGCAGGCGGAGAGGTCGATCGTGCAGTCGTCGGCGCAGGCAGGGGTCCCCTCGTAGAAGCCGGACCCGGCGCACGAGGGTCCGTCGGGGACGTCGCCGTCGCACTGCTCGAAGGCGTCCTGCAGCACGCCGTCGCCGCAGAAGCCGGCGGCCTCGCAACCGGCGGTGTCGAAGGTGCAGTCGTCGGTACAGGCGAGCGCGCCGCCGTGGAAGCCGAGGTCCCCGCAGGTGGCGCCGCCCAGTTGCAGGCGATCGCATTGCTCGGCCGCGTCCTGCAGCACGCCGTCGCCGCAGCGTCCCCAGGAGGCGCAGTCGGTCGCGTCCAGTTCGCAGGTGGCCGTGCAGCGCAGCTGGCCTTGACGCCAGCCCAGGCTCTCGCAGGTGGCGTCCGAGGGGGGCGCGCCGTCGCAGGCTTCCCCGGGATCGAGGCGGCCGTCGCCGCAGGTGGAAGACGGACCCTGGCCGCCGGAGTCGTCGCAGGCGCCGAGGAGCCAGAAAAGCGCGAGGGAGAGGGCGAGCGTGCGTTTCACGGGATCCCTACCTTTCTTGATCGTGGCGGGCTCAGGGGCGCCGCACCAGCGTGAGGATCGCGGGACCGGTGGTCCAGCAGAGGAAGTCGCCGCCGCCCGCCAGGTTACCGGCGACGCAGCGCTCGACGGCCGACACGGAGGTGCGCATCAGCGGATGCAGGGCGATGCTGCTGCCCCGCGCGAAGAGCATGCGCAGGGTGCGGCCGTCGGCGCAGGTGAGCAGCGCGTCGGTCAGGGCATCCCCGTCGAGATCGGCGGCGTGGAGGTGTCCGGGGGTGCAGGGCACGGGGACGGACTCGTGGGCGACCAGCGTGACCACTGGGCCGGGCTCGACCTGAAAGCGGTAGCTGGCGACCGTCGAGGTGGCCGCGTGGGAAACGAGGAGCTCGGGCGCGCCGTCGTCGTCGGCGTCGGCCAGGGCCACGGAGGCGGGAGCGGCGGGCAGGTGTCCGATGGAGAAGACGACGCCCGAGCCGGCGCCGTTGCCGATGAGCATGAAGACCTCGAGGCTCGCGTCGATGACGACGCAGTCGGTGTTGCCCAGGCCCAGGATGTCGCCGCAGAGCAGGTGCTCGGGCGAGGTGCCCACCGGCACCAGGGCGCCCAGCGCGGGCCCCTGCGCGGATCCGTTCACGAACTGGATGGCGGCGCTGTCCTTGAACAGCAGGGCCCCGTCCTCCCAGGCGTCGTGGTCGGTGTCGAGGTGGGAGATTGCCGCGCGCACCTGCAGCCCGGGGAGCGCGACGGGCGAGGCTGCCGTGAGGGTGCCGGCGCCGTCGTTCTCGAACGGGACGGCCTGGGCCGCGCCGGTCACCGTGACCCACAGGTCGGCAGCGCCGTCGCCGGCCGTGTCGAAGACCAGGGCTGCGCCCGCGCCGGGGAGGGCGGTGGGTTCGATGCCCGTGAACCCACCGGCGCCGTTGCCCGGCAGCACGAGCAGACCGTCGGCGGTGAGCAGCAGGCCGTCGGCGGCGGAGTCGCCGTCGAGGCGGGCGATCCCGGCCCAGACGGGCAGGGCGGGCAGGTTCATCGCGGCGGGCAGGGGCCAGGAGGAGGCGTCGAGGCCCAGGCTGCCCGTGGGGGCGCCGCCGGCCGTGATCGGCATGGCCTGGAGATCGAGGGCGAAGTCACCCAGCGTGACGCGCCCCGGATCCCCCGGCCAGGCGAACGTCGGCCCGGGCGTGAGCCCGGCGGCGCCGTCGTTGCGGTACAGGCGGAGGCTCCCTTCGAAGGCGATGAGCACGTCCGGGGTGCGGTTCCGGTCGACGTCCGCGACGGCCACCATCCGGGCGTTGTACGGCAGCCCGGTGATGACGGTGTCCGGGTCAAAGGTGCCGCCGGCCTTCTGGATGTAGAGGGTCAGTTGCGGCATCGTCGGGTAGTCCATGGCGCGCAGCAGCGCGAGATCGGTGCGGCCGTCGTCGTTTAGATCGGCCAGGACGAGGTGGGTCGGTCGGCTGGCGGCTCCCAGGTAGCGGGGGGCGGCGAAGGTGCCGTCGCCCGCGCCCGGGAGCAGGAGGACCAGGTTCGCCGACTGGCACGAGATGGCGAGGTCGGCGTGGGCGTCGGCGTCGATCCGGCCCGCGGCGATGGAGATCGGGCGGGCGCAGGTGGAGATCGACGGCTGCAGCGTGAACGTCCCGGTGCCGGAGTTGGTCAGCAGGACCAGGCTGTCCGAGTAGGGGAGGATCACCGCGAGGTCGGCGCGGTCGTCTCCGGTGAGGTCCACGGCCACCGCCCGAGTGGGGTTCCCCGCGCCCGTCGAGGTGCGCACGGGGGCGCCGAACAGCCCGGCGCCCTGGCCGTTGAAGACGGCGACGCGGCGCGCGGTGGTCTCGAGCACGGCCAGGTCGATGATGCCGTCGCCATTGAAGTCGGCGGCCATGGGGGCCACGGGGGCAGACAGGCCGGTACGGCTCCAGGTCGGCCAGAAGGCGGCAAAGACGGGATCATACAAATAGACGTGGAGTGAGGTCGCGGTGGTGACGAGCAGGTCGGGGTGGCCGTCGAGGTCGAGGTCGCGCACGGCTACGTCGGTCCCGGCGCCGCCGGTCGGGAACCACACGGGGGCGCCGAGGCAGAACAGCCCGGCGTCGAGGATGCCGTCCCCGCAGACGGGGGGTCGGCACGAGGTCCGGCAGGCACCGGGGATGGTGTCGGAGTTGGCGGCGCCATCATCGCACAGTTCACCGCGCCCGGGCTCCAAAACGCCATCGCCGCAGCCGGCAAGGCAGCCGGCGTCGCAGGCGATGTCGTCGCGGTCGTTGCCGTCGTCGCACGACTCCACGCCCGCGCGCACGATGCCGTCCCCGCACACGGCTTCGGTGCAGGCGTTGGTGCAGGCGTCGGTGTCGTCGGTGTTGCCGTCGTCGCACTGCTCGTCCGGGTCGACGATGGTGTCGCCGCAGGAGGGCAGGACGCAATCCAGGCGGCAGGGAGAGCCGGGCTGGTTGCTGTTCAGCGCGCCCTCGTCGCAACCCTCGCCGGGGTCGACGACGTCGTCGCCGCAGCGGCGGGGGGTGCAGTCGGTGCGGCAGTCGGCGCCGGGCTCCTGGGAGTTGGCGGCGCCCTCGTCGCAGCCCTCGCCGGGATCGAGGATGCCGTCGCCGCAGCGGCGGGGGGTGCAGTCGGTGCGGCACAGGGCGCCGGGGGCGTCGGAGTTGAGGACGCCGTTGTCGCAGAGCTCGCCCAGGTCGGGCTCGAGGACACCGTTGCCGCAGCCGGGGATCTCACCGTCGGCGTCGGCATCGGCGTCGGTGTCTCCGTCGGCGTCGGGGATACCGCCGTCTGGGAGCACGGTGGGATCGAAGTCGGTGCGGCCGCAGGCCAGGGTCAAGGCCAGGGCGGCCAACCAGAGATATTTTTGGATGATGGAACCCGATCGCATGATCACCACTCCCGACAAACACCGATCGGAGATTCGCCTGCGATTTTCACAGGGAGCTCGCGTGGCGAACTCCACGATCGGTTTTGACCCGGGTGTCATACCATGGAAATCATTATGAAGCAAAGACCATGAATTGGTTGTTGGGGGGGAGTGGCAGGGGACGGAATCGAACCGCCGACACGCGGATTTTCAGTCCGCTGCTCTACCTACTGAGCTACCCGGCCGCCCACCGGCTCGACACCGGCGACGCGAAGCCATATACAGTTGTTCCGCTTCGAAGTCAAGCGTTTTTGGCGTCCCGCGAGGAAAGGTCTGTTGCTTTTTCCGGTTTCATGTAGACTGGGACCCCTCGTGACGACGGAGTGGGTCCGTCCACGGGATCGAGGAGGTTTTCCATGAAGCGCTTCATCCTGGCCACCCTGTTGCTCGCCCTGGTCCAATGCACCCCGAAGAAGGACGATCGGCCCTCCACCCCGCTGCCGCCGCCCACCAACGCGCCGACCACCCCCGGCGACGCGCCGGCCGAGCCGGTCGAGCCCGAGGTCACCGGCGCCGCCCTGCCCTCGGAGCTCACCGTGGCTGCTCTCGCCGAGCGCCAGATCGTCTCCGTGAACGTGGGCAACGTGGTCCCGCAGATCCAGCAGCTGGTGTCGGCCACCCTCCCGCACCTGGCCTTCATCCCCGAGGTGCAGCAGATGGCTGCCGTCCTGCCGGGCATGATTCCGCAGACCTTCGGCCGCCTGGGCCGCGAGCTCATCTCCGAGATGGTGCCTCGGCACTGGCGCAGCCTGCTGGACATGGCCGACTTCTCGGCCGGCGTGTACGTCTCCATGGTGTCCCGGGAGCAGGGCGGGCGCACGATGCTGCTGCGGTTCGCGGCCGATGCGGCCGAGCTCGAGGCGCGCCTCTCCCGCGGCGATCTGGGCAAGTTCCGCAAGACCTCCTGGGGCGGCCGCCTCTCGTTTGCCGGCCACAAGAACCACGAGGGCGCGCGGGATCTGTTCATCGCCATGGACCAGGATCGCGTGCTGCTGGCCGAGGACCTGCGCCTGCTGAACCCGGCCCTCGAGCTGCTGCGCACCCAGGCCGGTGCCGTCCCCGCCGGCTTCCCCCTGTTCGCCACGGTGCACAACGTGGACCGCAACGCCGACCTGTACCTGAAGAAACTGGGCGAGGAGTTCAGCCCCTCCGAGCGCCGTGAGCTCGAGCCCGTCGCCCGCATCCTCAAGCCCGAGATGGACAGCCTCCGGGACGTCTCCTTCGCCCTGGGCCTGGACGGCAACCTGGCCCTCGTGATGGATATGTACGCCCGCGCCGTCGACAACCCCACCGGTCCCATGGTCAAGGCCGCCATGACTCCCGTGGACGTCGGTGACTTGGCCGTCCACCTGCCCGGCAAGCCCTTGTTGCTGGGGCTGGACAAGAGCTCGCTGGACTTTTTACGCCCGGTTTACAAGAAGATCCAGGGCGAGGTGATGAAGGAAGCGGCCCGCGCCGGCAACTCCGACGAGGCCATGCTGGCGGGGCAGTTCAACGCGCTGGTCGACCTGGTCGACAAGTTCTTCGAGTGGTCCGCGGACTCCCAGGTGGGCGCCTGGTCCCTGCGCAAGGGGCGCCTCCACATGGGGGGCATGCTCCAGTTGAAACAGGCTTCGTCGGGCAAGGACATGCTGGACGCGGTCGAGAAATTGATGAAGTCTTGGAATCCCAAGACCATGATCGCCCAGATGTCCCCCGAGGCGAAGAAGGAGCTGGCGTGGCTCCCGAAGGTGTTCGAGATCCGCACGAAGACCGCCCAGGTCGAGAAGCGCCCGGCCCTCGTCGTCACGTTCAAGTTCAACTGGAAGGCCGTGCCCAAGAGCGAACTGACCGAGGAACTGACCCTGTTCTCCCAGTTCATCGGGCCCCAGTTGGAGTTCGCCCTGGTGCACGACGCGGGCCGCATGTGGATGATCGCCGGCGCCCAGTGGAAGGACGAGCTCAAGGACATGATGGCCGGTCGCGGCAAGCTGCCGGATCCCCGCCTCAAGCAGGCGTCCGAGAGCACCATGAGCCTCTCGGCCTTCGACCTCAACGCGTTCTCGACCTGGCTCGCCGCCGAGGTCCTCAAGCTCAAGTTCCCCGGGGGCCTCTCCTCGACCGAGCGGACCTTCATCCAGGACGCCGTCAAGCAGTTCGCCTCCATGACGGGCTACGCCTGGATGACGTTCAGCGCCGGGCTGCAGCCGGACCGCCGGTTCCGCATGAGGGGCACAATGGAAAAGGAGTGTTGGCCGATCTGGGCATCCATGGGGTATCTGATGAGCAAGTCGATGTAGCGGGCGGCGCCGATGCGGACCGCCTGGTTGTTTCTACTCGCGCTGGCGCCCTCGCTGGCGCCCTCGCTGGCGCCCGAAGCCGGGGCGCAGGCCCGTCGGGGCCTGCTGGTCGAGGCCGGCCCCACCGTGAACGACTGGGGCTCCCGGGTCGGCGTCTACCACTTCTGGCACCTCTCCGACCAGTGGCTGTTCGATCTGGGGGCGTCCCACTCCCTGTTCTTTCCCCGGGATCGCCCCGCCGGCCAGGCGACCGCCGGCGGGCACGTGCGCTATCTCCTCGACGTGCTGCGGATCGTGCCCTCGATCCACGTCGGCGTCGGGATCGGCAGCCTGCTCGACGAGGGCGTGGCGGTCACCGAGCTGGAGGTGGGCCTGTCGGCGGACTACCTGCTGTCCCGGCGCGTCCAGCTCGGGCTCACCGTGAGCAGCCTGACGGCGCTGTACGGCGGCGGCGGGATCGACGTCGGAGACGGGGAGCCCGTGGAGTCGACCACGCGCGTGCAGGTGCTGCTGCGCTTTCAATGGGTGTTTGGAGAGACATGGTGAAGAAATCATTTTCCATCCTGATGTTCCTGGTCTTTGCCGCCTGCCAGAAGTCCGAGGCCCCCGCCGGCCCCGCGGCGCCACCCAAGGCGCCTCCACCGCCCGAGCTCGCCCGGCGCTCCGACAAGGACCCGACCACGCCCGAGATCCTGAAGCGGCCCATCGCCACCCAGGTGTCCCACGTGAAGCAGGTCCTGGTCACCTATGACCGGGCGAACCCGCGCTTCCCCGTGCCGACCCGCAACCTCTCCGAGGCCATCGCCAAGGTGAACGAGGTGCTCGCCCTGCACCGCAAGGGCGTCTCCTTCGACGATCTGATGCGCCAGCACTCGGACGATCCCGAGACCGGACCCGCCGCCGACAGCCTGTTCATGGAGGCCGAGGGGACGCCCGGCTCGACGCGCCAGCTGGCCCTGCGACTGGCCGTGGGCGAGCTCGGCGTGGTGCAGACCGGGAACGCCTTCCACATCATGATGCGCGTCCCCGAGCCGCCGGCGGTGTCCAGCCCGGACTCCGCGGACATCCTGGCCAGGGAGCCGGTCACCAAGTCCGCTTCCTTCAAGTCGATCAACATCGCGTGGCGCGGCCTCAAGCAGGTCTACCTGACCCAGATCACCGAGGGCGCCCTCAAGCGCTCCCAGGCGCAGGCGGCCCAACTGGCCCGCGAGGTGCTGGAGCGGGTGCGGGCGGGGGGCAGCTTCGACGATCTGATCACCCAGTACGGCGAGAAGATCCCCATGCCCGAGGAGTCCCACAATCACCAATGGGTGCTCACCGGCATGAAGGGCGACAGCCACTTCGAGCCCCACGGCGACCACGCGGGGCACGACCACGGGACCGCGGAACCGAAGCCGGACGATCATCGACACGGGCCCGGCTGCGGCCACGACGGGGCTGACGAACCGGCGGCCCCCGGCGGCGACCACGCGGGGCACGACCACGCGGGGCACGACCACGACCCGTCCGGGATGGAGGCGCCGAAAAAGGGCCTTCCCAACAAGTCGTTCACCTCCTCCGGCCTGAAGGAGGTCCCCGAGGTGGGCAAGTTGTCCCTGAGGCTCCAGGTGGGTGAGGCGGGAATCGTCACTAGCCGGTACGGCTATCACGTGGTATTAAGGGTTCGTTGACGCCCGGGAACAGTGGGCGACGTTTTATTAATCTGTGTTCAAGGAGTAGAGAAATGCGTAAGTGGTTCATTTTTACCCTGTCCATATTCTTCCTGCTCGGGTGCGATCCCGAGAGCAAGACCAAGACCGAAATCTGTAACAATGGCGCCGATGACGACGGCGACGGGCACGTCGACTGCGCCGATCCCGGCTGCTACGGCCAGGAGGGCGGGCCCACCGGCCAGGTGTGCCAGAGCACCGAGAGCCGCTGCGACGACGCCTTCGACAACGACGCCGACGGCCAGGCCGACTGCGACGACACCGACTGCGCCGCCTCCTGCGGCGGCGTCGAGGACTGCGACAACGGGCAGGACGACGACGGCGACGAGGACGTGGACTGCGACGACGCGGACTGCGACGAGGATCCCGCCTGCACCGGCGGCGAGATCTGCGACAACGGGCAGGACGACGACGGCGACGAGGACGTGGACTGCGACGACGCGGACTGCGCCACGGCCACCAACTGCCTGCCCGTCGAGGACTGCGACGACGGCGTCGACAACGACAACGACACCCTGGCCGACTGCGCCGACTCCGACTGCCTCGGTCAGCAGGGCGCCGGCGGCCTGTGCCAGGCCACCGAGGCCGCCTGCGACGATTCGTTCGACAACGACGCCGACGGCGACGTGGACTGCACCGACGACGACTGCGCCGCCGCCGCCAACTGCCAGGGTCCCGTCGAGGACTGCGACGTGGCCGGCGACGAGGACGGGGACTCCCTGGCCGACTGCCGGGATCCCGAGTGCAACAACCAGACCGGCCCCGGCGGCGGCACCTGCCAGACCGTCGAGACCTCGTGCGCCGACGCTTACGACAACGACGGCGACGGCGCCTCCGACTGCGCCGACACCGACTGCGCCGCCGAGTGCATCGCCGCCGCCGGCTCCCTGGTCATCACCGAGTTCATCCGCGACCCCACCCTGGCGAGCGACGAAAACGGCGAATGGTTCGAGATCAAGAACATCTCCGCGGCGGACATCGATCTGCGCGGGCTGGTGATCTATTCGGCCCCCAGCCAGACCCACGTCATCGCGTCCGCCGACCCGGTGACCATCGCGGCGGGCGCCTCCATGGTGCTCGCCAGGAGCGCCGACGCCGGCCTCAACGGGGGTCTCACCGTCGGCTACGCCTTCGGTTCCGCGATCTCCTTCAACAACAACTCCGACGACAGCGTCGGTCTGCGCACCGCGGGGGGCACCGTCATCGACGAGGTGCTCTTCCCCATCGCCACCTTCGCCAACACGGCCGGCAAGGCCATGTCCCTCGATCCGGCCCACACCACCGCCGCGGACAACAACGATGCGGCCAACTGGTGTGTGTCCAAGTTGAAGTACAACAGCGCCGACTACGGCACCCCCGGCGCCGCCAACCCCTCCTGCTCCGCCGAGACCGACTGTGCCAACACCCTCGACGACGACGGCAACGGCAAGACCGACTGCGCCGACTTCGCCTGCGCCAACGCGGTCAACTGCTCCTCGGCCGCCATCCCCACCGCCGGCAGCCTGATCGTCACCGAAATCATGCTCAACCCCGGTTTAGGGACCCCCGACTACCAGTATGAATGGATCGAGATCAAGAACGTGAGCGCCCAGGCCGTGGAGCTCAACGGCCTGACCCTGTGCAGCGACACCCCGTCGGTGTACTGTTCGCCCATCCACTTCGGCGTCTCCACCCCGCTGGCCGCCGGCGCCTCCGCGCTCTTCATGTCCGATCCCGCCCTGTGGACGGCCTTCTCCGGGATCAAGTACTCCTATGGCTCCGACATCCGCCTGGACAACGCGGCCGAGGGCGTCCAGCTCTACCACGGCGCCACGCTCATCGACACGGTGGCCTACGGCGTGGGTTGGCCCATCTCCACCGTCGGCAGCGCCATCCAGTTCTCGTCGGACGCCGCCCAGAACGCGACCGCCAACGACGCACCGGCCAACTGGTGCGTCGCCACCTCCGAGTACGACGCCGTCAACCACCTGGACGGCACCCCCGGCCTCGCAAACGGGGTGTGCGTGGTCGCCACCGAGACGTGCGACAACAGCGCCGACGACGATGGCGACGGCCTGATCGACTGCGCCGATCCCGACTGCAACGGCCAGCTCGGTCCCAACATCGAGATCTGCCAGACCACCGAGATCACCTGCGATGACGGCTTCGACAACGACGCCGACGGCCTCACCGACTGCGCCGACCCGAACTGCGACGGCGTCCCCGGTCCCGGCCCGTTCCTCCTTTGCGAGGCCGCCGAATCCACCTGCGACGACACCTACGACAACGACAGCGACGGCCAGGTCGACTGCGACGATCCCGACTGCGCCGGTCTTCCCGGCCCCGGCGGCGCGAACTGCGATGCCCCCAGCGTCGAGGATTGCACCACCCCCGAGGACGACGACGGCGACACCTTCGTCAACTGCATGGATCTGGACTGCGCGGCCGACGCCGCGTGCGGCTGGCTGCCTCAGTTGTATCTGTGGGAGTCGGATGCGGATCAGGCCAGTACCGATACTCAGGAGTTCGTCGAGGTATTGAATTTGACTGGTTCGAGCATTGATTTTACCGTCACCAAATATTTCTTGTTATTCATCAACGGTACTGGTGAGGTTTCTTACATGGTGGTCCAGTTGACAGGCTCTCTCAGCAATAAAGCTGTGAAAGTCGCCGGAATGGCAGGTGTTCCCAACGTTTCCGACACATTTAGTGTTGCCTATCAGAACGGTCAAGATGGTGTCCTGCTTGTCCGTTGCGACACTTGTGTCATTGCTGATTTCCCCAACGGTACGCTTCCTGGCACATCGTCTACTTTCACGGTCGCTGGTGGGTCCAAGACTGTGACGAAAATTGATGGAATGGTCTATGGTACGACCGTAGACCCCGAACTCCGCGCCGTTGTGGGTGTGACGGAACAATACAGTGACACCACCACAGAGTCGCTTCAGAGGATTTCCCATACCACATGGGCACCCGCCGTCCCGACCCCCGGCGTCTCCAACCTGCAGTGATCCCCGGCCGCCTCGTCGCCGGTCTCTTCTCCAATCGTTCCCTCTGAAAAGCCCTTGAAGAACCCTTTCCGTGGGCGTCGCCCAGGAAACGTCCGCCGTCGCCGTTCCGGCCATCCGGGGCATCGCCACCTCGTCACCTGCACGCAAACCACCCTGTACCGCCCTTCCTGTCTGGATGGCGTGCTATCAATGGGCGATATATAAATAACAAACATCTAAAATAATTATACAGTGCGCCGGCTGCATTAAATCGGAAAATTGTATCCGAAATTAAGGTGGGGGGCTTGACACCCAGCAGTGGCGAGGCTATCAAAGAGATACCGGACAAGGGAGTCCGGGTTTATCACACAATGTTAATTGATTGAATCAAAACACCATAGATTGGAGATGGATAATGAAAAAATGGATCGCCCTGACCCTGTTCATGCTGCTGTCGCTGCCCGCGGGCGCCTCGGCCCAGGACGCCCGGGACCTGAACCTGCTGCACTTCAAGAAGGTCGCCGATCCCTTCGGTGGGGTCACCCTCGAGAGCGCCCGGGGGCTCGGGCACCTCAAATGGTACATGGGCGGCATGTTCTCGTACGCGTATCAGCCGCTCACCCTGGAGGTGGGGGACGATCACGCCGGCGCGGTGATCGGCCATCAGGCCCTGATGGATCTCACGCTCTCCTTCGGGCTGTGGAGCCGCCTCCAGCTGGGCGCGCACCTGCAGGCCGTGATGTACCAGTCGGGGGACGAGCCCGAGGAACTGGGGCTCGCCGGCGGCGACCTGAAGTCCCTGGCGTTCGCCGACGTCCGGTTGATCCCCAAGGTGCTGTTGCTGGCACCGCGGGCGGTGGGGCCGGGCCTGGCCTTCGTCCCGGTGATCACGCTGCCCACGGCCACCGCCGACGCCGGCGCCGGGGAGGACGGCCTGACGGTGGAGCCGCGGCTGGTCGCCGACTGGCGCTTCGCCGGCGGCGCGCTGCTGCTGGGCCAGGTGGGCTACCGCTGGCGCGAGGGCGCCGAGGTGGCCAACCTCCGGGTGGACGACGAGCTCACCTGGGGTCTGGGCGCCGAGGTGCCGCTGGCGCAGCGGTTCTCGGTGGTGGGCGAGCTCTTCGGGGCGGTGGGTCTGAAGGACGCCGCCGATGATCCCGACTCCGGGGTCGATCTCGAGGAGGCCCCGGCCGAGGCCGTGCTGGCCGGCCGCTGGCGTCAGGCCCAGGGCCTGATCGTCACTCTGGGCGCGGGCGGAGGCCTCACCCGGGGCTACGGCGCTCCCCGGGCGCGCGTTTTCGTGTCCGCGGGCTACTCGCCCGCCCCCGAGCCCGCCGGCGCCGTCGACCGGGACGGAGACGGCATCCCCGACACCGCGGACAAGTGCCCGGTCGAGCCCGAGGACCTGAACGGCTTCGAGGACGGCGACGGCTGCCCCGACGGCGCCCGCGACACCGACGGCGACGGGATTCCGGATCTGAAGGACAAGTGCCCGGCCGAGGCCGAGGACGCGAACGGCTTCGAGGACGGCGACGGCTGCCCCGACGGCGCCCGTGACACCGACGGAGATCTGATCCCCGACGCGAAGGACCGTTGCCCGGCCGAGGCCGAGGACCTGAACGGGTTCGAGGACGTCGACGGCTGTCCCGACGGGACCCGGGACACCGACGGTGACGGCGTCCCCGACGCGAAGGACCGTTGCCCGGCCAACCCGGAGGACGCCGACAACTTCGACGACGGCGACGGCTGCCCCGACGCCGACAACGACGGCGACGGGTTCTGCGATCCGTGGGTGGCCGAAAAGAACCAGCAGGAGAAGTTCTCCGACACCTGCAAGGGCGTCGACAAGTGCCCCGCCGATAAGGAGATCATCAACGGCGTCGAGGACGAGGACGGCTGCCCCGACAAGGGCCAGGAGAAGGTCCAGATCACGAAGAACTCGATCATCATCCTGGACAAGATCTTCTTCAAGACGGCCAAGGCCGACCTGCTCCCGCAGAGCTTCCCCATCCTCGACATGGTCGTCTCGGTGATGAAGACGCACACGCACCTCGAGCTCATCGAGATCCAGGGCCACACCGACGACGTCGGCGAGGACGACCGGAACCTGAAGCTCTCGGACGACCGCACGAAGTCCGTCATGAACTACCTGGTGTCCAAGGGCGTGGACGCGAAGCGGCTGACCCAGAAGGGCTACGGCGAGACCATGCCCGTCGCCGACTGCAAGCCGCTCAAGCGCAAGGCCCTCGACGAGTGCCGCGCCAAGAACCGTCGCGTCGAATTCAAGATCCTTCGCATGGGAAAGGCCAAGGGTGAATGACATGAAGACCAATCATAACCTGCTGAATGACATCTGGACCGCCGGGATGCGCTCCGGGCTTCTGGGGCTTCTTTTCCTGGCCTGGCTGGCGATCGTCCCCGGCCGGGCGGCGGCCGAGGTCTTTCCCGCCGACACCGAATGGCTGCCCCTGACGCAGAACGGCCAGGGGATAGGTGACCCCCTCTCCGACGGCCAGGGGAATGGCCGGGAGATCGTCGGTGACCCCGCAAGCCCGGCGTTTTATTTCTACTTCAACGGGACGCACTTCTTCATCCGGCTGCGCCTGGACATCACGCCGCTGCAGTCCGCCCCGAGCAACCTGCGGCCATATGGCTGGGGCATCCTCATGGACACGGACGGCAACCTGAACAGTTATGAATACTCGTTCATGGTGAACGGCATCACCGACATCATCGAGTTCGCCCGGAACACCTCGCCCACCAACGTGGGCGACCCCTCCGACGCCGCGGAGACGCTCCTGGTCTCCTATCCGTTCAACGCGAACCCCGGGGGCAACGGCCGCGTGCTTCTGGCGCCCACTTCGTTCAACGGGACCCCGGATTACTTCCTCGACATCGCCTTGCCCTGGGCCGACATGGTGGCCGCCGGGTTCACCACGACCACGCCCATCACCTTCTGGGCGGGTACCAGCTCCAGCGCGCGCTCCATCAGCGTGGACCTCGCGAACTCGGATCAGACCCCCGGGGTGGGCCTGTTGCCGACGACCGCCTCGGATCCCTACACCATCGACGGGGATCCCACCGGTGCGGACACGGACCTGGACGGTCTTCCCGACTGGGTGGAGTTGATCATCGGCACCAACCCGGGCTCGTCGGACACGGACGGGGATGGCCTCCCCGACGGCGTGGAGGTCGGCGCGGACATGCTGCATCCGACGGATACGGACGGGGACGGTCTGGTCGACGCTGTGGATCCGGACGACGACGGGGACGGCATCTCCACTCTGGTGGAGCGGCAGGACGCCGCGGTTCATGGCAGCTCCGACGCCGATGGGGACGGCCGGCCGAACTGGCTGGACACCGACGCCGATGGGGACGGGAAGGGCGACGCGGCCGAGGGGCGCGGCGATCTCGACGGCGACGGCCTGATCAACTACCTCGATCCGGACGATGACGACGGACCCGACGGCGACGCCGACGGCGACGGGCTGACCAACCAGGAGGAGGTGGGGTTGGGGACCGATCCCCTCGACCCGGACACGGACGGAGACGGCATCCCCGACGGGGATGAGGTCGGTCCCGACCCGGCCGATCCGCAGGACAGTGACGGGGACGGGGTCCTGGACGCCTTGGACCAGGACAGCGACGACGACGGGATCCCCGACGCCGTGGAGGTCGGGTCCGATCCCGTCGATCCCCGTGACACCGACGGGGACGGGGTCCCCGATCATTTGGACCTGGACAGCGATGGCGACGGCCTGTACGACCTTTTCGAGGCCGGAGGGGTGGATCTCGACGGCGACGGGCTCGTGGACGACCTGACCGACACCGACGGGGACGGCCTCGCCGACTTGGTGGATACGGACGACGGCGGGACACCCTGGCCCCTGCCCGACACAGACGGCGACGGACACCCCGACTGGGTCGACGCGGACGATGACGGGGACGGTCTTCCGACGCTCCTGGAGCGCACGGACGCGACCGCCCTCGGAGACGAGGACGCGGACGCGGACGGCTTGGTGAACTGGCTGGACCCGGATGCCGACGGCGACGGGAAGGGCGACTCGGTGGAGGGCCGCGGGGACCTCGACGGGGATGGCCTGCTCAACTATCTCGACCCCGACGATGCCGACGGTCCGGACGTGGATCGTGACGGGGACGGTTTGACCAACGCCCAGGAGGCGTTCCTGGGGACCGATCCGGACGACGCGGACAGCGACGACGATGGTCTTTCCGATGGCCTCGAGGCCGGTCCCGATCCCCTGGATCCGCCGGACACCGACGGGGACGGCGTCATCGACGCGCTGGACCCAGACGACGATGGGGACGGGATCCTCACGCTCGTGGAGCGCGGGGATTCAGGCGCCATCTTCGACGACGACGTGGACGGGGACGGCTTGGTGAACTGGCTGGACCCGGATGCCGACGGCGACGGGAAGGGCGAC
>CALKWH010000447.1 GCA_938004375.1 uncultured Pseudomonadota bacterium
GCGACCACCGATATCTACACTCTTTCCCTACACGACGCTCTTCCGATCTTGCAGTCCGAGAACCCGGAGGAGATCGTCAAGGCGTTCATCGAGGTTGCCCGCAACGGCGGCGGCCACGACAACATCACCGGCATCCTGGTGCGGATCCCCATCGCCAGCGACTCCGCCGAGAGCGCCATCGCCCGCGCCGCCGAGATCAACCTCTCCCTCGAGGTCCTGCACCACATCCCGCTGTTCACCCACCTGGATTACCGCGAGCTGGTGAAGATCCACAACATCACCTCGGTGCGCTCCTACGGGCAGGACGAGTTGATCGTGAAAGAGGGCGAGGAGGGCCGCGAGTTCTTCGTGATCCTGCGCGGCAAGATCCGCCTGGAGAAGGCTGGGAACAGCATCGCCATGCTCCAGGACCGCGACCACTTCGGCGAGATGGCCCTGGTGGACAAGTCCCCGCGCAGCGCCTCGGCGTTCGCCGCCGTCCCCACCCGCGTGCTGGTCATCCAGCGCCGCGACTTCTACGACATCATTCGCTTCGAGCACGCCATCGCGGTCAAACTGCTGTGGAGCTTCGTCCAGGAGCTCACCCGTCGCCTGCGCAGCACGACCATGGAGCTCTCCTCCGCCCTCGAGGCAGAGGAGGTCTCGGACCTCGTCGAAGAGGAGCCCATCGACGGCGACGAAGACTGAACCGCATCCAAGGAGCGCATCCATGAAAATCAACCGTCACTCCATCGTCTTCCTGGGCATCCTCGTGTTCGGTGCGGGACTCTTCGCAGCCGCCTGCACGGGCAGGGACAAGACCGGCACGTCTCCGAAGGACGGCGTGGACAAGGGCGCGCCCCCCACGCCCGTGGAGAAGACCATGAAAGAGCAGGCCGCCGAATTCCTGAACCGGTACCAGACCGAATACGCCCGGCTCGAGGGCGCCATGACCCAGGCCTTCTGGAAGGCCGCCAACTCCGGCGCCGACGCGGACTTCGCCGAGGCCGGGAAGACCGAGCTCGCCCTGCGCGCGTTCCACAGTTCCCCCGAGATGTTCAAGACGATCGAGTCCCTCCTGGCGAAGAAGGCCGAGCTCGACGCGCTCACCGTCCGCCAGCTCGAGGTGGCCCTCCTCGCGTTCAAGGAGAACCAGCTGCCCGCCGACCAGTTGAAGACCCTCGTCGAGAAGGGCAAGGAGATCGAGAAGCTCAACAACACCTTCCGCGGCAAGATCGACGGCAAGGAGCTCTCGAACAACGAGCTGCTCAAGCTGCTCGCCGAAGCGAAGGATTCAAAGAAGCGCCAGGCCGCCTGGGACGCCCTCAAGCAGGTGGGCGCGGTCACGGGGCCGAAGATCGTCGAGCTGGCCAAGCTCCGCAACGCCGCCGCCCGCACCCTGGGCTTCTCCAACTTCTGGGACATGCGCATCCGCTTGCAGGAGCACGATCCCCAGATGATCATGGACATCTTCGCCGGCCTCGAGCAGCTCACCGCCGAGCCCTTCAAGAAGGCCAAGGCCAAGCTCGACGCCCAGATCGCGAAGAAGTTGAAGATCAAGGTCACCGATCTGATGCCCTGGCACTATGACAACCCGTTCTTCCAGGAGGCGCCGCCGTCCCCCGAGCTCGACCTGGACGTGTTCTTCAAGGACCGCAAGGAGCAGGACATCATCGACCTCGCGAAGCGGTTCTTCGCCGACCTCGATCTGCCCATGGAAGACCTGGCCGCGAAGAGCGACTTCTTCGAGCGCAAGGGCAAGGACCAGCACGCATTCTGCATCACCATGAACCGCGCCGAGGACGTGCGCATGCTGCTGAACGTGAAGCCCACCGCCCAGTGGATGGACACCATGCTCCACGAGACCGGCCACGCGGTGTATTACAAGTGGATCGACCGGAGCCTGCCCTTCAACCTCCGAGAGGCCGCCCACATCTTCACCACCGAGGCGATCGCCATGCTGTTCGGCGCCCTGGCGAAGAACCCGCTGTGGCTCGTCGAGGTCGCCGGCGCCGACGCCAAGCTCGTGAACGCCAAGAAGGCCGTCATCCTCGAGCAGCGCCAGCTCGAGCAGTTGATCTTCGCCCGTTGGGCCATGGTCATGCTGCACTTCGAGAAGGCCCTGTACGAGAACCCTGACCAGGACCTGAACAAACTGTGGTGGGATCTCGTCGAGCGGCTGCAGATGGTCAAGCGCCCCGCCGGCCGCAACGCCCCGGACTGGGCCTCCAAGCCCCACTTCACCATCGCGCCGGTTTACTATCACAACTATGCGCTCGGCGAGCTCTTCGCCGCCCAGCTGCGGTCCGCCGTCGCGAAGAACCTGAAGCACGCGGGGCCCGTCTCCGAGATGTCCTGGAAGCGCAAGGAGATCGGCCAGTGGCTCGTCAAGTCGGTCTTCGCCCCGGGCATGACCCGGCCGTGGCCCCAGTTCGTCGAGGAGGTGACCGGCGAGAAGTTGTCCGCCGCCCCGTTCTCCGCCGAAGTGGGCGGCACGCCGGCAGGTTCGAAGCCCGCCGACCCGAAGCCCGCCGACCCGAAGTCCGCCGACCCGAAGTCGGGCAAGTGATCCGCACCCGGGGAATCCCCCATGGACGTCATCTCCCTCCTGTTCGCCATCTTTTTTATCGGCTGGGGTGTGCTCGACCTGTTCACGGGCAAGAGCCTCTACCTCACGAGCTTCGGCATGGCCGAGTATGACGAGCTCGACGACGGCATCATCTACTGGCTCGTCGTGCTGGGCAAGTTCGCCGGGGGCGCCCACTTCGCCTGGGAGTGCTTCCGGTTTTGAGAAGGAATCAGGAACGCCTATGAAAGCCGTCAACGAACTTCGCAAGGTCCTCATCCGCCACCTGCCCCGCCGCCACTTCTCCCGGCTGCTCTTGCGCTGGTCCCGGATCCACCTGCCGGGGCCGCTCACCCGCCTCCAGAACGAGGCCTTCGCGCGCCTTGTGCGCCTGGACGTGTCCGAGGCCGAGTGGCAGGTGTCCCACTATCCGACGCTCAACGCGTTCTTCACGCGCCGGCTCCAGCCCGACGCCCGGCCGGTGGACCCCGATCCCGCGAGCGTGGTGTTCCCCTGTGACGGCCGGCTGGGCGCCTTCGGCCCGATCCAGGGACACACCCTGATCCAGGCCAAGGGGATCGACTACCGCCTGGACCAGTTGCTGCTCGATGACGACCTGAGCGGGATCTTCGCCGACGGGCATTTCTTCACGATCTACCTGAGCCCGAAGGACTACCACCGGGTGCACTTCCCCGTCGCGGGGACGGTCGTGCGCTATCGTCACATCCCCGGCCACTCGGGGACCTCGTACCCGGTCGGCCGGTTCTGCATGACGAACATCGACAAGCTCTACTGCCGGAACGAACGGCTGATCTCCCTGGTGGAGACGCCCCACGGCCGCGTGGCGGTGGTGCTGGTGGCCGCCACCGGCGTGGGCAACATGACCCTGTCCTACCTCCCCACCCACTTCCCGCAGAAGACACGCCTGACCGATCACGGCCAGGCGGTGCGCGTCCTGGTCGGCAAGGGCGACGAGTGCGGCATCTTCCACATGGGTTCCACTGTCATCCTCCTGTTCGAGAAGGGGCCGTGGGACTTCGCCCGCCTCGACGAGGGCCGCTGCGTGCGCATGGGAAGGCCCATGGGCGCCGTGCCGGCAAAATAAATCTACCCAAGCCGGTCATTTTCCCATAAAATCCGGGGCACGGAGAGGTCGCCATGACGCCCAAGACCCTGTTCACCGCCACCGAACTGGAATCCATCGGCATCTTCCTCGAGGAGAAGCCGTCCATCGCGCCGCACCTGATCCCGCTGCACGATCTGGAGACGGCGGTGCATGGCGACGCCGAGCTCCCCCTGTCCGCGGGGCTGATCCTGCCCGACCTGGAGTTGTTCTGGAAGCTTGCCAACCGCCCGGAGGGTCACGAGGAGGAGGCCCTGCTCGACGCCGACGAGGTCCTCGAGTCCGAGGACTCCGTGGACGAGGAGCCCGACGCGGTCCCCGAACCCGTGACCGAGGAGGAACCCGGGAAGAAGGGCGGCAAGAAGCCTCCCAAACTGCCCCCCACGCCCCCCGCGGATGACGTGAAGCGGACGCTGCCGCCTCCGGTGCCCGCCGCCGAGGAGGTCAGGAAGGCGCCGCCGCCGGTGCCGCCCGCGGTCCCGAAGCCGGCCGAGGCCAACTGGAGCGACACGTTCTTCGACGACGACTACGTCTCCACTTTGGACGTGCCGAACCACAAGAAGACCAAGCTCGAGGTGGAGTTCCTCTACACCCAACTGGGCCTGAAACCTGAGATGAAGATCCTCGACGCCGGGTGCGCCGACGGACGCCACGCCGTGGGGCTGGCCCTCAAGGGTCTCTCGGTGCAGGGGATCGACACCTCGGTGCCCTTCTTGCTGATCGCCAACCAGCTCGCCCAGGAGAGCGGAGCCGCCGCCACCTTCATCAAGAAGGACATGCGCGAATTCACCCCGGCCGCCCCGCTGGACGCGGTGATCTGCTTCGGGGGCACCTTCGGATATTTCTCGGACGCCGAGAACGTGGAGCTGGTGCGCCGTTTTCACTCCTGGCTGGCGCCCGGCGGCAGCCTGCTGCTGGACGTCATGCACCGCGACTACGTGGTGAGCCAGCTCCCGTCCCGCATCTGGTGGGAGGGCAACGGCTGCATGGTCATGGACGAGTGCTACTTCCAGTACCCCGAGAGCCGGCTGATGGTCAAGCGCAACGCCGCCTTCGTCACCGGCAAGCAGCGCAACTACCAGTTGACCGTGCGCGCCTACACCCTGCGCGAGCTCACCGACCTCGTCGAGGCCGCGGGCTTCCGGATCGTCTCGACCTCGGGCAGCGTCTACACCCCCGGCGCCTTCACCGGCATGCTGAGCCCCTCGATCATCCTGGTCCTGCAGAAGTAGTCATCATTCCGAGACGGCGGTGGGAGCGGGGCGGTTGATGGTGGTGCCGTCGCCCAACTGGCCCGAGGTGTTGCTCCCCCAGCAGTGGGCGTCGCCGTACAGGTTCACCGCGCAGGTGGAGTCGGCGGCGGAGAGGGAGCGCACGGTGGCCAGGCCGGTCACGGCCACGGGGGCGGTACGGTCGAAGGTGGTGCCGTCGCCCAGCTGGCCGGACACGTTCTCGCCCCAGCACATGACCGACTCGTTCTGCAGGAGGGCGCAGGTGTGGTTGAAGCCGGCGGCCACGGCGGTCACCGAACTGAGCCCGACGACCGCGACGGGCGAGGTATGGCCGACGGTGGTGCCGTCGCCCAACTGACCATGAGCATTGCTGCCCCAGCAGGAGACGCCCTGAAGGAGCTGGATCGCGCAGGTGTGGTAAGCCCCCGCATCCACCGCGCTCTGGTTCTGGGCCACCACGACCGGGTTGTGCTTCTTCACGGTCGTACCGTCACCGAGCTGGCCGAAAGTGTTGTCGCCCCAGCAGGAGACGGCGCCCATGACGCTGACGCCGCAGGCGTGACGGGCGCCGGCGGTGACCTTGGAGGCGTTGTAGTTGAAGCCCGCCGTCTCCATGACGTAGACGGGCGTCGTCCGGTAGGTGGTGGTGCCGTCGCCGAGCTGGCCAAAGGCGTTGCTGCCCCAGCAACTGACGCTGCCGTTGGACCGGCTGGCGCAGGCGAAGTCGTCGCCCACGGCGAGTTGCTCCGCGGAGGCCATGGTGGAGATGACCATCGGCACCATGCGATCGGTGGTAGTGCCGTCGCCGAGCTGGCCGTTGACGTTGCGTCCCCAGCAGTGCACCCGCTGGCTCTGGTCCAGGGCGCAGGTAAAGTCCTGACCTACGCCCACCTGGACGATGCCGTTGAGCCCGGGCACGATCGCGGGCGAGAGCCGGTCGACGGTGGTGCCGTCGCCGAGTTGACCGAAGGTGTTGTCTCCCCAGCAGCGTATGGTGCCGTCGGACACCACGGCGCACGCGTGGCTCGTCCCCACCGACAACTGGATGATGTCCAGGCAGCCCGTGATCTGGCACATGCCGTTGCACACGGCCGTGCCGGACCAGTGCCGCAGGGACCGGCAGGTCTTGCCGCCGAAGTTGTTCAGGTCACACTCCTCGCCGATCCACGCCGCGACGATGCCGTCCCCGCACCAGCCATGGGCCTCGCAGGGCGTGAAATCCAAGGCGCAGTGGTTGCAGGCGAGCACGCCGCCGTAATATCCGAAGCTCTCGCAGGTGGCACCGCCGAACTCGGGGCCGTCGCAGGCCTCTCGGTTGGTCTGAAGCTCGTTGTCTCCGCAGATGCCGTACGCGGCGCAGTCGGTGAGGTCCCAACCGCAGGTCTGCTCGTCGCAGGCCAGGGTGCCGCCGTAGTAGCCCAGGGATTCGCAGGTGCTGCCCTGCAGATCGGACCCGTCGCAGTCCTCGAAGGGCGCGGTGACAGCGCCGTCGCCGCAGACCGCGCACCCGGAGACGTCGTACGTGCAGTCGGCGGCGCAGGCCAGCTCCCCTCCCCCGTGCCCCAGGGATTCGCAGGTGACCCCGCCGATCGTCTCGCCATCGCAGGACTCCCCGAAGGCGTCCTGGATCACGTCGTCTCCGCAGCTCCCGACCGCCGTGCAGCCGGTGTAATCCAGCATGCAATCTTCATCGCAGGCCAGCGCGCCACCGTAGAACCCCGTGCTGATGCAGGTGCGGCCGAGCACGTCGGTGCCGTCGCACTCCTCTCCGGCCTGGGCGACACCGTCGCCACAGCGCGGCTCCGTAGTGGTGTCGACCTCGCAGGCCGAGGCCAGGGTCAGGGACAGCAGGATCGGGATGACACGGACTCCAATCGGCATGACACCACCTCCGGGATTCGGACGAACGCTTGTTTTATAGCACATTCCGGGTGGAAAAAGAAACTGCGGCGTCGCCACGTCCAGGGCGGTCAGGACGCGAGGCCGCGGGCGAACTCGTGCTTGATGCCGCCCATGGCGCCCGAGGAGAAGAAGACGACCAGGTCCCCCTCTCTCGCCTCATCGCGCAGCACGGCCAGGAGCTCGGCGAAGTCGGGGTGGGCGGTCACTCGGGCGCCGGCGGCCGTGATGTCGGTGGCGAGGCGGGCCAGATCCAGCCGCTGGTCCGGCGCGATCCGGCTCTGATCATAGGCGGGGGCGAGGAACACCCGAGGCGCGGCGGCGAGGACCTCGGCGTACTCGCGCTGGAACACGGCCCGGCGGCTGGTGGCCGAGCGCGGCTCGAAGACGAGCACCGGACGCCGGCCCGGATAGCGCTGCAGCAGCGCCTGGAGGGTCACCCGGATCGCGGTCGGGTGGTGGCCGAAGTCGTCGACTGCCACGACACCGCGCCCTCGCCCCAGCTCCTCCTGGCGGCGCCGCACCCCGGTGAAGGCCGCCAGCGGGGCCTCCAGCTCCGCAGCCAAAACGCCCAGCCGCAAGCACATGGCCAGGGCGCCGGTGGCGTTTCGCAGGTTGTGCTCGCCCACGAGGGGCAGGAAGTAGTCGTGCAGCCGGCCTTGGCGATCGTGCAAGGTGAACGCGGTGCCCTCCGGCGTCTTCTCCCGGATCACCGCGAAGTAGTCCGCGTCCTCCCCTTCCAGGCCGTAGGTGAGCTGGCCGCGCCCGCGGGCGAGCTCGGCTGCGATCGCGTTGTCGGCCGAGGCGAGCAGCACCCCATCGGGCGGGATCAGATCCACCAGGGCGGTGAAGGCGGCCCGGACCGCGGCGAGATCCGCGAAGATGTCGGCGTGGTCGAACTCCACCCCCGTCAGCAGCACGGCGTGGGGCCGGTAGTGCAGGAACTTCGATCCCTTGTCGAAGAAGGCGGTGTCGTACTCGTCCCCCTCGAGCACGAACGGCGCGCCCGCCCCGGTGACGCAGGCCGAGGGAAGATCGTTGGGGATGCCGCCGATGAACCAGCCCGGCTGCAGGCCGACACGCTCGAGCAGGGTGGCCAGCAGGGTGGTCGTGGTGGTCTTCCCGTGGGTGCCCGCCACCACCACCGGCCGCCGACCGGGGAGGACCCGCTCGCCGAGGATGGCGGGGAAGGAGGTGAGCGGGAGGCCGGCGGCCTGGGCGGCTTGCACCTCGACGTGATCCCGGCGGCAGACGTTCCCCACGACGACGGTGTCGGGACCCCAGGCGAGGTTCTCCGCGGCGAACGGACACAGGACCGGGATCTCCAGGCGCGCCAGGGCGTCGGACATGGGCGGATAGACCGCCTCGTCCGAGCCGCGCACGTCATGTCCGGCGGCCTTGAGCAGCCCGGCGATGGCTCCCATCCCGGTGCCGGCGATTCCGATGAAATGAATCTTCATGCTGCCTCCTCGCGGTCGCGCCCGTCGCGGACGCCCGCTTCCAGGGCCCGCTTCCGGGGCCCGCCAGAATTTGAAGGAAGATCACGGGTTGGCGCCGCCGTCTCCGGGGACGGTGGGAACACTCTCTGCCTGGGGCGGAATGACTTGTGCGGTCTCCTGTTCGGCAGCCTCCTTCGGCGGAGCCTCGTCGCGCCGCGCCCGGAGCTTGTGGTTCCCCTCGAACCACTGGTAGGGTTCGGCGACCATCTTCGAACCCTCGGCGCCCCCCTCGTTGAGATCCACCCAGAAGGCGTGCTTCTCGCGGACGTCCATGTGGATGTGGAAACTGTTCGGATAGTAGCCCAGGCCCACGCCATGGGAGGCGCGGTCCCGGCGCGCCAGCAGCCAGGCGACCAGCTCCCGGCGGGACACGCCGTCGAAGGCGTAGTCGAGGGCGAGTCCGAAGTTGTGGCGGCTGGTGGGGGAGGCGTGGGGCGCCTGGCGGCAGCCCGAGTAGAGGGTGACAGAAGGCATGCCGAAGGCGATCCATGCGGTGTAGAGCTCGACGAGCAGCCGGTAGTCCAGCTCCAGGACGACGCCGGTCTTCACGCAGCGGTTGAGGCGGTTGAACTCCCGAAGGGCCTGTGGCCGGAGAAAGCCGTTTTCATCGTAGACCCGAATCGAGGCGTGCTCCCGGAGGTGAATCTGATAGAGGTTGATGGGCGGATAGGCCACGGTCCGGGGACGCGACTCCCGGACGGGTTTCACCTTGCGCTTGTCCGCGGCCTTCGCCGTGACCGGCCTGGGCGTGGCCGGTACGGTGGCCAGGTGCACGGGAGCCGGCGCTGGCCGCACCACGGTGCCGTGGATCTTCCGGTCCCGGGCCTGCTTGAGCGCGATGGTGGCGGCGGGCTGCTTCGCGGAGCCCGTCTTTTTCGCGACGGGGGCCTGCTTCTTCGCGACGGGGGCCTGCTTCTTCGCGACGGTCGACGTCTTCTTCGTGACGGTCGCCGTCTTCTTCGCGGCGGCCGCCGTCTTCTTCGCGACGGGGGCCTGCTTCTTCGCGACGGTCGACGTCTTCTTCGGGACGGGGGCCTGCTTCTTCACGGGGGTCGCCTTGTCGGGGGGACGGACGGACGGGCTCGGGCGGCCGGGGGCGGTGAACAGGGCCAGGATGAAGATGATGGATGACATGGGCGTCTTCCTCCTACATCCGCACCATAGGTCCGCTTTGGCGGGTCGTCAAAATTTCCGATCGGGGAAGAGGCTTGTCTGTCCCATAAAAATGGAGTACCTTACGCCTGGCCTGGAACCTGCCGATTTGCATCATCCGGCCCCGAAGGAGTGGCGTCATGTTGAGACGTTCCGTGTTCTTGACCTCCCTGTTCCTGTTCGTGCTGGGCGTCTCCGCCGCCTCGGCCCAGGACGCCCCGAAGCTCAAACTGGTGGACACCGTCACCTTCACCGGCGGCTACATCGACGATCAGTTCGCCCTCTCCCCCGACGGCCTGCGGCTGGCCTATGTGACGGTGAAGCAGGACGGCAAGGCCACCCTCGTGCTGCGCGAGCTCGCCTCCAAGGCCGAGAAGACGGCCGATCTCTCCAAGATCACCGACGAGCCCGCCCAGGTCTTCTTTCTGCCGTCGGGTCCCGAGGTCGTCGTGGCCGTGAAGGCCGACAAGACGACCTACGTCCTGTTCGACGCCGAGGGCAAGGAGGTCACGCAGATCAAGGGGCAGGACCACCTCTCCTGGCGTCTCTCCGGGAAGACCCTCCAGTTGGTCGCCTATCGCCTGGACAAGACCGCCACCAGCCTCACGCACACCATCACGCTGTTCGAGGCCGGCAACCCCCGCAAGGTCCAGAAAACCCTCACGCTGCGCACCGACGCGGCCAACCGCCTGACCGTGAAGCCCGACAACCTCGAGGTCATCCACCTCACGTCCGACTTCACCAAGGCCGTCGTGAAGATCCTCGGCGGCTACAACAAGTCCACGGACTCCAAGTTCCCCGACAACCAGGGCCTGTACGACCTCGAGGCCGGCACCGTTCAGAAGACCGGCCTGATCTCCAACAACGCCGCCTGGGACCGCGACGCGGCCTGGTTCGTCCGCAACTGGCGTGTGCAGCATCCCGTGCGCCTCAGCGGCGTGGCCACCGTCAACGGCATCGACGGCAGCTTCCAGTTGGGCCAGGGCATCCAGCAGTGGAAGGACATCACGCCGAAGTTCCAGCTCGGCCGCTTCGACTTCGACACCTTCCGGGTCGCGCCCGTCCAGCCCGTCGAGAAGACCGTGCACTTCACCATGGCCATCCACCCGCAGAACCCGATCACGCTCCAATACAAAAAGAGCGAGAAGCGCGCGTGGCACTTCTTCCGCCTCAACGCCGAGACCGGCGCCGCCGACGACCTCGGCCAGGTGCAGGCCGAGGAGACCACCATCACCTGGAGCCTGGGCGGCAAGTTGATCGGCCTCATGCGTCTCTCCCCGAACTGGACCGTCGGCTCCGAGACCCTCGAACTGTACCAGTTGCCGTGACCCGGCGACCCCACCCGGACTCTCCCATGCACATCCTCGTCAACGGCGCCCGTCGCGAACTGCCCGGCCCCACCACGCTGCGCGAGCTGCTGCAGGCCTATCGTGACCAGAACTCGCTGGTGGTGGGTGAACTGAACGGGGAGGTGCCCGCCGACGAGGGGGTGGAGCTGGCCGAGGGCGACCGCGTCGAGGTCGTCACCTTCGTCGGAGGAGGTTGATCATGTCCCTGAAGTGGTGGACCATCCTTCTGGCAGGGCTGTGCGGCCTGGGTGCCTGCTCGGCGCCGGCCGAGGACCGCTCGCCCCGCATGACCGCGATGCTGGTGGTGGCCTACGCCCAGGTGGGCGCGGCCGGTCCTCTCTTCGAGCTGCTGGACCCCGAGGACCGGCAGGCCCTGGAGCGGGAGGCCGCCCGGGGCGCGTCGGCGGGCACGTCGGTGCCGCCCCAGGACCTGCTCATGATCCGTCTGCCGCCCCGGGACGTGGCCATGGCCGAGCCCGAGGTGAAGACCCTGGAGCAGACCGGCGACGACCTCCGCCTGGAGGTGGGCTTCGGCGACCGCTCCCAATATCTGATGCACCTGCGGCGCTCGCAGGGGCGGTGGCGGCTGAAGCTGCCCGTATCGGTGAAACCATGAAAACCAAGATCCTCCACCTGCTCTCGAACCCCGTCGTCGGGGACACCGTCACCGTGTGCGGCTGGATCCGCACCCGCCGCGACTCCAAGTCCGTCGCCTTCCTCGAGGTCAACGACGGCTCCTGCCTGCGGTCGCTCCAGGTCGTGATCAGATCGGAAGAGCGTCGTGTAGGGAAAGAGTGTAGATCTCGGT
>CALKWH010000448.1 GCA_938004375.1 uncultured Pseudomonadota bacterium
CGACCCCCGAGATCTACACTCTTTCCCTACACGACGCTCTTCCGATCTAGCTCGCCGAACTCGTTGGGCGGGACCGGCGCGTGGACGGGGCGCGCGTCGGAGAAGGTTTGGGTCGCGCGCAGGAACCCTTCGAGGGGGCGTCGGAAGTTCCGCAGGACGAGGAACATGACAAAAAACGAAAGGAACACCGCGGCGCCGGAGAACAACAGCAACTGCCAGGTCATCTCCCGGTTCGTGTCTCGGGCGTCATCGAGCAAGGTGGACGCCTTCCGGCGGGCGAAGTCATCGACGACCGCAAGGGCCTCGGTCAGGCTTCTCTCCTTGATCCCGGCCGAGCCGTGGGGGAGCATCCGCGCGCGCGCCTCGTCCGCCTGGCCCCGGGAGACCAGCTCCAGGGTGAGGGTCCGCTCGGTGCTCCATTCGCGGATCAGCCGCCTGACCCGCTCGAGGTCGGCCTTGGGTCCGAGATACAGTTGGACCAGTACGGACATGGCCTGTTCGATCCGTCGCTGCTCCTCCTCGATGTCGCGCAGCAGGGAGGCGCGGGTCTCGCTGTCGGTCTCCCGGAGCAGGTCTCGATGCATCCAACGGATGGTGAGCACGGAGGTCGCGACCTGTTGGGCGGCATCGCGCACGTGCATCGGGTGCGCGTGCATGATTTCGGTCGAGTCCCGAAGCTGCCCCGCCCGGAACAGGGCCAGGGCGATCAGCGCGATCCAGAGCACCAGCAGGATCCCGAACCCGAGGAGGATTTGGCGGCGGATGGGCAGTCGGTGCGCTCTCATGGGACTCCGTTCGCGCCCAGGAAGAAGGGGCCATCGGGGCATACCGTGAAAAAACCGGAACGTTTCACGATACCGACCTCGGACGGTCCGACCATGAGCACCCCGCCATCGGAGAGCGCCCGCCGCAGGTTCCCCAGGATGCGAACCTGTGCAATCGGAGTATAATAAATCAGGACATTGGCGCAACAAATAAAATCAAATCCTCCAAAAACAGCCTCCGGAGGAGAAAAGGAATGCGCGTCGAGCAGGTCGTGGTGGAAAAACCGCACCCGGGCCAGCAGCTCCGGGACCGGCGAGAACCCCTGTGGATGGGGCACGAACCAACTCTTCAAACGACCCAACGTGAGACCTTGGAGCTGGTTCTCCGGATAGACCCGGGGTGAGGACGGTGAGAACACGGCGGCAACGGAGTCCGAGGCGATGAGGGTCGAGCGGCCGGTCCCTGGTCGGACCCGCTCGAGCTCCTCGAGCAGGATGGCCAGCGATAGCGCCTCCTGGCCTTCGGCGCAGCCCGCGGACCAGATTCGGAGCGTGTCCCGGGAGATCAAGCCGGGCAGGATTTGCCGCTCCAGCACACAATACGACCAGGGATCCCGGAAAAAGGCCGAGGTGGAGTTGAAGCAGGCTGCGTGCAGCGCGGAGAGCTCTTCCGGAGCCTGCCTGGCGCACTGGAGCCACTCCTGCAGTGTGGTCAACCCGAGCGCGTCGAGCCGCCTCGCCAGGGCGTCTTGCAGGCATTCTTCGTTGAAATCCTCCAGACAGGACTCGGCCACACCTCGCCAGGCACCGAACTCGGAGAGCAAACCGGTCAGATCCCATGTATGCATGTTATATGCTCCCAACAGTGAATAGAGCCGATATGGGGCAACAGCGCTCACTACTCAATCGACGCTCGGGCTGTTTTTTTTAATTTTTTTTCCAACGTTGACTTCAGACCGGCTTCAGCGCGTCCGAATCCACGCCTCCAGTTGGTCCGGAGGCATGGGCTTCGCCAGATAAAACCCCTGGGCGTAGGTACAGCCGACGGTCTGCAGCCGGGTGTAGGTCGCCTCGTCCTCGATGCCCTCGGCGGTCACCGCGAGCCCCAGCCCGCGGCAGAGTCGGATCGTCGCCTCGACGATGCTGGCGTCGCGGGGATCCTTGAGCATGCCGAACACGAAGGTCCGGTCGATCTTGACCTCGTCCACCGGAAGCTCCCGGAGAAACGCCATGGAGGAATATCCCTGGCCGAAGTCGTCGATGGCGATGCGCACGCCCAGCGCGCGAAGCCGGCCCAGGGCGGCGGCGGCCTCGACCGGCGCCGCCAGGATGGCCGCGTCGGTGATCTCGAGGGACAGGAGCGCCGGCGGCAGCCCGCCCTCCTGGAGCAGCCGGGCGACGAGGGAGGGGAGGCCGGGGTCGAGCAGGTTGGCCGTGGAGAGGTTCACGGCCACCGAGAGCGGGAGGCCGGCCTGCTCCCACTCCCGGGCCTGCCGGATCGCGTCCCGCAGCACCCACTCCGTGAGGGCGTGAATCAACTGGGTCTTCTCTGCGAGGGAGATGAACCGTCCCGGCGGCATGAAACCTTTGGTGGGGTGGATCCAGCGGACCAGTGCCTCG
The DNA here is from genome assembly GCA_938004375.1 of uncultured Pseudomonadota bacterium. Taxonomy (GTDB): domain Bacteria; phylum Myxococcota_A; class Polyangia; order HGW-17; family HGW-17; genus HGW-17. The sequence goes on from CALKWH010000448.1 coordinate 2,385, forward strand.
GCGCCCGCGGCCCGGCCCGAGGCGAAATCGATCTGTGGCTGGTACTGGAGGACCATCTCGCCGTTCCGGATCGCGTTGCCCAGATCCCGGACCAGGGAGAGCTCCTCGAGGGACAGGCGGTTCACGGGGCGTTCACAGGAGACCATCGGTTTGGACTCGGCGAGGGCTTTTTGCAGCGCGGCGGCACAGGTCGCGAGGGGACCATCGACCTCACCCGCCGTCGTTCCGGGGGCCAGGAATCCGACGGAGGCCTCCAGCCTGAGCTCGAGACCGTCGATCAAATACGGCGCGTCCAACTGCTGCCTCACCTGGTGGATCAGGGACTCGAAGTCCTCGGTCCCGGACGCGTGATCCTGGAGCATGGCGAAGGTGTCCTCGCCCACCCTGGCCAGGAACACGCCGTCCTCCTCGAACGGGAAGAGGCGGCCGGCGACCTCCTGCAGGAGTCTTTCGCCCGTGACCGGATCGAGACAGCCGCGCATGTTGCTCAGCCCCCTCAGGCCGAACAGCGCGAGCCCGAAGGGGTGCGTCCCATGAGAAAGCCGCCTTTGGAGCTCCTCGCCCAGCTTCTTCTCATTCCATAATTTGGTGCAAGGATCGAGATGGGCGAGCCTGTCCCGCAGGCGCCTGTCCAGCCGGAAAAGGGCCTCGATCATCACCGAGGCGTCGATCAACATCATGCGGTCATAGTAGGACAGCACATCCAGGTCCGCGGCCTCGGGGGCCAGATGTTCGCGCAGGAAATCGACGCTGCCGCCCATCAGCCTCATGATCCCCGAGGTGAAGATGAAGGGGTTGACCGCGCTCTGGTGCACCCACAGCCCGATCCGCAGGCAGAGCCGGTTGCGCGTCTCGTCGAAAGGCCCCAGGAACAGGGAGGGGAAGTACTCCCGCATGGCCTGCCTGAGCCGCTCGGGCGCCTCGGCCAGGGGCTGGTGCTCGTGGGCCTCCGAGAAGTGGCTGATGAAGGCGAAGAAGCTCTCCTCCCAGGCAGGATAGGATGACGAGGCCAGGTTGTGGATGGCGCGCAGGGTCTCCTGGCTCCGGACCTCGGGGCGCGGTCGCAGGAACCGGTCACCGGTCTTCTCCGAACCGGCGCTGAGCTCGCGTCGCAGTTGCTCGATCAGTTCGTTCTCTGGAATCATCCGTGATCCTCCCATTGGGTGAGGGAAATGAAACGGCGTTCACCGCCACAAGTCAATCAGAAAATTGTCCTGGTTCTTTTTCTTGCAAACCGGCAGGCGCTAGGTGATGATTCCCACCATCCGAGGTGCCCGATGTTCACCAACAAGCGTCGCTTCCCACGATTTTCCTATGTCGCGCCGGTGCTCTTCCGGTTGCCCGAGGACACCTTGTGGTCCATCGGGTCGATCGTCGACATCTCTCTGGGCGGCATCTTCTTCAAGACCCAGCGAATCATGAAGGATCGCCATACGCTGCAGTTCCGGCTCGCCAATCTGCTCGACGGGGTCCTGGTGATGGTGTCCGGCAGCATGGTGCGCATCGTCGACGACGCCCCGTACGGGGCGGGGGTGGCCGTCGAGTTCGCCATGCCCGGGTCCTCCCCCGAACTGAAGAAGCTCTGCGATTACCTGATGCAGGCACAACCGGAGTCGATGATTCCGGCCATGCAGCAGCAGGCCGCAAGCACGTTCGACATCGCCAAGTCGCTCTCCTTGGCCAGGACCATCCTCGATGGCATCCAGTACATGAATTACTATCAACTCCTCGGACTCACGCACAGCGCCACGACAGCCCAGCTCGTGGAGATGCGCAACACCATGCTTTCGGAACTCAACCTGCCCCAGCAGGACAACATGCTGTCCGCAGATCGCAAGCTCCTCGCGGACGCCATCGTGATGATCCAGCAGGTCGGCGACATCCTGTGCAACCCGTTGAAGAGGCTCGCCTATGACCTCTCCCAGGGGCAGGTCGATCCCTTCGTGGTGCGCGCCCTCGCCCATGATTACCAGATCGACATCCGGCCCTTTTCCGCGCTGTGGCAGCAAAAGCACGCCGACCGGATCCGGCGGGCCGCCGGGCTCTGGGCCGAGGCGCTGGCCGACCAGGCGTCCGGTCAACTCGAGACCGCCCGTGAGAAGGCGCGTGAGGCCATGGAGCTGGACCCCTTCAATTTCAAATATTCCGTGGGTTTTTAAATAAAGAGGGCCGGCGTCCGGCGGGCGTAATCGCGCCAGGCGTCGCCGAAACGCTCGGCCAGCGCGCGCTCCTCGACGCGGATGCGCCAGGCGAAGACGGGCACCGGCAGCACGAAAAAGAGCGCCAGGCCCGCAGCGCTCGAGAACGCCAGGGGAAAGCCCAGGAACAGGTACAGGGAGCCGGCGTAGAGCGGGTGGCGGGCGTAACGGTAGAGCCCGGTGGTGATGAGTTGGTGATCGTCGTGCAACGTCACCGCGGGATCGTAGAAGCGCCCCAGGTGGAGAAAGGCCACCGCGCGCAGGCCCACGCCCAGGGCCAGGATCAACGCGCCGGGCCAGCCGGTGAGGGCCGGAAGCGCGCCCCGGCCGTCGGGCCAGCCCCACCACGCCGCCTCGGCCACCGAGGCCACCCAGACCAGCGCGCAGGATCCGATGGCGAGCATGCTGGCGAGCTCCTGGCGCGCGCGACTGGTGGCGCGCCCGCGACGGATCAGCGCGGCGAGCTCGACGACGGCGAACACGGCCAACAATACCAGCGCGGTCCAGGCGGGAGCGGGGAGAGGGAAAATCATGGGGCGCTCATTCTGAAGGTCCGGGGGGCCGACATGTCAGTCTGGAATCTCTCCTGTTCCACGTCGAAATCGAAATCGAAATCGAAATCGAAATCCAAACGGTCCTATCCTGGGACTGTATTATTCCGGCCACGTCGTGGCCTCAAACGGGACGCCCTTTAGCGGGCGTCCCTGGGCTATAGTTTTCCCCGCCAGGCGTCGAGGACCTCGGCGGGGGCGCCGGCCTTCTGCAACAGGTCGATCAGGCGTGCGCCGGCGCGGGTGCGCTCGGGGCCAGGCGGCAGGGCGTCCACGGCGCGCTCGAGCCAGATCCGCCCCGCCTCCGGGTCGCCCTGGCCCTCTGCCAGCGCGGCGAGCTTGAGCGCCACGGTGCCGTCGTGCCGGCGCTCCCAGGCGGCCGCGTAGGCCTCGATGGCCTGCCGCTTCTTCGAGGGCATGCGGGCGAACACGTCGCCGGTGTCCACCAGGCTCACGAACTCGGGGGAGGGCGGATCGGCGGGGCGCTCGACCCTGCGGGCGTCGGGATCGTCGGTCGGCGGAGCGTCGGAGACCCGGGCGATGACGCGCTCGAAGAAGTTCTGCATGGAGTTGCCGGCCTCGTCCACGGGATCGGCGGGGTCGTGGAGCGGCTCGATGGCCGGATCCAGGCCCGAGACGCCGACCGGCCTGGGCGCCGCGGGCTTCGGGGTCGCGGGCGGTGCCGCCGGCTTCTTCGCGCCGCCGGCTTTCCCCGCGGGGCCTTCGGGGACCGGCGGCGGCAGCTCCGGGGCGCGCGCGGCGAAGGCCTCGCAGAAGGTCTGCGCGGCCTCGACGTCCCGCGGGTACACCTTCAGTGGATATTCGCGGCCGTCCACGGCGGTGGCGGTGAGGGTGTCCTCGAACTGCCACTCCTTCAGGGTGAAGGGCCGGGCCGGATCCATGGGCACCTTCGTCCATGGGTCGCTGTAGCTGGCGCGGGTCAGCGCCCAGCAGCCGGACGAGAGCAGCACGAAGATCGTCTGGCCCCAGTTGGCGTCGAGGCCGGTCTCGAGCTCGAGGACCGCCTCGGCCGGGGCGTCGGGGAAGTGCAGCGCGAGGGCCTCGCGGGCGTCGCGGGAGAGGGTCATGGCGTCTCCTCCTGGGGCGCGCCGAGCCCCAGGAGCGGGGCCAGCGGCGTCATGGCGTCGATGGCGAGCTGGAAGAACTCGTCCAGCGTGAGGCCGAGCTTCTCGCACTCGAGGATGGTGTCCCGGTCCACGTTCGCGGCGAAGCTCTTCTCCTTCATCTTCTTCTTCAGGCTCTTCGGAGTCATCCCGTCGAAGCCCCCCGGGCGCACCAGCGCGTTGGCGGCGACGAGCCCGGTGACCGTCTCCCCGCAGCGCAGGGCCCAGCCAAGCGGGCTGTCCGGGGGCGGCGCGCCGTTGTTGTCGTAGTTGTGGGACACGATCGCCCGCACCGCCTCGGGGGGCAGGTGGCCGGCGAGCAGGTCGGCGGCCGGGAGCCCGTGGCGGGCGATCTCCTGGGCGGTGGCCGGGAAGTCCACGTCGTGGAGCAGGCCGCAGCGCGCCCAGAGCGCCTCGTCGGCCCCCAGCCGGCGGGCCAGGGCGGCGAGCACCGCCTCGCTCTCGAGGCAGTGCAGCCGCAGGCTGGGCTCTGGACCCTGGGCGTCGAACAGCGCGAGGGCCTCGTCCCGGGAGATCACGGCACCACCTCGACGGTCTCGCCGGCGGCGCGGCCGAACACCTCGGGGTGGTACATCTCCATCGCCCGGGTGGGCGGCGCCGTGAACGTGCCGATGGTGGTGGCGCGCGCCAGGTAGACGTATTCGTACACGCCGGCGTGGAGCTGGTCGTAGTAGGCTACGAAGCGGTCGTCTCGCATCTCGGAGTGGCTGGGCTGGTGCCACCACCACGAGTAGGACGGGCTCACCACGCTCGCCCCCTGGCCCTTCTTGGTCGGGCGCCGGGAGCTGGTGTTCAACTGCAGGTCCACGCCCTCGAAGCCGGCCGGGAACGGATCTTCCAGCGCGACGAAGTGCCGGCGGTCCTGCACGATGATCGTGACCTTGACGCGCACGGTCTCGCCGGCCTTCACCCGCCATTTGCCCGGGGCGACCAGCTTCACGGCCTCGTCGTCGTCCTCCATGGACTCGTAGCTGCGCTTCACGAAGATCCCCTGGCTCTCCGGGGGCAGGTTCAGGCTGGCCGGGACGTAGGCCAGGCCCAGCCGGTAGTAGAGCTTGCCGGGGCCGTCCTTGGTGAGGATCAGGCGGCCGGCGCCCTGCTCGATCAGGGTCTTCATGGGGACGCGGGCGTGCACGATGTCCATCGAGCGGCCCAGGAAGTGCTTGTTGCCGGCCCAGAGCTTGCCGTACCACACGTCGGTCTTGAAGTCGGGGGTCTCGGCCTCGATCACGCGGAAATAGGCGGCCAGGGCGTCGAGCACGAAGGCGTTTCCCTGGGAGGTCTCCCAGTCGCCGCGCACCCGCGCGGACATTAGGCCGCGGACGATCTTGGACAAAAGGACGTGCTGCGGATCCATGTCGAGGAGCACGCGCAGCACCACGGCGTCGGTGCGGGCCTGGGAGTGCATGAGCAGGGCGAGGCCTTCGGTGGTGACCTCGGCGAAGTGGGCGCCGGCGGCCGTCTCGACGGCGGCGTTCTCCAGCGTGCGCTGGAGCTCCTGCACCTTGTCGGACTTGCCCTCGATGCGCCACAGGGCGTGGAGCAGCCAGGTGCGGGCCAGGAAGCCGACCTCGTCGCGCTTGCCGTACAGGCGGTGCAGGTTGCTCTTCAGGCGCCAGCGGTCCATCTGCTGCGGGGTGAACAACTTCAGGCGCTGCAGCTCGGTGAGCACCCAGCCGGCGTAGATCTGGGTCGTGTAGGAGTAGTACCACTCGAACTCGTGGCGGTTCGCCTGGAGCACGCCCTGGAGGAACTCGGCGGCGTCCATGAGGGCGCGGTCGGGGACCTTGAAGCCGGCCTCGCGGGCGCGGATCAGCGCCCAGGTGACGTACGCGCTCACGAAGCTCCAGGTGACGTAACTCTCGGGCCACAATTTGAAGCCGCCGTTCCAGTGCTGGTAGCTCAGCAGCTCGGCGATGCCCTTGACGGCCAGCTCCCGGAGCCGCTTCTCGTCGGCGGCGGTGCCCAGCTTGAACTGGGGGATGATGTCCTTGAGCGCGAAGATGGGCACCAGGCGCGAGGCGATGGCCTCGGAGCACTGGTAGTCGTTCTCGACCAGGAACTTCACCGCGTCCTGCAGGTTGGAGAGGCCGGTGGAGCTCAGGTGCAGGTCCAGGCCGCCGAACTGCGGCAGGACCTTGTCCGGCGGGGTGATGGGCTGGAGCACGGCGCCGTCGGCCATGCCGTACACGGCGGTGTTCTCGGTGGTCACGGGCACGTGGACGGGGATCGGCGGGGCGTTGACGCCGTCGGTCTGGTCCAGGAAGCGGGCGGCGAAGGTGATGCGGGCCTCGCCCGGGTTCGGCGTGCGGACCCGGAAGCGCAGCTCCTCGGCCTTCTTGCCGCTGAGGTTGGTGGAGAGCACGTCGGGGCCGACCAGCTCGAACCCGGTGCCGCCGATCTTGACCTCGGCCTTGCCCTCGCGGTCCAGCAGGGTGTTGAGCACCACGGCGGCCTCGAAGGTGTCCTGGTAGTTGGCGAAGCGGGGCAGGGCGGGGCGGACCATGAAGTCCTTGCGAACGGTGACCTTGTCGTCGGCCGAGCCGAAGCGGTCGGGGGTGGCCGTGTCCATGGCGACCACCATGATGCGGAAGGTCGTCAGGTTCTCGGGCATGGGGATCTCGAGGCGGGCGACACCGTCGGTGCCGGCCTGTACCTGATTGTTGAAATAGGCGGTGGTGGCGAAGAACGTGCGCATGGTGACCGCGCCGAAGTTGTCACCGCCCGTCGCCTCCTTCTCGCCGGCGGCCTCCTCGGCCATCTTGCCGGCCGCCGGGGCCATGGGCGCGGCGTCCATGGTGGCCATCTTGGCCGCGCCACGCATCAGCCCCCCGCCGCCGCCCAGCCCGTTGCGGGACATCATGGGGGCGGGCTTCGGCTCCATCGACTTCTGCCGTGAGTCGGCCGGGGGTGTCATCTTCGTCTTCTTGAGCAGGTGGACGCGCAGATCCTCCAGGGCGGTGTAGGGGTACCGGTCGGGATAGAACACGGCCAGCGGGTTGGGCGTGGCGAAGCCCAGCAACGACAGCACGCCCTCGTCCACGAGCATGACCGCCAGGCGCGCCTGCACCGGGGAGCCGGCCATGTCGGTGGCCTTGACCTCGAGGGTGATGGGCTCGCCGGGCTTGATTAGCGGCTTCGACGGCTTCACGGCGAGGTTGATCTTCTTCGCGTCCAGGGAAATGGGGATCCGCACGCGGCCTGTGGCCATCATCGGGCGGCCCGGATCGTCGTCGGTGTCGCCGCCGGCGACCTTGACGCGGCCGCGCACCAGGGCCACCGAGACGTGCAGGTTGGGCAGGTGCTTCTCCTCGATGGCGAGCTCCTCGACGTGGGTGGACGAGCTCACCTGGATCTGCCGGTGGCTGACGACGCCCTCGCGCTCGACGGTGAGCATGCCCACCACGGGGTAGAAGGGAGCCTGGATTAAAATCTTCGCGCGATCGCCGGGCTTGTAGGGGCCCTCGCGATCCAGCACCAGCTCGAGCTTCTCCTGGTTGTCCTGCTTCCAGGAGACGGCGTCCTTGCCCGCGACGTACAGGAACCGCTGGGTCACCGCCTCGCGGCCGCCGTCGTCGGTGGCGACGCCCTCGAGCACGTAATAGCCGGCTTTGGCGATGGTCATCGTGCAGGAGGCGGGCTCGGCGGCGGACGTGAACGTGCAGGAGGCCTTCTCCTCGTCCACGGTTTCGTACGGGTCCTCGCCGGACTCGATCTTCTTCTCGGCCTTGCGCCGCCACGAGCGAAGCAGCGCGCGGACCTTGACGGGCTTGCCCGCCTTGCGCACGCCCTCGACGTCGACCACGACGCCCTCCACGGCGATGGGCTCGCCTTCCTTGATCAGGTTCTTGGCGGTGCGCAGGCCGGTGTAGACCGCGGCCGGATGGACGAGGGTGGTGGCCCGCGAGGAGATGCTCTGGCGGTTCACGTCGGTCACGTCGGCCTCGAGGGTCAGCAGGCCCGGCTTGCGCGCGGTCTCCGCGTCCTTGGGCTTCGTGATGGTGGTCTTGACGTTCAAAAAGCCCAGGTCGTCGAGCTGGCCCGAGCCGTCCCCCACGTTCGTGCCGGAGTTGCCGCACCGGCGGCCCCAGCAGCCCCAACGGTAGCGCGTGGGCAGGCCGAACGCGTACTCGGGGTGCTTCGGCGGCCGGTAGGACGTCTCCTCGAGGTTGGCCGACCACGAGACGTCGGCCTTCTTCATGGCGGCGCCGAAGGTGTAGCGTCCCTCGACCGAGGCCGCGAGGGGATCACCGTACAGGTAGGTCTTGGGCGGGATGGTCACGGTCACCACGTGTTCGGGGGTGCGGTAGGCCAGGATGGAGAAGCCGTGGTACAGGGTGTCCTTCTCGTGGCCGGCGATGCCCTTGACCCTGGCCGAGAAGTTGTAGCGTCCCAGCATGGCGTCGGGGGAGGACTTGAACTTCACCGCGAACGCGCCGTGGCGGTCGACGGGCGCCTTCCCCTTCTCGACGGACTCGCCCTGGGGGTTCGTGATCTCGTACTCGAGCTCGGCCTTGTCGTACATGAGGAACGAGAGCTTGCCCTCGGGGCCGCGGGTCTCGCGCCGCATCCAGCCGGTCAATTGCACGGTGTCGCCGGGGCGGTAGGGATCGCGGTCGGTGAAGACGTGGCTGCGCAGCCGCGCCTCGGGGGCGGGCGTGTAGTAGGTCGAGTACGACGACGTGTAGCCCCCGTCGACGCCGGAGCCGTCGAGGACGACGAAGGCCGTGTCGTTGGTGTCGCCGGCCACGATCAGGTACTGGCCGATCTTCGTGGCCTCGGGGCCGGGCGCGGCGACCGTGCCGTCGGCGGCGGTGACGCCCTGCCAGAGCGGCTCGGCCTTGGAGCCGGACTTCGGCTGCACCATGATCCTCACCGGGACGCCGCCGCGGACCTTGCCGTCGCTGAGCCCGGTGACCAGCACGTGGATGCGGTCGGCGTCGTAGCGGGCGGTCAGGCCCAGCGAGGTCACCTGCACCACCAGTTGGCGGTAGGGGCTGTCCCAGCGCGAGACCTTCAGGTCGGGGCTGTTGATCTCGACGAACAGGACGCCGTTCTTCCGTTTGAGGGCGCGGTCCAGCTCGACGTGGGTGAGCTCGCGCTGGTTCTTCTTTTTATTGAAGGTCATCTGCCAGGTGGCCGCCGGCGTGCCCAGGGGCTTGGACGGCGGATCTCGGTCGTCGCCATCGTAGTAGCGGCCTGCGGCCTGAAGCGCGGTGAAGAGGTCCTCGGGGGCGACCGCGAAGAGCTTCACGGTGGCCGGCTTCAGGTTGTTCATCGAGGGAGATCGGAAGAGCGTCGTGTAGGGAAAGAGTGTAGATATCGGTGGTAGG
>CALKWH010000449.1 GCA_938004375.1 uncultured Pseudomonadota bacterium
CCGGGTCAGCGGTTTCCCCAGCTCGACCCAGCGGCCCTGGGTCCACTCCCACCACAGTCCGGGCTTCAGAGCCGAGAACACGAGCCGGTCCCCGGAGAGGGCCAGCCGCGGCTCCCGCGGCACCGAAACCGGCACGGCGGATGACAGGCGGGTCCATTCCTTCGTGACCAGGTCACGCTCCCACAAGGAAACCTTGCGGTCCGTCGCCGCGCGCGCCACCAGCCACAGTTTCGCCATCCGGCCGTCCACGGCCAGGGCGCCGCGATCCGGCGGCACCAGGTCGGGCAGCGCGAGATCCGGGCGCACGCCGTCTTTGTCCAACTTCCACAGGTTCGGCAACAGATGGGCCGGGCGTCTGATCAGAAAGTACGCCTCCCCCATGCGGGGCGCGGCCAGGCTCTCGACCCGTGCGAACTTCCAGTCCGGGAGTGGCTGCTGGCGCAGGACCGCGCCCGAGCTCAGGTGCACCTCGAAGAGCTCCGGCGCAGTGAACAGGTTTTTGCGCATAATCACCCACAGGGAATCCGATGTGGCCTGATGGAACGCGAGGACCGTCTGGTTCGCGGGCAGTTGCGTGGGTACCTGCGTCCAGGCCCCCGCCTGCAACGGATCGCGCAGAACCAGCGTGCTCCGATCCAGCGCCGCCGCCACCGTGGACCAGGTCCCGGGGTCGCCGCCCACGAGGGCCGCGTCCACGCGCAGGAACCGGAGCCCGGCATCCCGCAGATCGAGCCCGGCGGGCAGCGCGACGTAGGAGCGCACCTGGAACGACATCGGGTCCACGCCGAAGAGCCGCCACGCGCCGTCCTCGTCCGGGATCCAGCCGAAGAGGGGCTCGACCAGCTCCCGGGGCGGGTCCCACAGGGGATCCACGGGGAGCGGGCTGCCCTCGGCGAAGCCCACGGGCTGTCCCACGGGCCGCGGGAAGCGGACGCAGACGTCGTCCTCCTCGGGATTGTAATAGAACGTGCCGGGCAAAGCGTGGAAAAGCGCGTACTCGGCTGTGGGCGCCTCGGGGTTCCAGGTCTCATGCGTGGGGAGCCGAACGGGATGCCATGGATTGCCGATGGCTTCAGGTTCGAGGATCTGGGGTGAAGAGAACTTCAACTTGGAATACCGGTCATGGGTGGGGACCGCGGTCCCGGACGGGAACGTCTCGAGCATCGTGGCGGTCGAAAAGCCCGGGAACTCCCGGAAACGGTCGGTCCGGAAGGTCAAAAAGATCCGCACGTTCTCGAAGATGACGTCGCGCCACCGGGCCAGGAGTCCCTGGTCCGGAACGGAGGTTCCCTGTAGGACCTCCCCCCGGAGGGTAGAATTGGACGTCAGGACGCCGAGATCCCGCTGCGTGGGGGCCTCCAATGGATGGTAGAAGTACCTGAACTGTCCCGTTCTGCTATCCCACGCGAAGTCCTTCATCGAGTGATCTTCACCGGACACGTCGTCCTCGACCGGGTCGGAGGGGCAATACAGCGTTTTCGGTTCGGTTGAATCGTCTCGGCAACTCGCCTCCGTCCGACCCGGACACCTGCACAGACCCACGGACAGCATGCCCCCGGTCAGGAAGGAACTGTCCCTGGACAGGAACGCCGACACGGTGGCCGTCGGATCCGGGCACCACGAGAAGTAACCCTGGTTCATGCCAAAGGTCTCCGGGCGGACCTCGACGCGCAGGTTGGTGATTCCGCGTTCGCAGCGGTCACCGATCCCGTTGCCGTTGAGATCCGCCTGATCGGCGTTCTGGAACCATTGCCGGCATCGATAGAGCACGGCATCGTCGTACCAGGTCGTCAGGCTCTGGCACTGACCGGATTCACTCTCCGCTCCATAAGGCGAGCCGAAGCGGTTGACCAAGGGGGAGCAGTTGTCGTTTCGAGGAACCGACGCTTCAATTCCGGCTTCCGAGCCATGGCACATCCAATATTTCGGGAGGGTAATCAACTCAGAAGTCCCACCCTCCGTGTCGCTACCATTCGGCACATCACCAGTTGTGTCGCCATTGACGGGGGGATATCCCGAATAGACTCCCATCACCAGTCGCCACACCTGGTTCCGCGACGCGAATTGCAGCTCCCCGATGTTCCCGAGGTACATCTGATTGTGTCGAATCAGTTGTGGATCGGTCACATTCTTGAAAGCGTAGAAGGCCGTCGGTGTCATGAAGCCCGGCGGCGTGACTCCCTGGCTCAACTTGAACGCTCCCGGAAGGCCATAGCAGGCAGGGCCGCTCCAGCCGCCGTCACATTCCTCCTCGATGCTCTCTCCGTGGACACAACCTTCACAATTGCTCTTGCTGACGTATAGGCCGTGTTTTCCCTTGCTGACGTGGATCACCGGGAGGCAGAAATCGCTCGAATCACCGCAGGGAACGCCCTCTTGGGTCTTTCCCTCGGCGAGCAGGATGCTCCGGACTCTCCCATCACACGCAAAGGTCCCGCAGTATCGGCGGTTGTGGCGCTCTTCGGTGAGGGAACCTACGGTCATCTTGCACCGTCGCCATTGCAGATAGTGGATGCTCCAGGTCCGGAACCCGGAATCCCGGCTCACCAATTCCACGTAATAATTCTCCGTGTCTCCGTCATGAGCCAAATCCCGACGAAACGTGAGCACCACCTGGAGGCGCAGGAGCTTGGTGCTCTGATCGGAAATCGTCTCTCCATCCAGACTTTCGGTGAGGGGATGGATCTGATAGAGCAACGTCAGGCCGTTGATGTTTTCGTAGGTATCGTTGCCCGCCTGACCTTCGGCGTTGTCGAAGACCAGGTAGGGGCGAAACGCCCAGGCCAGCTCCGTCTCCGCCCAGTCCAGAAGGCCGTCGCCGTCCCGATCGAGGTAGCCGCACTGCGTGGAGAACGGGCTGGTGGGTAGTCGCCAGTCGAAACGCGGGTCGTTCAGTGCGGGTGCGCCGCGCATGGTCACGGGAGTCCGGGGATCATGCAACCGGCAACCGTCCGGATTCATGACCGCATAGGGCTGTGATTGCACGGGGGGGGGTGTATGGCAAATAAACAATGGCCAGGGTGAGGAAGGTGAACCAACGGGAAGGGCGGGGTGCTCGCATGGTGTGCCTCCTGACGATAAAAATGATGATAGCCGGTTCAGCAGGTTTTTCAATGTACATGTTGCGGTGTCCATTTTTCTTTGACAAGGGACACCACTTCCTCGGTCATGACCATCCGGCATCTGCCGTGAACACGAGGAGAAAGCGCTTGACAATCGAAGGCGGTTGAATAGTTTTCGGGGCCGGGAAACACAACCCGCGAGGGTCCCTGCGGGGCGCTTACAAAACACCGGAAGGAGCCGGATCATGACCAGGACCGTGAAACCCGAGAGCGTCGTGAGATCGGCCTTGCAGTTGCTCGAGCTCGCCGAACGGGATCGGGCGCTGCTCGAGCCGCGGCTGGCCGCGGGGACGCTCACCGGGCTGCGGGAGGTCACGGGCGTGCTGCAGGACGAGGCGCCGGGCGCACAGGCGGCCCGCCAGTTGAAAAAGGCGGCGACCGCGACCCAGGCCGCCGCGGCGACGAAACTGGGGGCGCTGGTGCGGGGAATCCGCGCGGCGTGCAGGTCGGCCCGGGCGGAGGCCGACGTCCTGCGCGCGGTGGGCGTGGGCCGGCGCCTGGAGGTCACGGAGGTGAAGTCCGTGGTCGACGCGGCCGAGCACGTGGAGCAGGCCTACCGCGAGTTCCCCGACGCCCTGCGCGCCGCCGGCGTGCTCCCGTCCGACGTGGCGCAGGTCACCGCGCTGCGCGCCCGGCTGTTGTCGGTGGACGAGGCGCAGGAGCAGGGAAAGGTCACCTCCAAGGAGAAGACCGCGGCGCGCGATCACGCGCAAAAACGCGTTCTGAAGGCCATCGGCATGGTCCTGGCGGCTGCGGAACTGGCGTTCCTGGACCAGCCCGAGCGCCTGTCCATGTACCGGGCCGCGCGCCCCAGATAGCAGGCGGAAGAAGAAACGATTGTAGCCCGAGGGCAGGGGACGGCGGCGGCGCGGGAGAAGACTGCGGCTACACGGGATATGACGTCGGCGGCGCGGGAGATGACTGCGGCGGTACGGGAGATGACGGCGGCGGCGTGGGAGGCGACGGCGGCGGCGCGGGAGATGACGGCGGCGGCGCGGGAGGCGACGGCGGCGGCGCGGGCGGCGACGGCGGCGGCGCGGGAGTGATCCGTGACGTAGCTGCAGGGACCTGTTTCGGGGCCGTAGGGACCATCGAAATCGAAATCGAAATCGAAATCGAAATCGAAATCCAGATCCGGGTGGTCCTCTACAGCAGGGTCTGGATGGCCATGATCAGGATGATCACGCCCAGCGGGATGCCCAGCAGGTACACGGCGAGCATGAGCGGGGAGTCGCCGGACTTGGTCGCGGGTTCCAGGGACGGTTCTTCTATGACGGGTTGGTTCTTCTTCTCTTTCATGACGGGCCTCGAAACTTTCTTTTTCTCATGAACGCGCACCATTGGTGAAACGTTCATGGCGTGATTGACTTTTTGGCTACGACGGGACGACGGGATGAATCAGGCGTGCGGGGGGCCGCGGGGGGACCGGGGCGCGAGGGGGCGTCGCCCGGCGGAGGCGGGAGGCGGGGTCGGAGTATCTTTGTTTGTAGCCCCAGCGGGCGGGGACAGCAGGGCGGAGAGGACAGCCGGGTCGGCGGTCAGGAGCTTCCAGGCGCCGCGGTCGGGGCCGCGCCGCGGTCGGACGGCAGGGGTCGTCGGGCGCTCGCCGACGCGCACCAGATCACCGGCCGGGGCGCGGGTCTCGGGGGACCAGGTCAGTTCGGCGTCGACACGCTCCGCGGGCGAGGCGGGGAGACGGCCGAGCGCGCCTCCCGCTCCGACCGGGGCGAAGCACAGCAACATCGCGAGCCCCGCGCGCAGGAGGGCGCTGGAGCGCTGCGGACGACGGCGGGGGGCGGACAGGTTCACGGGACGATCTCCTGCCCGGGAAGATAGCAACCCCGCGAAAAGAAACAAGGGGGGATTCCGGGACCCCAGGGACGCCCGCAAAAGGGCGGCCCGTTGGAGGCGACAACGTCGCCGGAAAGATCCCAGCAGTGAAATTCATTCCAATTTCGTCAAGACCCGCGACGCGGGTCCACATACGCGCCCGCAACGCGGGCGTACAGACCAGCGAAGGCATGGGGTGACCCCGACGGGGTCGCGCCATGCCTGGTGGAGAGGAAAGACCTCCCGGTCGTCAGAACGACGAGTGGCCGATGAACTCGCGCAGGATGGAGTTGGGGGGCACGAGCTGCTTGGAGATGGGCATCACCAGGCGCAGAAAGCGCAGGAGGCGGTAGGCCTCGACGAAGGCCTCGTCGTCGGGGCTGACCTCGAGCAGCGCGCGTTCGCAGACGGACTTGAGCACGCCGGGCTCGTACACCAGCGCCGAGTTGAACATCACGTCGGCGCGCTCCTGGAAGGGGAAGATGTTCTTCAGTTCGCCCTTGCGCACCGAGGGCCAGCGCCGGATGGTCTCGGCCGCGCCGTAGCCGCGGAAGTTGCGGTCGCGCACGATGCGGCGGATCAGGCGGGAGTCCGAGGTGAAGATGCGGTTGTGGTCGTCGATGCACAGTTGCGTGAGCGCGCTGATGTAGATCTTGTACTTGCGGTGGGAGAGCACGCTCTGGGTCAGGCGGTCGTTCAGGCCGTGGATGCCCTCGATGATCAGGACCTGGTCGCTCTCCATGTGGTGGGGCACCCACTCGTCCTTCGGGCGCTTGCAGCCGGTCTTGAAGTCGAAGATGGGCACCAGCGCCTCCTCGCCGTCGAGGAGCTTGACCAGCACGTCGTTGAACAGGTCCAGGTCGATGGCCTCGATGCTCTCGAAGTCGAAATCGCCTTGCTCGTCCCGGGGGGTCTGGTCCCGCTCCACGAAGAAGTTGTCCATCTCGATGGTCACCGGGCGCAGGCCGAGCACCTGCAGCTGGATCCCCAGGCGCTTGGAGAACGTGGTCTTCCCCGAGGACGAGGGGCCGGCGATGAGGACCAGCTGGACGTCGGGGCGCCGCGAGGCGATGGCGTCGGCGATGAGCGCGATCTTCTTCTCGTGGAGGCCCTCGGCCACCTGCACGATGGTCTTGATATCGCCCTCGAGGGTGGCCTGGTTGAGCTGGCCCAGGTTCTCGACTCCCAGCATCCGGTTCCAGGCGCGGGTCTCGGTGTAGCTCTGGAACAGGCGGGGCAGCTGGGCGATCTTGCCGCGAATGACCTTGGCGCCCCGGGACGGCAAGCGCAGGACCATGCCCGGCCAGTACGGCGTGATCTCGAAGGTGTCGATGTACGAGGTCGAGGGCGCGTAGGGCTCGTGGAACAGGTCGAACGAGGTGCCGCAGCGCACGATGCGCACCTGGGGCTCCCAGTGGATGCGCAGCAGGTTGACCTTCTCGGGCTGGTCCACCTCGAGGAGCATCTTCTTGACCTCGGGCACGCTCAGGCTCTCGATCACGAAGGGGTGGTCCTCCTCGCAGATCTTCCGCATCTCCTGCTCGATGCGGGCGATGAGCTCCTTGGTCATGCCCTCGGGCAGGCCGGTCAGGTTGTACAGGTAGCCGTCCTGGATGCTCTGGCCCACCACGAGCTTGGTGCCCGGCGGGCACACGCGCTTGACGGCCTCGAGGAGCATGAGGCTGGCGCTGCGGCGGTACACCGAGGCGCCGTGCCGGTCGGCCACCGTGATCGGGGACACGCGGCAGTCCGCGCGCAGCGGGAAGGTGAGGCCGTAGGTGCGGTTCTCGACGATGGCGGCGATGCTCTCGCGGCACGCCTCGGGGGTGAGGTGGGCGGCGAACAACTGCTGGACCGAGGTGCCGTAGGGCGCCTCGACGGTGCGGTCGCCGAGCTGGATCGTCAGGGTGCGTTCCTTGTTCGTGCGGGTGGTCATGGCTTCACCTCGGGATCGGGCGTCGGCGGGGTCGGCTCCTGGCCGTGGAGCTTCTTCTGGAGCTCGATCATGGCGGCGTCGATGCAGCCGCGCAGGGCGGCGCAGTCCTCGCCGCCGTGCTGCTTCATGCAGGCCTCCATGGCCTCCCAGCGAGCCTTGTCAGACGCGCCGCGCCGCGCGCCGCAGCCGCTGACGCAGGCCGCCAGGGCGGCGGAGCTGGTCTGCTTGCCGTGGACCTTCAGGTTGCAGTGGGCCAGTTGGCCGCACATGGTCTGGCAGGTCACCGCCTCGCCCTGGGCCAGCGGGCGGATCTGCGGGTTGGGCACGACGGGGCCGGCGCTGACGTTGGGCGCGCCGCCGGGGCCGGGGGTGCCCGGGGCGTCAGCGGGATCGGGGGCGCCGGGGGCCATGGGGGCCGCGGGGGCCGAGGCGTCCTTCCCGCCGGAGCAGGAGAGGGTCAACAGAAGGGAACAGATGGCGAAGGTTCTCATGCGCGCAGCACCTCAGTGGATCAAATGCACCACAACCTGGGGTTTTTTACCAGTTTCGGATTTGAAAAAGCGCCGGACGGCCAGCTCGACCGCGCGCTCGGGGGCCTCGTCCCCCGCTTCGGGGTTCGCGGCGAGGATGGCGCGGGCGCAGCCCTCGGCCAGGGCAGGGTGGTCCTCGAGGCGAGCGATGCCCAAAAGCGACACCTGGAGGCCGGCGGCCTTCGGGCGGCCCCGGCGGTCCACCGGGCACGAGACGAACACGGTGCCGGTGATGGCCAGGCGGCGGCGCTCCCGCAGGCTGCCGGCGCACACCGGGGTGTCCAGGGGGTTCTCGAGGTGGAGGACCTCGTCGAGACCGGGGACGGGCTCCACGCGCCAGGTGCCGTCCTCGAGGACGGCGCGGTGGCCGTCGGGGCACAGGAAGGCTTCGGCGCCGGCGGCCCGGGCCACGACGAGGCCGGCCTGGAGGAAGCGCAGGGAGCCGTGGACGGGGATCACGGCGCGGGGGCCGAGCGCCCCGTACAGGGCGGCCAGCTCGGCAGCGGAGCCGTGGCCGGAGACATGAGTGGGGGCGTCGTCGGTGTGGACGCGCACCGTGGCCCCGCGCTCCAGGAGGCGGTCGATCAACGAGGAGACGGGGAGCTCTCGGCCCGGGATGGTCGACACCGAGAACACGACGGTGTCGCCCGGGCCGGGCACGAGGCGCGCGTGCTGGCCCAGGGAGAGCCGGTCCAGGGCCGACGCGTTCTCGCCCTGGGATCCCGAGACGAAGAACATCTGGCGCTCCGGCGCCAGCCGGACCACCTCGTCGCAGGTGGTGAAGTTGGCCTCGGGCAAGAGGCCCAGGTCCCGCGCCACGGCGGTGGTGCGCTCCATCGAGCGGCCGAGGGCGGCTCCCTGGCGGCCAAAGGCGGCGCCGGCGGTCAAAAAGGCGCGCATCCGGGAGACGTGGGAGGAGAACACGGTCACGAACAGACGCCCGGGGGCGTCGGCGACCAGCTCCCGCACGCGCCCGGTCAGGGCGGTCTCGGGGGGCGTCTCGTCGTCGGTGCAGGCGCCGGTGGAGTCCGCGAGCACCAGCAGGGGTCCGGGGGCCAGCTTCGCCAGGGCGTCGAGCTCCAGGCGCCAGGCGTCGTCCCCGGCGAGCTTGAAGTCCCCCGTGTGCACCACCGTGCCGGCGGGGAGCTCGAGGACCAGGGCGGTGGCCTGCAGGATCGAGTGGGCCACTGGCAGCGCGGTGAAGGCGATCCGATCCGAGAGGGCCACCCTGCGGCCGGGGACCAGCTCAACGAGGGGGCTGGCCCGGCGGACCGCAGGCGGGAGGGCGGCCCAGCGCTCGGCCACCAGGCCCAGGGTGAACGGCGTGCCGTGGACGGGGGCCGGGGCGCGGGCCAGCAGGTGGTGCAGCGCGCCGACGTGATCCTCGTGGCCGTGGGTGAGCAGGTAGGCCAGCGGCCGGGGGACGTGGTCCCACAGCCGCTCCGGGTGCGGGATCAGGCAGGAGACGTCGAACGCGGTCTCGGCGGGGAACTGGGAGCCGCAGTCGACGAAGACGGCCTCGCCGTCCTGCTCCAGGGCCAGGCAGTTGCGGCCGAAGGCGCCGCAGCCGCCGATCATGTGGACGGTGAGGGGGGACGCGCCGGCGGGGCTCATTCTGGCAGGCGCTTCCCCTTCGCGGTGAGCTCGTCCCGGCGGTCGGTGAGCAGGCCGCGCAGCTTCGGGGACACGAAGCGGTCCTCGAGATCCAGCAGGCACAACCCCTCGAGGAACAGGTGCCAGCGCTCGTCCACAGATCGGAAGAGCACACGTCTGAACTCCAGTCACCGAATACGATC
>CALKWH010000450.1 GCA_938004375.1 uncultured Pseudomonadota bacterium
AGATCGTATTCGGTGACTGGAGTTCAGACGTGTGCTCTTCCGATCTAGTCTGGCGACCGGGGACGGGGATTCAATTTCAATTTCGATTGGAGCCATGTTGGGGGGACTATTGACAAACGCAGGGAATTCGGCGATCTCTTCCGCGGCGTCCGAACGCCAGGAGGTCCCTACCACATGCGCAACATCCACATCCTGCTCGCGATCCTCACCCTCTCCCTTCTCGCCGTCGCCTGCGGCAAGGACAAGGCCAAAGACGAAGGCAAACCCGCCGACGCCACCATGGCCCCCGAGATGAAGCCCGAAGCGGCCACGACCCCGCCGGCCGACATGCCCGCGGCCCCCGAGGGGGACATGCCCGCCGCCGACATGCCCGCCGCCCCCGAGGGCGACATGGCCGCGACCCCGCCGGCCGACGCCGCGCCGGGCGAGCCCAAGCTGGTCTGCACGAAACTGATCCCCGAGGAGCTGCAGAAGAAGCACGGCCTCACCGAGGTCAAGGACGCCGGCCCCGGCGCCCCCCCGCGCGTCATGAACTGCCCCTTCAAGAAGGACAAGGCCGGCTACTCCATCAACATCGTGTGCCCGACCTGGGACGAGGCCACCTTCAAGAAGACCATGGAGAACGGCAAGAAGAGCATGAAGGGCGCCAAGGACATCGCCGGCCTGGGCCGCATGGGCTACCTCGGCAACATCAGCGGCATCAACATGCTGCAGGCCTGGGACGACGACACCATGTGCTACATCACCATGTCCGGCGATGACGAGGCCTTCATGACCACGCTCGCCAAGGACTACTTCGCCAACCTCAAGCCCGAGACCCTGCAGTAAATCCATCCAGGCGTCCGCGAACTGGCGGGGGGCGGGACCCTCTGCTATGGTGGCCGGCATGCGGCGCCGTGAACTCCCCCTGATCCTCTCGCTTTTCGTCGTGACGTCGGCCTGCGGGCGCGGCGATCCGTCCCGCAAGGGCACGGCCGAACCCCTGCCCCGCCCCCCCGAGGCGGGTCCGACCCAGGGCGCCCGGTCCACGGAGCCCGTCCCACCACCGGAAGCGCCGTCCAAGGTCGTCGTGCCCGAGAGCGCCCGCTCCCGGGAGGTCACCGCGCGGCAGGCGGCGGCGCTGGCCCCGCGCCTTCTGGCCAAGGGGCTGAAGCTGGGCGCGCCGGTGTTCGTGCGCATCTTCAAGCAGGAGCTGGCCCTCGAGGTCTGGCTCGAAAAGGACGGGCGCTTCACCCTGTTCGACACGTGGAAGATCGCCTACCACAGCGGCACGCTGGGCCCCAAGCTCGCCGAGGGGGATCTGCAGTCCCCCGAGGGCTTCTACTTCGTGCCCCCGGGCATGCTCAACCCCAACAGCCGGTTCCACCTGGCCTTCGATGTCGGCTATCCCAACGCCTTCGACCGTTCCCAGGGACGCACGGGGTCGTTCATCCTGGTGCACGGCAAGGACGTGTCCACCGGGTGCTTCGCCATGACCGACCCGGGCATCGAGGAGATCTACACCCTCGTCGAGGCCGCCCTGCGCGCGGGCCAGCCGTTCTTCCGGGTGCACGTCTTCCCGTTCCGCATGACCGACGCGAACCTGAAGCTCCACGCCCGCTCGCCCCACCGCGCGTTCTGGGAAAACCTGAAAGAGGGCCACGACTGGTTCGAGGCCCGCGGCGTGCCCCCCGACGTAGGCGTGCGCGCCGGCCGCTACGTGTTCCGGGAGCCCGCGATCCGAGCCGCTCCGGCGGCGGCAGGGCAAAACCCGACTACGCCTTGACGATCTTCTCGCGATTCCCCGTCACGCCGGCGCACGCGTTGCGCGTGTCCACCACCAGTTGGGCGTGCTTGCAGATGAACTCCCAGTCGTAGGAACTGTGGTCCGTCGACACCAGCACCGCGTCCTGCGACGCCAGGAACTCCGCCGTGAGCTCCTCGGACGCCATGTGGAAGTCGTAGTGCCGCATGGGGCTCAAAATCGGCACCCGCGGGATGTGCGGGTCGTGGTAGCTCACCTCGGCCCCGCGGTCCTTCAAGAGCTCGATCAACTTCAGCGACGGGCTCTCGCGCAGATCGTCGATGTCGCGCTTGTACGCCATGCCCAGCACCACCACCTTCGAGCCGTTGACGGCCTTTTTCCGGTCGTTCAGCGCCCGCGCCAGCTTCTCCACCACCCACTCGGTCACGTACGTGTTGATCTCGCCGCTGGTCTCGATCAGCCGCGTCGGGCAGTCGTACTCGCGGGCCTTCCACGTCAGGTAGAACGGGTCGATGGGGATGCAGTGACCGCCCAGCCCCGGCCCCGGATAAAAAGGCATGAACCCGAACGGCTTCGTGCTCGCCGCCCGGATCACCTCCCAGATGTCGATCCCCATGCGATCGGTGAGCATCTTCAACTCGTTCACCAGCCCGATGTTCACGTTGCGGAAGATGTTCTCGAGCAGCTTGCTCATCTCGGCCACCTTGCACGAGCTCACCGGCACCACCTGGCCGATGATCTTCCCGTACAGCGCGCACGCCACCTCGCGGCACGCCGGCGTCAGCCCGCCCACGACCTTGGGGATCGTCGACGTGTTGAAGTGCCTGTTCCCCGGATCCTCACGCTCGGGTGAAAACGCCAGGTAGAAGTCCCGCCCGGCAGTCAGACCGCGCCCGGCCTCCAATATTGGCCGCAGCAGGTCCTCGGTCGTCCCCGGGTAGGTCGTGCTCTCGAGCACCACGAGCTGGCCCGCGCGCAGGTGCGGCGCCATGGCCTTCGCGGTGTCGACCACGTACTTCATGTCCGGTTCCCGGTGGTGATCGAGCGGCGTCGGCACCGCGATGAGCACCGCGTCCACCTCGGGCAGCCGCGAGTAGTCCGTCGTGGCCTCGAACAACTTCGCCTGCACCATCGCCGCGATGCGCTCGGGCCCGATGTGCTTGATGTAGCTTTTGCCGGCGTTGATCATCTCGACCTTGACCGGGTCGATGTCGAACCCCAGCACCCGGTACCCCTGGCGCCCGAACTCCAGCACCAGCGGGATCCCCACGTAGCCCAGCCCAATGACGCCCACGCGGGCGGTCTTGTCCTCGATCTTCTCAAGATAGGTTTTCGTATCCACAGCTCCTCACTTTCGGTTCCCGAGCGCGATCCCCCTGCCACTCGCGGCGCTACGATCGTTACCCTGATTCAATATTTCCTGCAACCACTTCTTGACAGGACCTTCCGGGCTGCCATCATAGGCCCATGTCGTGTAACCAGGAGTCGTGCAGGCCATGAAAATCCTCGTCACCGGCGGCGCCGGCTTCATCGGCTCCGCGCTCGTCCGTCACATCCTGACCGCCACCGACGACGCCGTCGTCAACGTCGACTGCCTCACCTACGCGGGCAACCTCGAGTCGCTCCCCGGCGCAGCCGACCACCCACGCTACGCCTTTGAACAGGCAAACATCTGTGACGCCGAAGTCCTGCGACGTGTGTTCGCCACGCACCAACCCGACGCGGTGCTGCACCTGGCGGCCGAGAGCCACGTGGACCGCAGCATCGACGGCCCCGCGGCGTTCATCCGGACCAACGTGGTGGGCACCTGCACCCTCCTCGAGGTCGCGCGCGAATACCACAAGTCGCTGCCTCCCGCATCCCAGGCGGCTTTCCGCTTCCTGCACGTCTCCACCGACGAGGTCTACGGCGATTTGCACGACCCCACCAGCCGCTTCACCGAGCGGACGCCCTACGCGCCCAGCTCGCCGTATTCCGCGTCCAAGGCGGCCTCGGACCACCTGGTGCGCGCGTGGCACCGCACCTACGGCTTCCCCACGCTCGTCACCAACTGCTCGAACAACTACGGGCCGTACCAGTTCCCCGAGAAGCTCATCCCCCTCATGATCCTCAACGCCCTCGAGGGCAGGCCCCTGCCCGTCTACGGCCGGGGCGACCAGGTCCGCGACTGGCTCTTCGTCGAGGACCACGTGACCGCGCTGCTCGCCGTGCTCAAACGCGGGGTCATCGGCGAGACCTACAACATCGGCGGCGACAGCGAGCGCAAGAACCTCGCCGTGGTGCACACGCTGTGTGACCTGCTCGAGCGCCTGGCCCCCGAGAAACCCGCCGGGGTCGCGCGCTACAGCGATTTGATCACCCACGTCACCGACCGGCCCGGCCACGACCAGCGCTACGCCATCGACGCGTCGAAGATCCGCGCACAACTGGGTTGGATGCCGTCCGTCACGTTCGAGTCCGGCCTGGAGCGCACCGTTCGCTGGTACCTGGACAACCGCGTCTGGTGCAAGCGCGTGCAGAGCGGCGCCTATCGCCGTGAACGCCTGGGGGTGTCGTCATGATACGCTACAAGGGCATCGTCCTCGCCGGCGGCAGCGGCACGCGGCTGTACCCCATCACCAAGGGCGTGTCCAAGCAACTGCTGCCCATCTACGACAAGCCGATGATCTACTACCCGATCTCGGTGCTCATGCTCGCGGGCATCCGCGACATCCTCATCATCACCACCCCCGAGGACCAGGCCGCGTTCATCCGCCTGCTGGGCGACGGCTCCGGCTTCGGAATCAATCTGACCTACGCGGTGCAGCCCAGCCCCGACGGCCTGGCGCAGGCGTTCCTCATCGGCGAGGACTTCCTCGGCCACGACCACGCCGCGCTGGTGCTGGGCGACAACATCTTCTACGGCCAGGGCTTCACCGGCCTTCTGCAGCAGGTCGTGCGGCGCGACCGGGGCGCCACCGTGTTCGGCTACCAGGTGAAGGACCCCCAGCGCTACGGCGTGGTCGCCTTCGACGAGCACAGGCGCGTCGTCTCCATCGAAGAGAGATCGGAAGAGCACACGTCTGAACTCCAATCACCGAATACGATCTCG
>CALKWH010000451.1 GCA_938004375.1 uncultured Pseudomonadota bacterium
ATGTGCTAGGTGGTGGGAGATCTGAGGGAGTTATCAAAGTAAGTTAATTGTGATGTTTTATCCGTCAGTCGGTGTGCATATCAGTGTATTTTTTGTTTTAAGGTTACGGCGACCACCGTGATCTACTCTCTTTCCCTACACGACGCTCTTCCGATCTGGTCGTCGGCAACCGATACCTCGCCACCGACAGCGGCAACGGCTGGACCTCCGGCCACATCTACGAGTGCACGGCAGAGGTCGTCGTCGACCCGCCGAGCCCCGCCGAGTGGCAGAACACCTCCCCCGTGAAGGGCATGTTCTTCCTGAACCACCTCGGCATGGGCCCGGCCCAGATGTACCAGTACGACGGCTCCGACTGGGCTCCCGTCGCCTACGATGACTCGAACATCATCCAGATGGTCGATGACCTCGACGAGTCGGTCGAAAACCGCATCGCCCTGCCCGTGATCGGGGAGTTCGACAACATGGTGGCCCTGCCCGTCGGCGGGACCGTCGGTGACCGCTACCTCGCCAACGCCACGGCGAACGGCTGGAACCAGTTCAGCATCTACGAACTGACCGACGACGACCCCGTGGACGTGTGGACCGAGACCGTCCCCGTGGAGGGCATGCAGGTCTACGCGGCGCAGTACGACGGCCCTCGCGGTTCCCGCGAACTGCTCTACTGGACCGGCACCGAGTGGGCCTCCGTGGACACCTACATGGCGTCTGCCACCCTGTGCGGACCCCAGAACGGCACTGGAGTCGCCAGCGTCGAGGGAACCGTCGTCAGCATCAAGGGCATCACCTCCGGCGGCGCTCGGGCCGCGGATCTGTCCGGCTGGTACATCGAGGGCATCGGTGACCTGAACAGCGACGGTGGCGTCCTGTACGGCGACCTCGTGGATGACACGGGTGGCCTGTTCCACCTCGACCTGTTCTCCGACTCGGGCAAGTTCCAGAAGGTCGCACACACGGCATCCGTGGACCCTGACGGCACGACTCCCGCGGCCCTCGTCGAGGACAACACCTCCGGGATCGCTGGCAAGGTCATCCTGGTCAACGCCCCCACGGCTGGCGTGTTCACCGTCGAGGTCCCCCTGGAACTGACCTACGAGGCTGCTCCATCTGGCACCCGGGCGTCCTCGATCCTCGGCGTCGTCCTCGACTCCGGCACCCCGGCCGGTGAGGGCGCGGGGGTCATGATGGGGGGCCAGTTCTTCGACGGCGACAACTTCACCACCGTGCTGGTCAAGACCGGCGACGACGTGACCATCGGTGACGTTCTGACCCTGTCGGCCACGGTCGCTGGCATGACCGAACCCAACGGCATCGGGGCGGTCATCGGCATCGCGGTCGAGTCCAAGATGGGCACCGGGGCGAGCAACCTCGTCAAGGCCCTCATCAAGATTGGCCCGAACGACCTCGGAGCGTAAACCCCTATGCGTGACCGGTCCGCCAGCCTGGGGCGCCTCGCACGAAGTGTACGCGACACTTGCGGGCAGCCTCTGACCATCACCCGCGGGACGACCACGGTCGCTTTCACCGGGTGCCTCAAGGCGGTCCCCAACACGCAGGCCCTTGAGTCGATCGAGACCGAAGGCTGCACCGTCACCCTCCGCGTCATCGACGCAGACATCGCCCCCCTGACCCGCATCCAGCAAGAGGACCGCGTCAACGACGGGACCACGACCTACACGGTCCGGTTCGTCGAGGCCGCGATCCCCGGCAGCGCGACGGCCTACCTGCGTGAGGTGGCGGCATGACCACCACCACGCTGCGCACCATGACGATCGATCTGCTCAAGGGCATCGAGGCGATCCACGTCTATGACTCGAAGTCCGATCCCCTGGCAGATGCATCTGGCGCTCTTCCCGCTGTGATCGTCGAGACACCGACGGGCCAGATGATCCGGGACAACAACCGGTTCACCCGCCGTCAGGTCATCCGGATCGTCGGGGTCGTTGAGGCTCCCGATGACGCGATCATGTCCGCGGGCCTGGACGCCCTGGAACTGGCCGTCTTTGCCACCCTCCTGTGTGACGAGGACTGGAACGCGGCCTGGAGCATGGCCTCCTGGGACGCCAAGCAGGGCCTGTCGTCCAGCCGTTCCTCCCGCCTCCGAGGCGTGACCGAGATCACCTTGGTCGGGTCCTTCGACGTCGAACTGCCTGACCCGTCTGACCTCGCAGCCCTGCATGAGATCCGGGCCTACACCGTGCCCGCTGACCAGGAAATCCCCGAGGGCGAGGAGCCCGAGCAACTCGAAACCCGCGTCCCCTGCGCCGGGGCTGAGGAGTAAACCATGAGCGTTCCTTCGAGCATCCGCCTGCCCCTGTTCTATGGCGAAGCCAGCAGCGCCCCGACGACCCCTGCGGCTGCGGCCCAGGTCGGTCTGTTGATCGGCCCCGCTGAGACCAACGCGGGCCTCATCAAGGCCATCACCAGCGCCGATCAGGCGAGCGCCCTGTTCGGTCGCGGGTCCGGCCTGCACATCATGTGCAAGCGTGCCCTGGCTGCGTACCCCTACGGCACCTGGAAGGCCATCGGCATCGCCAACAGCGGCGGGACCCCGGCAACCAAGACGATCACGGTCACGACGACCGGGACGACGGCTGCTGGCACCCTGCGCTTGTGGGTGGGCAGCGACTACGTTGACGTGAACATCGCCACGAACGTGGCCCAGAACACCCTGGCAACCGCGGTCGCCGCAGCCCTCCCGTCCGTGTCCGACCTGCCCTACACGGCAGCGGCACCGGCGGCCAACGTCGTGACGGCAACCTGCCGCCACAAGGGCACGTTCGGCAACTTCGTTCGCATCGCCGTGGACGAGGAGATGCCCCTCCCAGCGGGTGTCACCTGCGTCGTGGCGAACGGTGTCACGGGCCAGACGGACACGGCCCTCACGGACACCATCACCCTGATGGGTGACATGCAGGCCGACAAGATCGGCTGCGCCTGGGACAGCACCCTCCTGGCTGCTGAACTGGACAGCCGGTGGGGCTGGCAGCGGCAGGTGTTCGGGCACATGTTCACCGCCGTCGCCGGAACCGAGGCAGACTCGGACCGCGGTTACGGGACCCTCAACACGCTGGCCACGGGGACGATCAGCCCCTACGGCCACTGGACCCGGTTCGGCCTGGAGTCCTACTGCCGTGCGGCGTCCTACGAAGTCGCTGCAACGGCAGCCGCCGTGGCCATGCTCAGTGACGAGTCCGACCCCGGTCTCAAGATCGGCACGCTGGTCCTGACGGGCTGCGCCTCGGCTGCACAGGGCTACCAGTTCTCCGCAGAGAAGCGGAACCTGCTGCTCTACAGCGGCGTCGCAACCTGCCACGACGTGGGTGGATACCTGTGCATCGACCGCTGCGTCACGACCCGCTACCAGAACACCTATGGCTCTCGTGACGAGTCGATGTACGACGCGGGCACGCTGTGGATCCTCCAGTACCTGCTCCGTGACCTCCGGGCCGTCATCGAGAACACCTATGGCCGGTACCGGCTGGTGTCCGACTCGACCAGCACGAAGGTCCCGCCCCTGACCGTGACCCCCAACATGATGAAGGGCACCCTGATCGCTTGGTACGAGCGGCACGCGAGGTCGGGCCTCGTGGAACTGCCCGAGGTCTTCGCCGCGGGTGTGGACGTCGTCCGCCCCGAGAACGATCCGAACAGACTCGACGCGACCCTCCCCGTGGATTGCGCCAATAACCTTGAAGTTTTCGCACCGCTGCTGGCGTTCGCGCGCTGATAGGAGGACTGAACCATGGCATCCAAGCACACGATCGCCGGTACGTTGTACCTGACGATTTCCGGCAAGCGGTACGACCTCACTGGTGATTTTTCGTTCGACCCTGGTGGGGTCGTCCGTGAGGGCGTCAACGACTGCAACGGCACGGGCATCGGCTGGACCGTCTCCAACAAGAACGGCTCCTTTGACGCGACGTTCGCCAGCCTCCCCGACCTGTCCGTCCGGGACATCGAGGCCCTGGAGGACGCCCCTATGCAGTTGGAACTGGCCAACGGGCGCCGGTTCGTCAGCGACACCCTGTACTGCCTGTCCGTGGACGAGATCAACCCGCTGAAGGGCGAGATCAGGGCCAAGTTCGGCACGTTGGGCGCGATGCGGGAGGTGTGATCCATGCCTCTGGCAACCATCCGACTCCAGCACCCCATCACGGTTCGTGGTGAGCCCACGCAGGCCCTGTGTGTCATGCGGCGGGCCAACCTGGGGGACCTCCGTGCCGCAAGCAAGGGCGCAGATGAACTGGACACCTTGCAGATCCTCCTCAGCCGTCTCTGCGAGATCACCCGCACCGAGGCTGACGAGATTGATGCTGACGACGTCCCGGTCGTGATCGAGGCACTCGCCCCTTTCATGGGGGGTGGCCAGACGACTGGAGTCAGGTAGCGGTCGATCTGGCCTACCTGTTCCACTGGTCACCCGCGTCCGTGGACGCCCTTGAACCTGACGACCTTGAGTGGTGGGCAGATCAGGCCCGCGCGCTGACTGCTCGACTCAACACACAGGACCAGTGACCTATGTCCAAGAAGTCCTTCAACGTCTGGGCTCGTTTGCTCGGCAAGGACGAGGCATCCGGTCCTCTGTTGAAGGGCTTGGGCAAGATCAGGGTCGCCGCACGTGGCCTGGGCTCGTCCATCAAGCAGGGGGTCGGGATCGGCCTCGGGATGGCCGGACTCAACTCCATCCTGGACACCGCGAAGAATGCCCTCCATTCCGTCACCACCGGCTATGCCGAGGCGATGGACGAGACCGTTGCCTTCGCCAACGCGCAGAGGATGTCGGTCGCCGCCCTCCAGACCTGGGAGTACGTCGCCAAGCGGTCTGACGTCTCCACGGAGGCCCTGCGGGGTTCGTTCCAGGGCCTGAACATCACCCTCGGGCAGATCCGCATTGGCGCAGGCAAGGCATACAAGTTCCTGTCCAGCCAGAAGTCCCTTGCCCCCCTCGTCAAGCAACTGAAGGGCGCCAAGGACGCAAACGATGCGCTCGGCATCAGCCTCGGGTTCCTGGGCCGGGTCAAGAACCAGGGTGAGCGCAATCTGCTGGCAACCAAACTCGGGCTCACCCCCGAGATGTTGCGGATCGTTGACCAGGGCGCAGAGGGCATCGCACGTCTCCAGAAGGAGGCTGCGAAGTGGGGCCTGACCTCCGACAAGGCCGCTGGCGACATCGACGCATACAACGATGCCAACGACCGCCTGACGGCCTCCCTGGACGGGTTGAAGCGGACCATCGGGGAGCACCTGATGCCCGTCCTCACCCCCTACGTGGACAAACTGGCCGATTGGGTTGCCAACCACCGTAAGTTGATTGGACAGAAGGTCGGGGAGTGGGTGGACAAGGGCGCCAAGGCGATCCCCAAACTGGTGGACGCCTTTGACAAAGCCCTGCCGGTCCTCAACGCCGTCGGTGATTCGCTGGCCCGGATTGGATCCCTGATCCGCGTCCTGGAGGGTCGCCTCCCGAAGTCCGACTTCAAGTCCCCCGAGGCCGCCCAGTTCTACACGGAAAACCTCGGGTCCTACACACAGGACGAAATCAATCGGGCCGGGGCCACGGTCAAGAGGCAACACCGCACCGACCTGAACAAGAACCGCACCCCTGAGCAGATGCCCAACAAGGATCTGACAGTCGGGTCAACGGACTGGTGGAAGGCTGTCAAGGACGAGGCCGAGAAACTCCGCCTGCAACGGCCTGCAAACACGACCGGGATGTCCCTCACAGAGATCCTCCGGCAGCAGAGCGTGGACGTGAACGTCCGCGTTGAGGCTGCCACCGGCACCGGCGCTGAGGTCACGAAGGTTACGGGCGACGGCCCTGGCAAGGTCCGCGCAGACGTCGGCGTCAGCGGCGCGTGGGGTGGATCATGGTGACATTCCGCCCAGCCTCCTACCGCGGCGTCCCGTTCACGGCAACGGCCCTGCCAGAGCACTCCAGCGGGCGCCGGGTCGTTGAGCATGAAATCGTCAACGGGCGCGGGTTCGTCGAGGACACTGGATCCCTCCTGACCTCGTACTCCATCCAGGCCGTCTGTGCAGGCGCAGGCTATGCGGAGACCGCCAAGGAACTGGAGTCCGCCCTCCGCGCACGCGGCGCAGGCAAACTGATCCACCCGACCCTCGGTTCCCTGCGGGTCGTTGTCCGCTCCTGGGCCTGTGTGCCCCGGCAAGGAGCCGTCGAGTTCAAGATCGAGTTCGGGGAGTCCGGTGAACCCGTCGATTTCCTGCCCTCGACCACCAGCACCGTCACCTCCTGGACGGACAGGTTCAAGATCGGAAGAGCGTCGTGTAGGGAAAGAGTGTAGATCTAGGGGGTCGCC
>CALKWH010000452.1 GCA_938004375.1 uncultured Pseudomonadota bacterium
GCGCCCCTGCCGCTGGTGTACGTACACCGGCCGCCCACGTGCGAATGCCCGCCGGTCGCGTACGCATTCTCGCCAGGTGTGCGCGACTAAGCCTCCGGCGTGGAAGCCTTGCGGGTGCGAATCCGCTTCGGCAAGAGCGCCCGGTACATGGCCAGGCGCTCCGGATCGTGCACGAAGGCCAGCTCGGCGACCCCAACAATGGCCGCAATGGCGTCCTTCACCCGCCGGTGGGCGGCGTCGCGGGCGGCGGTCTTCTGCTTGGCGGTAACCTTGGTCCCTTCCTGCTCGGTGTCGACCGCGGCGAGCCGCGCCGTGAGCGACTCGAGCTCGGCGATGTCCCCTGGCAGCACGCCGGCCCGGCGCATCTGGTCGGGATACTGCCCGTACGCACCCACCACCAGCCGAGCGCCCTCGATTACGGTCCGCACGATGCGTGCGTCGAGCTTCTTTCCCACGCCGGTGCGGGTGAGCACCACGGCGTCGACCTTCCTCAGTTTGAGGGTGGCGCGCACCGCCATCACCAGCGCGAGGAGACGCTCGGCCGCGTCGCGCTGAGTCCAGGTGGCGGACTTGCGGGTCTGCCGGGAGACCACTGCCCCGGTGCTCTCGTCCCGCAACAGCGCCAGATCGGCGTCGAGCCCGTCGAGGACGCCCGCCTCCAGACGAGCCTCGAGCCGCGCGCGGTCGCGCTCGATCAGCACCTGCAACTGCAGACCCTTGCTGTAATCGGCCTGGATTTCACGTCCCAATGACATTCGTCACGCTCCTTTCGAACTTGAGGATCGCGATTACCAAAATCACGATGTTTGTCAAGTCCATTGATACAGGGAAAATCTGCAGAATTATGTGAAGGATTCTGTGCCTTGACTTGCCACCATGCCTCATGGATAGTCTAAGTCGGAGGAGACCAAATTTTATGAAAGCTCAAAGTCGACCGGTTTCGACCTCACACCTGATGCTTAGCGCGGTCAGGATCCATCGATTTAAAGCGGCGTTCAAACCCAGGGGGGTAGAGCTTCGTCCTTTTACTGTCGTGATCGGGCGCAATGGCTCAGGAAAAAGCACGTTGCTTGAGGCACTTCAATGGATCGACCAGACTCTCAGGAGGGATGCTGTAGCCGCATGCGACCGTTACGCCGGGGTCGGCGACCTTTTGAACTTAAGGTCTCAAGCTACACCGAATTACTTCCAAATTGATTGCGACTGGGCCAAAGGAAGACGGCGGCTTCATTATCTTGTCAAAGTGATCCAGGATGAGGATGGTACGACTCCGGTGATCACCAATGAATTGCTTGAAATGGGAGCCAAAGGAAAAGCGACTCAGACTATTTTGGAGAGTTCCGGGAATTCAGATCGTCTCGAACTTGAACGTACCCGTGAGGAATTGGCACTACCTGTGCGCGAATTCTGGAGACGCGCGGTCTTTCTGAGATTGAACCCGAGCAGTCTGGCCAAGGGCTCCTTACCTCGACGATCCTCTAGTGATCCAATCCTTGATGAGGAAGGGCAACATCTGCCAGCGCTACTATCTGATCTGGACGATGAGCAGCGAAAGGAGTTGGTTCGTCTCGTCACCGAAGTCTTGCCCGGAATTCGTGATGTAAAAGTGCCCACTCCTCAAGGGGGGCGCAACGAACATGTTCATTACGAGCTGCTCGAGGAAATGCCGTACCAAGGTAGAGGTGGGCGGAAGCGTTTCCCCATCCCCGCGTGGATGCTCTCGGAGGGAACGCGTCGCATCACTGCCATATTCGCCCTTCTTGTAAGAGAGCCTGCCCCTTCATTGTTGTGCATCGAGGAGATCGAAAACGGACTCGATCCGTGGTCTTCGCGAACTTTGGTGCGCCATCTGCGTGAAGCCACAGGGCGAGGCATCCAGATCATCGTCACAACGCATTCGCCGTGGATCCTCGATGATGTCGAACTCGAGGACATCGTAATCGTTCGTCGTCGGGACGGTAACAGCGTCTACGAAAAATTCAGCGAACTCTGGAGTGTCAAAGCTTACTCGCCAAAAATTCCTGCAGGTACGCGGTACACCAACCTCGAGGCGGAGAGCGAAAAGTGAGCCAGATAAGGGTTGCGCTATTCGTGGAGGGGGCCATCACGCCAATGACCCAGCGGCAAAGGGAACCCCTCCAGGAAATCTGGTGTAATCACGTAGCAAATTTGGCGGAGCGGCAGTCATGGAGCCATGTTTTTCCGATCTCCAAACAGCACCTCGAGAATCTCGATCCGAACCACCCTAAGGCATCCGGGGCGGGTGAAGCGCTCGATCAACTAATTACCCGACAACTTTGCATGACAAATAATGCATTTGACGCTGCGGTCGTCGCGTGGGATCTCTTGCCGCCACTCCATGGAGTGGATCTTTCACGATGTCGCCGGCAGGAAGTCCAATGGCTGATGGAGAGGCTCAGGGAAAGTACCGAGTTGCCTGTTGAATGGAAAAAAAACGTTGGTGAGTGGTTGTCCAATACTAGAAAGTTAAAGGCAATTGGCCCCGCGATTCGACGGGGGGAAATTCGCCCTCTTTGCATGGATCCGGAGTTCGAATCTGTTCTTCTCATTCAGAAAGAGATCCGAGCGATCCTTGGCATGAATCAAAAAGCTTGTAAAAAGGGTGCGAAGTGGCCCCGGCAGTGGTCAATTGAAAACCAGGGAGATGGAAAGCGGATACTTCAAGCCGCCATCGATGCCGCGAAGCAAACCAACTCATCCAATCAGTTCCCGGTCAGGGGTACAATGACTGAGACAGCGCCCAATGAATGGTCGGAGTGGTTCTTGCGACGGATGAGACAGCGAAATGAAATTGTCGAAGATTTGAGGTCGCATCCGATCGTACGCCGTGTCGCCGACCTGCTGAGTATTTCCGATTGATGTTCTGACAACTGTGGTCCGGCTAGTCGATCCTTCCGATCAGGGCCAGCAGGCCGTCGAGGATGGTCAGCGGGTGCGGGGGGCAGCCGGGGATGAACAGATCCACCGGGATCAGGCCGGCGGCGCCGTCGTGGACCTCGCCGTGGCCGGCGAAGGGACCGCCGGAGATGGCGCAGGCGCCCACCACGATGCAGACCTTGGGGGCGGGGACGGCCTCCCAGGTCTTCAAGAGCGCCAGGCGCATGTTCTCGGGGACGGGGCCGGTGACCAAAATACCGTCGGCGTGGCGCGGGGAGGCCACGAAGGAGATGCCGAAGCGGCCCAGGTCCCAGGCCAGCGTCCCGAGCACGTTGGTGTCGGCCTCGCAGGCGTTGCAGCCGCCGGCGGAGACCTCGCGCAGCTTGAGCGAGCGGGAGAAGAGCTTGCGGGCCAGGGCCACCTTGCGCGGGGGGAGGTCCTCGTCCCCGGGCCGCACCACGAGCCCCTCGCGGGTGGCCGAGGCCAGCCTGTGCTCGGCGGTGAACGTGATCCGCAGGGCGGGGCAGGCGGTGGCGCAGGCGCCGCAGAAGAGGCAGCGACCGGTGTCCAGGGCGGCTTTGCCGTCCTCGAGGTGGAGCGCGCCCGTGGGGCACGCGCCGAGGCACTTGCCGCAGTTCTCGGGGCAGGCGGCGTCCCCGAGGGACGGGCGGCCGCGGAAGCGGTCCGGGAGCGGCGGGAGCGGGCCGTCGGGCCAGGTGAACGTGCGGTGGCCCTGTTGCAGTCGGGTCTTCAGGATGCCGGACATGGGAACCCCTCCATCATCACAGGTCGAACCCGCAGTAGGACAGGTTGAAGCTCTTGTTGCACAGCGGGAAGTCGCTGATCTCCTGGTCGCGCAGGGCCTGGGCCAGCCCGAACCAGTTGAAGAACGACGGATCCACGATTTTGTAGGCGGCGAAGCGGCCGTCGGGGCCGGTGACCGCGGCGTGGCAGATCCGGCCGCGCCAGCCCTCGGTGAGGGAGACCGCCAGGGTGTCGGCGGGCCAGGGGGCGGCCGTCGGGGGCGCGTCGGGGGCGCGCACGGCCCCGTCGGGCAGATCGGCCAGGTTCGCGAGGATCCATTCGGCGCTCACGCGGATTTCCTCCCAGCGGATCCGGGCCCGGGCGAACACGTCGCCGGTGGAAAGCGTGGGCACCTCGATGGGCGCATCGGCCCAGATGCCGCAGGGGTAGTCGCGCCGGACGTCCTGGGACAGGCCGCAGGCGCGGGCGGCGGGGCCGACCAGGCCGATCCGAGTGGCGGTCTCGGCAGACACGGGTCCGGTGCCCTCGAAGCGGGCGAGCACCGAGCCGCTCTCCCAGAGCAGGTCGATGGCGCCGGTGGCGTCGGCGAGCGCCTGCTCGAGCAGGCGGACCACCTCGCGGACGCGGGCGGGCTCGGCGTCGAAGGCCACGCCGCCGGGGCGCACCAGACCGCGGCCGAAGCGGTTGCCGCAGAGCCGGGCGGTCAGGTTGAGCACGTCGCCCCGGATGCGCCCGCAGAAGGCCTGGGTGGGGAGGAAGCCCACGTCGCCGGCCAGGGCGCCCAGATCCCCGATGTGGTTGGCCATGCGCTCGAGCTCGAGGGCGACGCCGCGCAGCACGCGGCCGCGGGGCGGCACCGCCAGGCCGAAGACGGCCTCGGCCAGCTGGCAGTGGGCGGTGGCGTGGCCGATGGTGGTGTCGCCGGCGGCGGTCTCCATGAAGTGCAGGGTCCGGGGTCCGGGGCCGCCGGTGAGCGCCCGCTCGATGCCGCGGTGCTGGTACCCCAGCAGGATCTCGAGGTGGTAGACGGTCTCGCCGTGGCACTGGAAGCGGAAGTGGCCGGGCTCGATGATGCCGGCGTGGACGGGCCCCACGGCCACCTCGTGGACCTCCTCGCCGCCCACCCGGAAGAAGTCGGCGGTGCCGCAGGCGGCGGGGTGGGCCTCCCACAGGTCGGCGCCGTCCCGGGACGGGCGCTCGAAGCGCACGGGCTTGAACCAGGGGTGACCCTGGGGCTTCACGCGCCATTTCTCGGCGAGCTCGCGCTCGAAGAGCTGGACCTGCGGGTGGATGGGGGCCAGCGAGAGGAACGAGTCCTTCACTACGGTGGAGAAGGGCTCGAGGGTGCCGTTGCCGGGGTGCCCGAGTACGGCGAAGAGCCGGACGCAGTCAGGATCTTCGCTGGCGCCGGCGTCCTGGTGGCCGCCGGCAACGGCGTCCTGGCGGCCGCCGACGCGGGCGGGCACGCCGAACAGGGCCAGGAGCTGGGCGCCCTTCATGAGGCCCACCGAGACGCAGTCCTGGAAGTCCCACACCGACAGGTCGGCGAGCCCGGCGAGGGGGATGGCGCAGGCGTTTCTCCAGTCGGTCATGACGCACCTCCGAGGACGCGGGCGGCGCGCTCGAGCAGGCTCCAGAACGGGGCCGGCACCCACACGCCCAGGACCAGCAGCGCGGTCAGCGGGACGAACACGATGGCGCCCTCGAGCAGGGTGCCGCGGTGGGGCTCCACGGGGCCGTCAAGCGGCTCCCAGGCGATCGAGATCAGGTGACGCAGGGCGCCCACGAAGACCAGCGCGAGGCCGGCCAGGAAGGCCGCCGCGATGAAGGTGTGGCCCTGCTGGATCGCGGTGTACAGGATGAGGAACTCGCTGAGGAACAGGGCGAAGGGCGCCGCCCCGATGATGGCCAGCAGGCTGCCCACGAGGCCCAGCCCCCACACCCGGGAGAGGGCGGTGACGCGGTTGATTTTGCGCATGTCGTGGGTGCCCGCCAGGTGTCCGATGGAGCCGGCGCAGAAGAAGCCCACGGACTTGCTCACCGAGTTGTTCAGGATGTGGAACAGCGCGGCCACGTGGCCCAGACCCCCCAGGCCCACGCCCAGGGCGACGATGCCCAGGTGCTCGACGCTGGAGTAGGCCAAAAGCCGCTTCAGGTCGTGCTGGGCGATGATGAACACGGCGGCCACAAGGATGGAGATCAGGCCGAAGGCGATCAGGATCTCCCGGCCCCAGCCGGAGTTGCCCGGCAGCGCCTCGACCAGGGGCAGGGTCCGCAGAATGCAGTACAGGGCGGCGTTGAGCAGGAACCCGGAGAAGATGGCCGACACGGGCGCCGGGGCCTGGCTGTGGGCGTCGGGGAGCCAGTTGTGCATGGGGGCCAGGCCGGCCTTGGTGCCGTAGCCGATCACCAGGAACAGAAAGCCGGTCTTCAGCAGCTTCGGGTTCAGGCGGGTGGCGGCGTCGCGCAGCTCGGTCCAGAGCAGGGCCGATGCGCCCTCGACGCCCGAGCCGTGGGTGGACGCGGCCACGAGCAGCGTGCCCATGAAGGCCAGGGCCACGCCCACCGAGCACATGAGCAGGTACTTCCACATGGCCTCGAGCGAGGTGGCGGTCCCGTGGATGCAGATCAGGAACGCGGTCACCAGGGTGGTGGCCTCGATGCCCACCCACATGAGCCCGAGGTTGTTGGAGACGAGCACCAGGTGCATGGCCGCCATGGAGGAGAACCACAGCGCGGTGAAGCGGCGCGCCGTGCGCAGGCTGAGCTCGCCGCTCTCGGCGTCGGCGGCGAAGTACGAGCGCGCATAAAGCCCGGAGAGCGAGAACACCGCGGCCATCACCAGCAGGTGGTAGGCCGACAGCGCGTCGACCATGAGCCAGGCGCCCAGGGAGGTCAGTTCACCGGCGCGCGAGAGGGCGAGGGCGGCGGCGGCGACGGCGACGGCCGCGCCGGCGAGGGTGCCGAAGGTGATCAGGCGCAGGGCGGCGCGCTGCGAGGGGACGAGCAGGCCCGCGCCGGCGAACAGCGCAGGCAGGACGAGGACAAGCGGCAGGATCCATCCCGGGTTCATGGCGTCACCCCTTCAGGTTCCGAAGCTGGTCGGAGTCCATGTGGTTGAATTCGCGGTTGATGCGGAAGATGGCGATGCCCATGACGAACACGGCCACGAACATGTCCAACAGCACGCCCAGCTCGACGATGACGGGCACCTCGAGGGCGATGGCCAGGCCGAACACGTAGATGCCGTTCTCCAGGATCAGATAGCCGATGACCTGGGTGATGGCCAGCTTGCGCGCCACGATCAGGAACAGGCCGGTGATGATGGTGAAGAAGGCGGTGGGTGCCACCAGACCGTGGGAGTCGGGCAGAAAGTCCATGCGGGCGTCGAGCCAGAAGGCGGCGACGAGCGCGAGGATCCCGGTGATGACCGAGGCCGTGATGCCCACGTAGGGCTGCATCTCCCCCGAGGTGCGGCTCTCGCGGATGGCGCGGCGCAGCAGCCGCGGGAAGACCACGCCCTTGAGGATGACGATGGCCAGCCCCAGCAATAGCACGCGCACCGAGGTGCCCCCGCCGCTGGCGGCCACGGGGAGCAGGCCGATGCACACGCCCTGGATGGCCGACAGCCGGATGGCCGTGATCAGGCGCGCCGTGCCCAGGATGAGAAAGCCGGTGAGGATGACGATGACGAGGATGGTGTCGACGGGGAGCGTCATGCCGTGAACCTCCCGATGAGGGTGAAGGCGAGCACCGAGAGCGCGACGCCCACCCAGAGCATCCGCGGGACCTTGAGCAGCCGGTAGCGGGCCATGACGGACTCCACGACGCCCACGCCCACGGACACCAGCAGCATGCCGGCGAAGAACGCGGGGATGGTGATCGCGGCGCCGCCGCCGATCCAGGAGACCGCGACGTTCACGATGAGGGCGCCCAGGATCCAGAATTTCAGGGCGGCGCCGTACAGGATGAAGGCCAGGTCGGGGCCCGAGTGATCGAGGATCATGACCTCGTGGATCATGGTGAGCTCGAGGTGGGTGTTGGGATCGTCCACCGGGATGCGGCTGTTCTCGGCCAGAAAGACGATGCACAGCGCCAGGGCGACCAGCGCCAGGGCCGGGCCGGCGACCTCCCAGGAGGCGGGACCCAGGGCGGAGGTGATCTGGGTCAGTCCCAGGCCTCCCGTGAGGCGGGCCAGGGCCGCCAGCGCCACCAGCAGGGCCGGCTCCGCGAGGGCGGAGAACTGCACCTCGCGGGAGGCGCCCATGCCCTCGAAGGCCGACCCCGTGTCCAGCGCGGCGAGCACGGTCACGAAGCGCACCAGGCCCAGAAAATAGGCCAGCAGGAACAGATCGCCGGTGAAGGACACGGCCGCCGGCGCATGCCGGCCCGCGGGTAGCAGCGCGAGGGCGCCAAGGACGGCGGCGAGGCCGACGACCGGGCCGGCGCGGAACACCCAGGTGGTCGTGCGGCTGTACACCGCGCCCTTGCGCAGGAGCTTGAACAGGTCGAAGTAGGCCTGCAAGAGCGGCTGCCCCGTGCGGCCGCCGAACTTCGCCTTCACGCGGTTGACGACGCCCAGCAGGAAGGGGGCCAGGACCAGACCCGAGACCAGGGGGAGAAAGCGCAGCGCGTTCATGGCGTCACCCCAGCTTCCAGAAGAGCAGCCCCAGCAGGGACAGCACGATCATGAGAATGTACAGATGCAACAGGCCGTGCTGGAGCAGCCGGATCCGCGCCATCACCTCCTCGAGGCGGGCGAACAGGGGCGCGTAGAGCCGCTCGGAGGAGACGTCGGGCGTGTCGCTGGCGAAGTGTCCGCCCTCGGGGAAGAGGCCGTCGGGTCGGGAGAGGCGGCTGCGGGTGCCCAGGAACGCGCCGAACATGCGGATGATGGGGTCGGCGAACGACGAGGCCGTGTACTGCATGCGGGCCGTGGGCGCGACGTAACCGCAGTCCCAGGTGCCGGTGGCGCCGATCGTCCGGCCGCCCAGCAGGTGCGCGCGCCAGGCGCCCAGCAGCAGGGCGAGCACGACCAGGCCGCCGGTGGCGGCGGTCACCTTCCACAGGATCTGCAGCGCGGGGGTCTCGCGCACGACGGTGGCGGCGATGGAGGCCGGCAGCCCGGTCACCGGGGCGGTCACCGAGGCCAAAAGCGGCAGCAGGAAGGGACCGCCCAGGCCCAGCAGCAGGCAGAGCGCGGCGAGGGTCACCATGGGCAGCCGCATGGCCCCGCCGACCTCGTGGGCGTGGGCGGCGTGCGCGCTGCGGGGCTCGCCCAGGAACATGACGCCGAAGGCCTTGGTGAAGCAGGCCAGGGCCAGGCCACCGATGAGCGCGAGGGCGGCGACGGTCACCACGGCGCCCGAGAGCGTGGCGGTGCCCGTGGAGCCGATGATGCCGGCGAAGGCCCCAACGTAGATGAGGAACTCGCTGACGAACCCGTTGAAGGGCGGCAGGCCGGAGATGGCGGCCGAGCCGATCAGGAAGGTCGTCCCGGTCACGGGCATGCGCTTTTGCAGGCCGCCCAGTTCCTCGAGATCGCGGACGTGACAGGCGTGGACCACGGCGCCCGCGCCGAGGAAGAGCAGGCCCTTGAAGATGGCGTGGTTGAGCACGTGGAGGGCAGCCCCCGAGAAGCCCAGGAGCGCCATGATCGGGTCACGGTGGGTCACGCCCAGCAGCCCGACGCCGAGGCCCAGCGTGATGACGCCCACGTTCTCCACGCTGGAGAACGCGAGCAGCCGCTTGAGGTCGTGCTGGGCCAGCGCGAAGAGCACGCCGAGCACGCCCGACGCGGCGCCGACGGCCACCAGCATCCAGCCCCACCAGGCCGGCGGCGTCCCGAGGAAGGTCAGCACGCGCAGCAGCCCGTAGACGCCGGTCTTGATCATGACGCCGGAGAGCACGGCCGAGACCGGCGAGGGCGCGGCCGGGTGGGCCTCGGGCAGCCAGACGTGCAGCGGCATGAAGCCGGCCTTGGTGCCGAAGCCGAGGACCGCGAGCACGAACACCACCGAGGCGACCTCCCGGTGGCGGGCGATGGCGAAGAAGCCGGCGAAGTCCAGGGAGCCGGAGTGGCGCCCCAGCAGGGCGAACAGGAAGAGGACGAAGGCGGTGCCGATGTGGGTGGCGATTAAATAGATCCAGCCGGCCCGGCGCACGGCGCCATCCTCATGATCGAAGATGACCAGGAAGAACGAGGTCAGCGCCATGGACTCCCAGGCGAGCAGGAAGAGGATGCCGTTGCGGGCGGTGACCACGGCGAGC
Organism: uncultured Pseudomonadota bacterium; assembly: GCA_938004375.1. Lineage (GTDB taxonomy): Bacteria > Myxococcota_A > Polyangia > HGW-17 > HGW-17 > HGW-17. The sequence continues at coordinate 9,934 of CALKWH010000452.1, forward strand.
ATGGAGGCCGTGAGCAGCAGGTAATGGAACCAGAAGACGCCGGTGTCCTTGCGCTCCTCGGCGTCGCGCAGGTAGCCCGACGCGTAGAGGGCGGCCAGGGTCGTGAGCAGGAGGATGGCGCCGGCGAACCAGGCTGACAGCGGATCCATGCCGAACCGGAAGGCGCCCAGGGGCATGGACCAGCCGCGGTCCCAGGACAGGTCGCCGCCGGGGCCCAGGGCCATGACCACGGGCACGAGGCCCAGACCGGCGCCCAGGGCCGAGGCGAGCGGCCCGAACCAGCGCAGAGTCCGGCGCGGCAGCAGCATGGACAACACGGCGCCCGCGAAGAAGACGCCGAAGGAAGCGACGAGCCAGATCATGGAAACGACTCCTTTTCGACCACGGGCGGGCGGCGGCTGGTGACCAGCCGCGCCCGTTTCCGCGCGGGGTCTAACACTCCGTTATTGGGAATACAAGTCTCAAATTGAACATGGGCGAAGACCATGAGCGAAGAGAGTCCGACCCGTCTGACCCGTCTGACCCGTCTGACCCGTCTGACCCGTCTGACCCGTCTGACCCGTCTG
>CALKWH010000453.1 GCA_938004375.1 uncultured Pseudomonadota bacterium
CACCGAGATCTACACTCTTTCCCTACACGACGCTCTTCCGATCTAGCAGGGCCAGCATCGGCTTCCAGCGCACGCTGGACGAAGCCTTCCAAATGACGAACCGACTCCGCCACTCCGGAGGCCGGCGACAGGAGATTTCGAGGGGGCGCGGGGTGATTTGGCTCTCGCCCGGGGAGAGCAGCGAGGCCGCGATGGCCTGGACGGGCTCGCCGTCTTTCAGGAAGGTGTAGACACCGGTGCGCGGCGGGGCGAGGACCAGGCCGGCGCCCGAGATGGGCAGCGTCTCCCCGTCGGGGTAACGGAGTTGGTTGGTGTCCAGGAAGAACTCGCGCGGCTGGCCGGTGGGATACGTGGCCGTGTAGCCGGGAGTGCTGCCCATGGTCCAGTTCACCAAATTGAGCATGAACACGGGGAACGAGATCTGCAGCACGAAGTCCGAGTCGTGGAGCGAGAAACCCAGGGAAATCAGGCGCTGGCCGGTGGGCAGCGTCCGTAGGAGCGACAGCACCGTGCCCCTGGCGTCCACCTGCATCAGCGGGCGATCCTTGGCGGCGAGCGCGAAGGCCGTGCTCTCCCCCCACAGGTTCACGTCCTTCATGGAGACGCTCTCCATGATCGGGTGCGGCTGGGGACCGCCGGTCCAGAGGATCTGCAGGTTCTCCTTGCTGCGGGAGGCGATGGTGAAGGGCTGCTTGGCCTTGGGATCCCCGGCGGGGTGCACCCAGATTTGATTGGGCGTGGGAGGGACCGTCTCGGGGACGAACTCGTTGAAGATGATCAGGTTGCACGGATCCCCGGTGGGCTCCATGCAGTGCTCGAGGACGGCCGGCCGGTAGTCCTCGGGGGCGACCTTGCGGATCGTGCCCGGCAGGAGCAGGAGCGCGGCCTCTAGGAAAAGGTTCTCCCGGCCCACGAAGAGCATGCGGGGCTGGGGCTTGCGGGGCAGCACGGCCCAGGCGCGGTCGTCCACGGCGAGGGGATCGACCTCGGTGTCCAGGTTCTTCAGGCGCGCCTCGAGCTCGGCGCCCACCAGGGGCAGCCGGATCAGGAAGACCTTCTCGGCGCCGCCGGCGAGCTCGAGCTGGCGGCTCTCGCGCCAGTTGCCGTCGACGTAGAAGTCCACGCGGGTCTTCAGGGTCATGGTGCCGGTGTTGACGGCCTGGAAGAGCACCTCGCCGGTGTCGGGGTCGGTGGGCAGGGGTCGCGCTGCCAGTTGCGTGATGGCCAGGTTGGCGCCGCGCGGCTCGATGCCCAGGGGCACCTGGTGCAGGTCCATGCCGGTGATGTCGAGCTTGTTCTCGAGCTCGCAGTCCTCGGGCACCGGTCCCCAGTAAATGTCGTTCTCGGGGGGGCCGGCCGCGTCGGTGAACAGGACCACCTTTCCGGGCTGACCGGCGGAGAGCACCTCCTGGGCGTAGGCGAGCCCCGTGGAGAGCTCGCCGGGCATGTCGGTCGGCGTCAGTTTCTCCAGGCTCGAGAGCAGCGAGGCGGCGTCCCTCTCCCAGGTGGAGCGGGAACCCGCCCGGGAAGAGAACGTGACGAGCATGACCTCGTCGTTGTCGCGCTTGTTCAGGATGAGCTTGCGGGCCTTCTCGACCGCGCTCTCCCAGCGGGTGACGAGCTTGGAGCCGCGGGGCACGTCCCGGGTCCGCATGGACGCCGAGTCGTCGAGGAGCAGCACCAGCCGATCAGGGTGTTCGGTGGTGGCTATTGCTCGCGGATCACCCAGGGTGATGATGACCGCCCCCAGGATGAGCAACTGCAGCAGGAAGGAGAACACGCGCCGCAGGATGCGCGCGAGCAGGCTGCGCTGGCCGGCCTTGATCACGCGATCCCACAGGAAATGGGCGGACACCGGGACCAGCCGCTCGCGCAGCTTGAGCAGGTACAGCAGAAAGGCGAGCCCGCCGAAGAGGGCGGCCAGTTGGGCCATCGCGGCGACGGAGAGGCCCCAGAAGGTCATCGCAGGAACCCTCCCTTGCGGAACACGTCGAGCATGAGCGTCTCGAGGGGCTGGTTCGTGGGCGACATGAAATAGGGGATCGCGCGGTCCTGGCAGAACGTGCGCAGGCCGTCGGTGTACTTCTCGAGCTCGGCCAGATAAGCGCGCAACAGGTTGGCTGTGACCGTGATGCTGCGGGTCTGACCGGTCTCGACGTCCATCAGTTCGACGTCACCGGTCAGTTTCGGGGCCAGCTCCTGGGGCGAGAGCACCTGCACCACGATGACGCGGTAGCGGTGGTAGCGCAGCAGGTTGACGGCCTCCTCGTAGCCCGCGGCCGTGAGGAAGTCCGAGATCAGGACGACCGTGCCGCGCCGGGGCCTGCGGAAGACGAAGGAGCGGGTGGCCTGGGCCAGATCGGTGACGCCGCCGAGCCGCGCGTTGCGGATGTTGTGGAACATCTTGAACATGCGGCCCTTGCCGCGCCCGGGCGGCTGCAACTGCTCCATGGCGGCCGTAAAAGGCAGCATGGTGGCGCGGTCGAGGTGGGCGAGCGCGACGTAGGCCAGTGCCGAGGCGATGCGGAAGGCGTGGACGGCCTTGATGGGCGTGCCCTCGAGCATGGACGCGGAGACGTCGAACATCACGTAGACCGGGATGTCCTCCTCCTCCTCGTACAGGCGCACGAAGAGCTTCTCGAGGCGGCCGTACAGGTTCCAGTCGATGTGGCGGAAGTCGTCGCCCAGATTGTACTCGCGGTGCTCGGCGAACTCGAGGCCGCTGCCGCGCTTCTTAGTGCGGCGCTCGGCGCGCAGCTTGCCCGCGAGGACCTGCCGCGAGATGAGGAACAGGCGCTCGAGCTCGGCGAGGAAGTCCTTGCCCATCGACTCCTCGATGCCGGCCTTGGCCAGCTGGGCTCTCTGGGAGACGTACTGCTTGGGATCGGGCATGGCGGCGCCGGCGTCCGGGAGGGCCCGGCCGCTAGTTCTCCTTCAGTTTCTTCAGGATCGACTCCAGCAGGTCGTCGGTGCGGACGCCCTCGGCCTCGGCCTCGAAGTTCAGGATCAGGCGATGACGCAGAGACGGCTTCACCACGCTGCGGATGTCGTCGTAGGACAGGGCGAACCGTCCGCCGGCCAGCGCCCGGACGCGGGCGGCGAGCAGGATGGCCTGGGCCGCGCGCGGGGAGCCGCCGAAACGCACGAACTTCTTCACGTCGGCCGGGGCGTCGGCGCTCTCGGGGTGGGTGGCCTCGAGGATGCGCAGCGCGTAGTCGGCCAGCTCGTGGGCCACCGGCATCGCGCGGACCAGCTCGCGCATCTCGTTGATGCGGTCACCGGTGAGCACGGGCGAGATCTCGGGGGTGACCTTGCCGGTGGTGCGGTTCATGATCTCGTGCAGCTCGTCCTTCTTCGGGAATGGGATGATGAGCTTGAAGAGGAAGCGGTCGACCTGGGCCTCGGGCAGCGGATAGGTGCCCTCCATCTCCAGGGGATTCTGGGTCGCCAGCACCATGAACGGCCTCGGCAGTTTATGGGTCTTGCCGGCCACGGTGACGATCTTCTCCTGCATCGCCTCGAGGAGCGCCGACTGGGTCTTGGGCGTCGCGCGGTTGATCTCGTCGGCCAGCAGGATGTTGGTGAACACGGGGCCTGCCTGGAAGACGAACTGCTTGCCGCCTGCCTTCTCTTCGATGATGTTGGTGCCCAGGATGTCCGCGGGCATCAGATCGGGGGTGAACTGGATGCGGGAGAACGGGAGCGACAGGGCCTTGGCCAGCGTGTTCACCAGCATGGTCTTGCCCAGACCGGGGACGCCCTCGAGCAGGACGTGGCCGTCGCACATCAGGCACGAGAGCACGCCGTCGATGACCTCGCCCTGGCCCACGATGAATTTCTGCACTTCATCTTTCAAGCGACGCAGATCGTCACCGAATTGCTTGACTTCCTGTTCGAATTTATCTGTTTTTTCCATACGATTTACTGACCTTCCCTGGGGCGGATGAGACGATAGTAGACCTTGACCAGGTGCTTGTAGCCGGGCGGGATCTTCTCGTCCTTGAGGACTTCCTTGGCGGCCTCCTGGTATTTCGTGAACACTTCTTTATACTGCGTCTTCGAGAAGCCCTTGTCCGAAGCGCCCAGGATGACCTGTTGGCGCGTGGGACCGTCCCCCTGACGCTTGCTGTCGAGCTGGTGGTCGGTGGTCTTCACGTCGGTGCGCTCGGTCTTGCCCAGCAGCTTGCCGCCGTCCTGATCGCCCGCGCCCGTGCCGCCCTGGCCGCCGCCGGGCTTCTGCCCGCCGGGCTTCTGACCGCCCTGCCCCTGCTGGCCGCCCTGCTGGCCGCCGGCGCGACGGAAGAAGTCCTGCACGCCGCTCTGGCGCCCGCCGGAGTTGCCGCCCTTGCACTGGCCGCCCTGGCGCAGCCGCTTCATGGCCTCGCGCACCTCTTCGGCCGTGTTCGAGGTCTTCTGCTGGCTCTCCTGCTCGGAGCGGTTGCGCATGTAATTGTCCACCGAGTCGCCCATGTTCTGGGACGGGCTCTGCTGCTGACCCGGTTTCTGGCCCTGCTGCTGACCCTGCTGCTGGCCCTGCTGCTGACCCTGCTGCTGACCCTGCTGCTGGCCCTGCTGCTGACCCTGTTGCTGACCCTGCTGCTGGCCCTGCTGCTGGCCCTGCTGCTGGCCCTGTTGCTGGCCCTGCTGCTGGCCCTGCTGCTGACCCTGCTGCTGGCCCTGCTGCTGGCCCTGCTGCTGGCCCTGCTGCTGGTTCTTCTGGGCCTGCTCCTGGGCCTTCTGCATGCGCTCCATGGCGCGCTTGAGGGCCTCGGCCTGCTCCTTGTCGCCGTTCTTCTGGGCCTCCTCCATGCGCTTGCGCAGCGCCTCGGCCTTCTCGGCCGGGCTCTTGCCCATCTGACGCACGGACTCGGCGGCGCGGCGATACCGTTCGGCTTCCTTGCGGGCGTCCTCGGCCTCGCCGGTCTTCTTCTGGTTCTCGAGTTGCTTCGCCCTGGCCTGCGCCTGGGCGGCCTTGGCCTCGAGGTTGCGGGCCGCCTCTTCCATGGCCTTCTGCAGGGCGGCGTCCATTTTTTTCTGATCTTCCGGGGTCTTGGCCGCGCGCTGCTGCTCGACCTTGGCCAGTTCGCGCTTCACCGAGTCAAAGTCCTTCTGCTCGAAGGCCTTGGCCAAGTCACTGAAGTCCTTCTCCTTCTTCAGCGCCTTGGCGAGTTCTTCAAACGCCGCCTCCATTTCCTTCACGGTGGGATCGTCGTCCTGCCCGTCGGCGAGCGCCTTCGCGATCTCCTCGGCTTTCTGGGCGGCGGCCGACGGCTGCATGGTGCCCTTCTCCACCGCCTCGACGATGCGCTTGAGCTCGCGGGCCAGCTCCCGGGTGCGAGCGTTCCCGAACAGTTCGGTCTGCCGCAGCAGGTCCTGGATCTCTTCCTTGAGGACGGTGAACTCCGGATCCTCCCGGGCGAAGTTGGGGGTGATGTCGAGCTGGTTGACCAACTGGGGCGGCGTCACCAGACCAAAGGAGAGCCGGGGCGGCTCCACCACGCGGGGCACCACGAGATAGCTCATGCCAAAGAAAGGCAGCGCGGCTGCCGCCAGCGGGAACAGCAGCGGGGCCGCCTGCTTCGGCGACACGCGCGCGGCGTGGGAGGCGGCCTGGGCCAGCGTCATCTCGACGAACGGCCCTTCCTGCGGGTGGCGCATGAAGCTGACCGCGGACGGGATGACGGTGTCCCCGCCGGCCGCCTGATCCAGCAGCGCAGCCGCCTGGTGCACGGTGATGGGGCGCGAGAGCCACCAGGCGCCCACCCCTGCCATGACCGCCACCAGCAGCCACTGCAGGCGGGTCATCCAGATCGGTTCGACCCACTCGGCGTGCTGAACCACCGACGCGAGCACGATGAGGCCGCCGAGCACCGACCACACGGGAAGGGCCTGGCGCGCGAAGCGGGCGAAGCGGATCCGCAGGCGGGTGCGGGCGAGGCTGGCGTTCAACTGGGCGGGGAGCGCGACGGAAGACGACATAGTCGGCATGGTACCCTACTCCTTCTCTGAAATCAATGCGCGCGCCGAGCGCGAAAGCCCCGGCGAAAGAGACGTCCTTTCTACGCCGCGGCCCCCGGATTCATTCCAGCATCCATGAAAAGAAACCTTGTTCTCACATCCCCCCGACCATGACAGGCACCAGGCTCATCAAACCGGCCGAACCGTTTCCCAATTGCTCCAGTTCGTTCGAACCCCAGCACCACAGGGTATGGTCATCCCTCACCGCGCAAGCGTGGTAGGCACCGGCATCGATGTGCAGCGCCCGCACACCCAGGACGCCGACCTGAGCCGGCACATTGCTCTGCGCCCCCTCCGTCCCCCCGGTCCCGGCCCCGAGCTGGCCTTGTTCATTGGCTCCCCAGCACCAGGCGCTTTGATCGTTTTTGATGATGCAGGTGAACTCGTAGCCGGCCGTCAATCCCTGGACCGTATTTCCGACGAGAGCCTGGACCGGGGTGTTCACCTGATTCGTGTTTCCCACACCCAGTTGGCCCCGATTTCCCAGGCCGGAACACCAAAGGGTGTCATCGATTTTCCGGGCGCAAGTAAAGACGTTGCCCAACGCCATGTCGCTCAGGGTGCCGAAGGCAGGAGTGAGCGCCGGAGTCAACTGGTCCAATTCCTGTTCAAAGCCCAACTGGCCCCAATGAGCCATGCCCCAGCACTGCACGCGATCGTCCTCTTTGATGGCGCAGGTGTGGCCGCCTCCATTATATATATACCGGGTGGGATCGACGGCGTCGGCCACGAGCACGGGCGCGAAACTCCAGGTACTGGTGCCGTTTCCAATCTGACCATAGGTGCTGGAGCCCCAGCAATAAAGGGCGGAATTCTGCAAGGCACAGGTTGTCCCGATTCCTGTGGACACATCGGTGACACCGGAGGACATGCCCTGAACCTGGGTAGGCACGACGACCGGATTGGTCCCCTCCCCGATCCCGCACTGGCCGGAGCCGTTGCCGCCCCAGCACCAGAGGCTGCCACTACTTAAAAGAGCACACGTATGGTTACCACCGACGACGACCTTGAGCACGGTCCCCGGCAGCGCGGTGACCTGCACGGGATGACCGACGGTCGATTCGGGGAGATCGCCCCCCAGTTGTTTGGCGTTGTTGCCCCCCCAACACCACAAACGGCCCAGGGTGTCAATCGCACAGGTGTGCTCCCCACCGGCGGAGACCGAGACCCAACCGACGCAGTTCGTCGGGTCCAAGCTACACGAACTGTCGCAGGCGAGCCCGTCACCGGTCAACCCCAGATCCTGGCAGGTGGCGCCGGCGAGGTCGGCGCCGTCGCAGGCTTCGCCGAAACCGTCGTCCACGAGGCCGTCGCCGCACCGGCCCGAACAGGCGGAGGTGTCGAGGGCGCTGCAGTCGGCCTCGCAGGTGATCGTCCCCGAGTAGAAACCCAGGGTCTCACAGGTGTCGTCACCAACCTCCACGCCGTCACAAGCCTCGTCCCCCACGACCAGACCGTCCCCGCAGGTCGGCTCGCAGTAGCTCGGGATCCCATTGCAGTGCCAGCCCGTCTCGATGAGGCAGCCCGGGGAGCAGCCGTCGCCGGCGACACGGGCGCCGTCGTCGCACGCTTCGTCTCCCTCCACCTGGCCGTTGCCGCATTCGCCGGAACAGCCCGAGGTGTCGATGGTGCAATTTTCGGCATCACAGGCGAGCGTCCCCCCCGAAAAGCCCAGGGTGAGGCAGGTGCGGTCGCCGATGTTGTTGCCCTCGCACTGCTCGGTGTCGTCCAATACGCCGTCGCCGCAGCGCCCGGTGCAGCCGGTCGTGTCGAACGTGCAGTCGGCCCGGCAGGCCAGACCGGGCGCAAAATAGAAGCCGACCGAGGTGCAGTCCGCGCCGTTCAGGGCCGCGCCATCACACTGCTCGGCCGGGTCGACGAACCCGTCCCCGCAGGCCCCCTCGACCTTCACGCCGTCGTCGCAGGAAATCAGGAAAATCAACAGGAAAGGAGTAAATATTTGTCTCATGTGCATGAATGACCTCCCAGGGATAGTCGATAATTTTAAGATCTCAGCACCGCGGAGGCGGTGACCAGTCCGACGTTCAGGATGAGGGCGACGGCGAGCGGGGTCCAGGAGGGCGCGAACCGCTCGTCGGGGATCCGCTCCGCGACCCATTCGGACATTTTTTCAAGCTTCGCCGCAGGCTCCAGGCTCTTGTCCCCGAACTTGTCCAGGGCGTCTTCGGCGAGCCCAAGGAAACGGGCGTGGCTCGCGAAGGCGCGCAGGGCCATGCGGAGAAACAAGGAGTTGTCCCCCAGGATTTCGTCAAATTTTTCCTTGACCTGCCCCCAGAGCCGCCGGGCAGCCTCCGCGCCGGAGAACAGTTCTGGGAACCGCTGGAGGATCTTCGACAACAGCAGATGCACGAGCGGGGCCTTGTATTTGACTATGAGCCCATGCACGGCAGCGCGGGAGCCCTGACGGACGCCCAATAAATAATAAAGCACCGGGGAGGCCACGATTATCAGCACCCCGGCCAGGCGCAGCGCGGTGGTGAACGAGATGCCGTCCACGGCCTTGAAGCGACCAAAAAACAAAAAGAGCAGCAACAGGTTCAGCGCGATTCCGAAGACCAGATAGCCCGCGATGCGCGAGGACACGCGGAACCCGGCCCGGACGAGCTCGGTGAGGGGCAGTTCGTGATTCATGGAGCCTCCGATCCGGTCTTTTTGTACCATTGACTCCGCGATCGGGGAACAGATTTCTTGCCGGCCCACCCTCAGCTTGCCTTTTCCGGCCTTTCCCGGTTAGATTGCCGCTGCCCGCATGGCGGGAGGAGGTTTTACATGATGCTCGCCATTACAGGCGGTAGCGGCGTCTACCAGATCCCCGAGGTCACGGTCACCGAGCGCCGCGAGCTCCCCACGCCTTTTGGCATGCCCTCGTCCCCGATCACCATCGGCAAGCTCGGGGAGACGCCGGTGGCCTTCCTCGCCCGCCACGGCGAGGGGCACCTGATACCACCCCATCGCGTGAACTACCGCGCCAACATCTGGGCCCTGCGCAGCCTGGGCGCCACACACCTGCTGGCGGTTTCGGCGGTGGGCTCCCTGCGCGAAGAGTTTGTCCCCGGCCACTTCGTGGTGGTGGACCAGTTCATTGACCTCACCCGGCGCCGCGAGACCACGTTCTTCAATGAACTGGCCGGCCACGTGAGCCTGGCCGATCCGGTCTGCGCCGAGTTCGCCGCCGCCGTCGCCGCCGCCGCCCAGGGCACCGGCGTCACCCTCCACCGCGGCGGAACCTACGTCTGCATGGACGGCCCGCAGTTCTCCACCCGCGCCGAGAGCAACTGGTACCGCCAGATGGGCGCCGAGGTCATCGGCATGACCAACGCCACCGAGGCGCGCCTCGCCCGCGAGGCGGGGCTGCACTTCTCCACCCTGGCCATGGTCACCGACTACGACTGCTGGAAGGAGGAGGAGGAGCACGTCACCGTCGAGAAGCTCGGAAGAGCACACGTCTGAACTCCAGTCACCGAATACGATCTCGTAT
>CALKWH010000454.1 GCA_938004375.1 uncultured Pseudomonadota bacterium
CCACCGAGATCTACACTCTTTCCCTACACGACGCTCTTCCGATCTGATTCCCGTGCCCCCGAGGGTGTGCGAGTCCACCGAAACTCGCACACCCTCGGGCCACCTCGCACACCTTGATGCCGTCCATCAGTTGAACACCCGATCGGCAATGGCGGCGTCGATCTGGTCCCCGATGTCCAGGGGCGCCGACGCCTGCTCCGTCTTGGTCCCCTTGCGGGAGGCAACCGCCCACCCGGGAACGCCCTGGCGCATGATCGGCTGGCGGCCGGTCAGCCTGCGCAGGGCGGTAACCACCTGCCGGGACTCCCGCTGCGTCCAGGTCACGGATGCAGCCTCCTTCACGGCCTTGATGATGTCCGGCTGGGAAACCCACCCATCAGCCCGGACCGTGAACGCGGACACCAGGGCGTCGTAGATCGGATCGTCCGTGCGGTGCCGGTCGTTGCGCACGGCAAGGGCGGCCTCGTCGTCGCTGTCCAACCACCAGTCCTCCTTGTCCCGGTACAGGGCGGTCGCCTCAGCCCAGACCTGCTGCATGTCCAGTCCGTGCTTCGGATCGCACTTGGTCACCTCAATCGTCCAGTAACGGCGGTTGCCCGTTGCATCGACCAGGAAGGACGAGTCATTGACCGAGGCGCAGAACACCGTCTGCCTGGGCCAGCGCTCGTCCTGGTGACCGTAGGGGGGCCGGATGATGTCCCGCGTCATGGACAGGAAACCCTTCAACTTCGAGATGTCCGTCTTGCGGAACGTGGCATCCAGTTCGCCCAGTTCGCAGATCCAGTGGTGCAGGGCGCCGAGGACCGAGTCCTTCTCGCCGGGATTCAACGTCACGCCCGTTGCCAGCCAGGAACGATCGGGTGCCAGGGACGAGATCCAGCGGGTCTTGCCGCAACCCTGCTTGCCGACGAGCGTCAGCACGTTCTCGACCTTCGCGCCACCCGCCTCGAAGATGGCGGCGACGGCGGCGATCATCCACTTGCGGATCATGGTCGTGGAAAGGGAAACGGCGGCCGGGTCCGTGTCCGCCAGCGTCAGGCTGGCAACCAGGGCCGGGAGCCGGGTCTGGCCGTCCCAGGGCTTCGAGTCGATCCACTCGGCCACGGGGTGGGCCTTGGCCTTGTGCAGCAGCAGGCTCATGTGCTGCTCGTAAACATCCCGGGAGAGGCTGTACCCGTGACGCCGCGCGGCCTCCAGGATCGTGGCGTCAGCGACGTTGCCGTCGTGGAGTTCACCCTTGACGTCGATCTCGGCCCACTTGGTCATCGTGTTGTATCGGGCCTTGACGCCGTAGTGCCGCAGGAGGGCCTCGGTGTTCTCCAGGCGGTTCGGGGCCGGGCTGACCTTCTCCTTGCTCTTCAGCACCACGGGCCAGTCGGGCTGGCCGAACACGAGGCCGACCCGGAGGGACCCGATCTCGGCGCCCTCGACGAACCGGGACACGACAGCAGGACTCGCCTCGGCCAGAACGTCCCGCATGGTCCGGTCCGCACAGTGCCCGTGCAAGCACTTGAACCCTGCGGCCCGGTCCTTCGTGGCGACCCAGATCGCGGCCTCGTCCGCGGCCTTGTCCGTGTGCTGATCGGCCCACGGGCACTTGACGATGTGCCTGTCTTCCTTGTCAGGCTTGACGTACAGGCCGAGGGCCGTGAACAGGCCCACGACGTCCACGCGGCGCAGGTTGATGCCACCCTTCTTCGGGCGGTTCCACTTCGGGGCGTGGACGGCCTCCTCGTCCGTGATGACGGCCGGATCGAACGGGGCAACCATGGCAGGGCCGTCCTTTGCCATCGCCTCCCGTTCCGCGATGTGCGCCAACCAGATCCGGCCCTTCGGCTCGATCTTGGTCGCCCATTCCGGCGTGGCGGGATCACTGTCCGCGGGCAGGAACGACTCGCGGTTGACCCCGTAGATGCTCATCGCCCGCAGCAGCCGCGCACAGGTCAAGTAGCCCCACCAGTAGGCCGGGTCATGCCCGGACACCCAGGCGGGCATGTCGTGGTTGGTGGTCTCCTTGTACTCGGGCAGCGTCGTCGCGTAGGCAACCGCGGCATCTTCGTTCTGGGTCCACTCAGGGGACCCGAACGCACCCGCCGCATCGCCCAGCACCTTGCGCACGCGGTTCCATGCCTCGTAGGAGGCCCAGCCCTTGCGGTGGTTCCGGGGGAACCCCTTGACCAGATCGGCCAGCGATCCGGACGCGGACGGGTCGGGCTCCTTGACCAGGACGACGTCGATGGGCTTGTCGGGGTTCTTCTGGTGCTTGAACCCGGGGAGCCGAAGGACGTGATCGATCTGCGCGACGGCCGGGTCGCCCGTGTGGAACATGCAGGCAGAACGCAGGGCCGTCAGGACTTCGCTGTCCTCGGGCGCCCCATCCGTGTATCCGAAGTAGAGGTGCTGGCCGTTCGCGGACTGGACGACCGCCGTTGCCGCGGGGCCTCCTTCGCGGGCCTGTGCCCCCCCGTCGATGTCCGTGTAGATGCAACGCTCGGGGATCCAGCCGATGGCCAGTCCGCGTTCGTTGGCCTTCTTCAGTTCCAGCGGCACGCGATCCTGGTCCGGGTCATTGGTGAAGGCCCACTCGGTCTTGAAAGGCAGGCCAGCCTTCGGGTGGTCCGGATAGCAGTAGATCCGGACGGTGAACGCTCCCGGCCCGCGCAGGGCACGGATCAACCGGAGGGCGTCGTGGTCGTGGAACTCGATGTCGTCAAGGTCAAGCGGTGCAGTGTCGAAGGTGGCAGTCATGTTCGGTCTCCTGTCCGTGTTGGTAGCGGTATCCCCACAGCGCAAGCAGGAACGGGACTGGAGTGGCGTGGGGTGCCGCGGGACAGGACGCCGGATCGTGACGTCGTTGCGGTAGCGTCCGGCTGGTCAGGTCATGCACCACGTTAGTACTCCCTCGCCTGCCTCGTCGTCGCCTTTCGTTTGTCGGGGAGTGGGGCCGGGAACCTTTCGATTCCCGGCCCCCCGACCAACGTGGGGTGACCGCCCGGACAGGACGATCCTGGTCGAGTTGCAATCCCGGCCAGGACGACTGAAGGATGCCAACTATCCGGAGGCTAGTCAAGTCCTCGGATTGCTAGAACAATCCGCCGGGATCGAAGTTCTATATTCGATGGGGATCTTCGGGTCAGGTGGGCGTACTTTTGGCCTTCGCCGTTGTCCCCTGGCGGGCGACCCAGGCGTCGAGGTCGGCGGGACGGATCCGGATGCTCCCGCCGATCCGGACGGTCGGCAGGGGGTCGTCCGGCCGCACGGCCTTCTTCCTGACGGTCATGTGGTGCCAGCCCAGCAGGTCTGCGGCCTCGGCCACGGTCAGCAACTTCTCCACGTGATCCTCCTCGGCCGCGCCCGGCCGCCTTTCAACTGCTGACCAATGTACCCGGAAACTTGACACGAATCCACCCGACTAAAAAAAAGTAACCACGACTAAACAAAGTTGTTGACTCATCCGCAAGCCCAAGGGAACGTTGGCTCACCGGAGGGGACACAGGGTCGCCCACCGGGTGAAAACCCAGACGCCGCACAGAGCGGCAACGGAGGCTCCAGATGGCCAAGAACACGAAGATCCAGAACACGAAGGGCACGGCGAAGACGGTCAAGGCCCCCCGCACGGTGACCCCGGTGGTCATGCCGAAGTTCCAGCAGCCGAAGGCCGCCCCGAAGGCGAAAGCGGTCAAGGCCCCGGTGGTCGAGGCGGCCGTGGTTGCCCCGGTCGTCAACGAGACGCCCGTGACGGCGGTTGCCACCCCCCGGCAGCGTGACCCGCGGCTGCCCGAGCAGGGCACCCCGATCGTCCGCAAGTACAAGGGGCACGAGGTCGTGGTGGTCGAGCAGGCGGACGGCCGGTTCACCCTGGCCGAAGACGGCATCTTCATGGTGCGGGACGCGAAGAGCCTGTCCGCCGCCGTGGCCGCCTACCTCAAGGGC
>CALKWH010000455.1 GCA_938004375.1 uncultured Pseudomonadota bacterium
CGGCGACCACCGAGATTTACACTCTTTCCCTACACGACGCTCTTCCGATCTCCAAACTGAAGAACCTGCACAGCCTGTACCTTCAGGAGACGAAGATCGCCGACCTGTCCCCCCTGCGCGGGCTCGCCGGCCTGCGGTGGCTGCACGCCGCGCGCACGCCGGTGGCGAACCTGGCGCCGCTCTCGGGGTTGGGGCTCACGACGCTGGATCTTGCGGGCACGAAGGTCCGCCAGATAAGCGCCCTGCGCGGGTGCCTCCGGCTCGAGCGGCTGTTCCTCGGGGACACCGCCGTGTCCGATCTGACCCCCCTTTCGGGGTTGCCGCTCCAGTTCCTCGATCTCTCGAGGACGAAGATCACCGCCATCGGTCCCCTGGCCCAGGTGCCCGCGCTGGTGTCCCTCTCCCTGGCCCACACGGCCGTGAAGGACCTGGCCCCGCTGGCCGGCCTGCCCGCGCTCGAGGCCCTGGACCTCACCGGGGTGAGCCTCACCCGTCCCGCCCAGGTGCTGGACCTCGCACACCTGAAGAAACTGGTCTTTACGGACCGCCTGCTCGAGCCGGCCGTGCGCCAGGCCCTCGCGGCCCGGGGCGTCGAGCTGGTCCCGGTACCCTGATCCCCGGGAGCCCCGTCCCCGCCCCAGGAACGTCATTGACTCACATTATTGATACGGGTATGATGCACCCGTTCTTTTTTTGTACTTTCACAGCACGAGGTTCGTCATGTTCAAGAGCAAGTATGGTCTCATCTCCGCCCTGTTGGTGATCGTCGCCACGGCCACCGCCTATTTCATGGTCTCCTCCCGGGTCAAGACCGGGGTGCGCCGCTCCGCGGTCCAGCAGCTGCGTCAGGGCGACCAGATCGTTCGACAGAACGAGACCTTCAACGAGGCGCAGTCCATCGCCCTGGCCTACAAGGCCGCGACCGCGGTGCGTCCGCACGTCGCCCGCATCTGGGACCTGCGCGCCAAACTGTCCGAGGCCGTCATGGCCGAGCTTCCGCTCCTCGCCCAGGCCGCCAAGGCGCCCGTGATGGTCGCCGTCGTGCGCAAGCAGGCCGAGGATGCGAAGAACGACATCGTCTACTGGACGGCCATCAACGGCACGGACCTGTCCGCCACCGTCAACACCGAGTGGATCACGCCCGAGGACTGGGAGAAGCTCATCAAGGAGACCAAGCCCACCCCGGTGAATCCTGCCCCGGTCGCGGCCCCGGCCGCGCCGGCCGCCCCGCCCGCGCCGGCCGCTCCCGCCGCCAAGGACGACAAGGCCGCGCCCGCCGCCGCGGCGCCCGCCGTCGAGCTGCCGGTGCTCTTCCCCGGCGAGGAGCCCGGCAAGTACAGCATCAAGCCCGCCAATGCGCCCAAGTATGCCGCCGGGACCATCAAGGTGGCCTTCGCGGTCGACATCGCGTTCATGTCCGAGGGCACCGCGGCCCCGCTCACCATGGCCCAGCTCGTGGTCGCCTTCGACAGCGCCGACGTGAAGCCCGAGACCGTCGAGCTCGCGATCATGCGCCTGGCCCGCAACCCGATGATGCGCGCCTTCGTCCCCACCTACGAGATGGAGCGCGCCCGCCTGCACGAGCTGCTCTCCTCCATGGCCGTGTCGGCGGCCACCGATGACGCCAAGGCTCCCGAGGCGAAGCCCGCCGACGCCATGGCCCCCGAGGCGAAGCCCGCCGACGCCATGGCCCCCGAGGCGAAGCCCGCCGCGGCGAAGCCCGCCGACGCGAAGACTCCCGCCCAGGGCACCGGCTACGAGCTCGGTGGCCTCAATCCGTACTTCGTGCTGCTCAACTTCGCTAACGGCGCCGTCATCACCCGCGACAAGGACGACACCAAGACCGTGGGCTACAACCATCTGAAGTACTCCAAGGACATGCTGCCGTTCATGGATCACGTCGCCCGCACCGGGCAGGCCGCCTACGACATCGTCGAGCACGAGGCCATCAACCGCTTCCCGATGCAGGAGAAGCCGGCCAAGCTCTACCACGCGGCCAGCGTCCCCGTGCTCGAAGGACCCCGCGGCGCCTTTCTGACCATCCTGTGGCCCTTCGACGTGCGAGTGGGCCAGGTCCAGTCACAGACCCAGCTCGACGTGGCGTTCTTCTATGGCCGCCACGTGTTCTCCCCGTCCTTCCTCGGCGCCAACACCGTCAAGAAGGTCTCCCAGGCCGAGGAGAGCCTGCGCGGCCGCCTGACCGACGTGCAGGAGAGCCCGCTGGTCCGCGACGCGAAGGCCCGCCTCAAGACGTCCTGCTTCGAGTTCGGCGGTGACGATTACATGGGCGCCTTCCACCGCTTCCCGCGCATGACCATGACCGGCAAGCCCTACGGCTACGCCCTGTTCGTCAACGTGGACCGCATCCGCGCGCCCTTCGCCAACCTGGGCATCATCGTGCTGGTTCTGGGCCTGCTGATCCTGATCATGGTCATCGTGATGGAGAACCTGGTGTTCTTCTATTTCTACAACTCGGTGGACGCCATCAACGAGGGCATCCAGGAGGTCGCCTCGGGCAACCTCGACTTCATCTTCGGCCGCGTAGATCGGAAGAGCGTCGTGTAGTGA
>CALKWH010000456.1 GCA_938004375.1 uncultured Pseudomonadota bacterium
TGCGACCGTCCCCGGTCGCCTGCGACCGTCCCCGGGCGCCTGCGACCGTCCCCGGTCGCCTGTGACCGTAATCTGACATGTTTCGACGCTTTTGGGCATCGAAAAATTCGGCGCAGACCCGTGGCCGGCCGTTCACGGACACGCCCCGATTTTTCAGTTGAAGTAAGGCCGGCTCTCCGTTAAACTCGCAACCCTTGAATGGAACGATGTCGTTCTCTCGAATGAACCAACAAGGAGTGTTCTCATGAAAAAGTTTTCCGTGCTGTTCCTCTCCCTCTTCCTCGTGACCGGCCTCGCCGCCTGCGGCAAGAAGGGCTCGGCCCCCGGAAAGGGCGCCGCCGAGACCAAGCAGGCCGCCGCCGCCACCACCGCAACCGCCGAAAAGGAGCTGGGGGTCAAGCCCGGCCTCACCCTGGCCGTGAACCTGAAGTCGGTCAAGGCTTCGCCGATGTTCGCGCTCTTCAAGGACAAGATCGATGCCGAGCTCGGCAAGAGCGAGTGCGCCAAGAAGGTCCTCGACGCTGTCGAGTCCGTCGTCCTGCTGGGCGACCCCGAAGGGCTCGCCGGCAAGAAGCGTGATGAAGCGGAGACCCCCAAGAAGGACGAGAGCGTCTACATGGTACTCCACGGCGCCGACGCCAAGGCCGCCATCGCCTGCATGAAGGAGAGCAAGCCCGAGATCAAGGACGGCAAGCTCAACGGCGCCGACGCTCTGATCGTCGAAAAGGACGGCCAGAACAGCTACGTCTGGGCCGGCGCCGAGAAGGCCGTCGTGATGGTCACCGGCAAGTACGCCGAGAAGGTGACCCCGGGCAAGGGCGCGCTGGGCAAAGGCGAGGTGAAGCCGTTCGCCGGTGACAAGTCCATCGCCTTCTCCATGGGCGAGGTCGAGGAGATGAAGGAAGCCTCCGGGTTCCTCGATTTCTCCAAGGGGCTGATGGCCGACGTGTCCGTCACCCTCAAGGACGAGAAGACGGCCCAGATGGCTGAGAAGCAGTATGAAGGGGCCAAGAAGCAGGCCGACCAGATCCCGTTCCCGGGCGTCGGCGACATGATCAAGTCCCTCAAGTTCGTGCGCAACGGCGCCACGATCTCCGTCCAGTTGTCCCTCTCCGGTGATCAGGTCAAGCAGCTCATGGATCTCGTGAAGGGTATGGGCGGCGGCCTGCCGATGTAGCCGATCCCGAATTTTCCCGGGATCTTGACCCTCCTGTCCGACCCTCACTCCCGATAACTCGTCACCAGAGAATCAGGCGAACCCGCCCAGTTTGTGTAACTGCAACTGCAGGCGGGCGTCCATCAGTCGCGCGTCGAGCAGCCAGCGGGCCAGCGGGCCCGGCTCCAGACGGTCCGGCACGGGCGAGAAGAGGACGGCGAACCGCCGGTCGGGCAGACCGGCGAGCACACCCAGCGCATGGTCGAAGTCGGCGCGGTCGGCGACGACGAACTTCACCTCGTCTCCGGGCCCCAGCCGAGCGAAGTTCCCGCGCACCAGGCTGCCCTTTTCCCCCGAGGAGGGTGGCTTGACGTCCATGATGACATGCACGTCGGCGGGCACCGGCGCCAACTCGAAGGCCCCCGAGGTCTCCAGCAGGACGGTGTAGCCGGCGTCCTCCAGCGCGGCGAGCAGCTCTCCGCACCCCGGCTGCGCCAGGGGCTCACCACCAGTGACCTCCACGAGGGGGCAGCCGAAGGACCGCACGCGCTCGAGCACCTCCGGCACGGACATGGGGGTGCCGGGCGCCTCCCGGACGGCGCGGGTGTCGCACCAGGCGCAGCGCAGCGGACAGCCCGCGAGGCGGACGAACACGCACGGCAGGCCGGTGCGCGTGCCCTCCCCCTGCAGGCTGAAGAAGATCTCGTAGACCGCCAGGCTCACGGCGTCTCCGGTTCCGATACAGGGACGGTCGACGACGGCGCCCCGGGATCCACGACCTCCCCGCCAGGACCGAGCCGGTGCGGCCGCGGCCCGAGGTGGAGGAACAACTCCAGGCTCCCGTAGGGCAGGGTCCGCGTGAAGGCTTCGGTCAGGCGTTCCTGCTGGTACTGTAAAACGGCTGCGCCCTCCCCTTTTTCCAGATCGCCGAGCCGCTTTGCCAGGAGTCGACGCTCCTCCTCGTCCTGGGCGGCGGCGTAAGCCTCGCGAACGTACTCGGCGGCGAGCTGGTTCATCCCGGCCTTGGTCAACTGCGTGATGGTGAACACCCGAAGATAGGCGGGCGCTCCGGCCATGCGTGAGGCGGCGCGGAACAGCTCGATGGCCTCGGCGCGGTTGCGCTCGGCCTCCTCAGGCGTGTCTGCCTTCAGTTCGTACGCCAGATTGAAGGCCAGGGCCGCCGGATACTTCCAATTGTTCGGAAACCGCCGCAGGGCGGCGCGATAGAACTCGTTCGAGGCCTGCACGGTCTCGTTGTCGATGATGCGGCCGCCGTAGAGCATGGCCGCCCCCGCCCACTGGTAGGCCAGCTCGAAGGTCGGATCCAGCGCGATCACACGCCAGGCATGGGCGGCCAGCCAGGTCTGACGCTTGGGGCCGTTGAGCTCGGTGCCGAAATACATCAGGGTCTTCACCCACATCAAATCGGCGAGCATGTGGCGATACCCCAGCGAGGTGACCTTCAGGACCCCCTCGGAGGGAAGGTAGAAACTGTCCATGTTCTGGGGAATGAACGTCCGCTGGGCCTCCAGCCGGTGGAGCGAGAGGAGCATCAGCCCGAAACAGGCGAACCAGGCCGAAAAACAGGTAACTTTCTTGAGAGCGTCGTACATCGTCGGGCGCACCGTTCCGTGTCATATATATGATAAAGACCGGGTTGCGCGCAATCCCTATTGACCGCGGGCCGGGTTTTTGCATTGATGCAGCAGTCCGAATCCCGCCGGGCCGGAGGAAACCGACATGACCGACGAACAGAAACCGAACGACATATCCCCGGAGACGCCGGAACAGGAGGATGGCCTCGAGAAGCAGTTTTTCGAGGGCGACGGCGCCACCCCGGGCGACGCGGGCATGCCCGTCTCCTTCCGGCCCCGCTGGCAGCGAAGCCCCCTGCTCGCGGCCTTCTTCATCCCGCTGAGCCTGTTCCTCATCTACCTGTTGTGGACGGACCTCGTGTTCGGCGTCCGAGGTCTGTTCGTGCGGCAGCCCCAGGACCTCGGGGAGGCCGTCGAGGCGCTGGCCGCCGGGCGCGTCAAGCCCAATTCCTGGGTGCACCTGCGCGGTCTGGTCAGCATCCAGAGCCAGCTCCCCATCCCCCGCACCCGCAGCCGGGGCCGGGTGGATGGATATTACGTTTATTATGTGCTCCTCGGCACCAACAACCGCATCCTCGTCAAACGTTTATCAAAGGAGGGTCTGATCACCGAACGGCTGCCCACGGAATTCACCGGACGGCTGCTGCGGATCTCGGATGTGGAGGAGGGCGTGCGGCTCCAGGAATACTACCGGAACAACGTGACCGACCCTTCCTCGGACATCCTCTTCCGCGAATTCCAGGAGGAGAGCTCCGGCGCGGCCGACACCGCCCCGGTGCCGGATACCGTGCTCAACAGCATCGAGAAACTGCGGGAATCGAACCCCACGCTGGTCACCGACCTGGGGGAGAAGTTCGTCTTGCGCCCCAACATGAAGATGGACGTCAAGGCCTACTACCTCCCCGACGTGGTCGTGTCCTTCAACCGCGAGTATGCGTCCACGGTCCAGCTCCGGCTCACCGGAGGCACCTCCAGGGGCGGCACCTGCCCCCCGGGCGTGGGTGGCCCGGTCATCATCAAGCGCGACCCCGAGACGCTGACGCTCCCGCTCCAGAACGTCTCCGGGGAGGATCACGTGCCGACGTCTGACGCCACCGCGCTCGCGGCCTGCCCGACGTGCCCGGAAACCGACGCCCCCATCGTGCGACCGCCCGTTTTCCTCCGCATCCCGGTCAACACAACCGTCATCGACGTGCAGACCAAAAAAGAGCTCACCTTCGCTGCCGACGGCACCTACACGATCCCCGGCGCGGCCTGTGGCGCCTCCCCTGCCCAGATGACCCTCGAGCTCACCCACCGTCCCTTCGAACAACTCAACGACTGCTATCGCTGGCTGATTGCCCGGGGCTATCCCTTCGCGCCGACCTCGGGTACCGCGCCGCCGGAGGGTGACTGGGACATCGTGGCCCTCATCGGGGAGCAGGACGTGCGGAGCCTGCAGGAGGAGCACCGGGTCAAGCAAGACTGCACCGACAAGGACGCCGGCCGCGCCTCTGACTGCGTTGTCATCACCCCCGCCCTTCGGGTGGCCCCCCGGTGGAAGTTCCTGTTCAACATCCCTGTCCAGGACATGCAGGTCCAGGGACAGGAGTTCGTCATCCGGCGCGCCCGAACCGACTTCCCCCCCATCTACGAGCAGGCGACCGAGAGCCTCGACCTCGGCGAAGGCCACACCAAGACGGCCCGCATCCTCAAGCCGAAGACCGCCGAGGACGCCTACCGGCTGCCGCTTTCCATGATCTCCAAGTTGAAGTTCTACAGCCCCACCCTGATCCAGGACGACGCCTACATCCTCCTCGAGGGCGTGACCCCCACCGACTGGAACATCCTCTGGAAGATCCCGGTCGTCCTGATCCTTCTCGTCCTGATCGCGCTCAACCTGCGGGCCGTGCTGCGCCGTTTCGTGGGGCGTCCGCGGGCTTGACCAATCCCGAAGATGTGTCATGCTGCTTGACTGAGGATCGCACCGGAGGCACTCCATGAACCGCTCCATTCAGCTCATCTGGCTCTTCACCATGGCCTGCTCCCAGGTCGCCTCCTGCGACGACCCCTCCGGCACCGACCGGCGCGTGGTGATCGGTGGACGCCCCCCGGCGGGCTACACCGGCAACACGACCCGCATCCTCGAGGACAACGTCCACGCGGTGAAGCAGAACTCGACGATCAAGCTCAACGAGAGCGACTTCCGCTACGCCCACATGTACGGTTACTCCCGGCTGTTCGAGCAGATGAACCTCCACGGCTACTCCCACGACCGGCTCACCGAGGGCCGGCTCACTCCTTCGCTGCTGGCCGACTACGACGTGGTCTTCCTCAACCTCATGGACGAGACGCGCCCCGCCTTCACCGAGGACGAGATCGAGGCCGTGCGGGCCTTCGTGCACGCCGGCGGCGGCCTGTTCGTCATCGCCGACCACACCAACGTCTACCGCCACGCCGAACTGACCAACCCTTTGTTGGCCCCCTACGGCATCGAGATCCGCTACGAGATCTGTGTCGACGTGTCCCCGCACACGGTCTCCGGGCTGGGCTGGATCCTGGTGACCGACGTGCGCGAGCACCCCGTGCACGGCGACGTCCTCGAGTACAGTCTGCAGACCGGCGGCCCGGTGGACGGCCCCGGCGGTGTCGGCTTCACGTCGGCCGGCGGCTGGGGGGATCTGTGGAACCCCGAGATGAAGGAGGGGTACTACGGCAACTGGACCAAGGATCCCGGCGAGCAGAGCGGTCCCCAGGCCGTGGTCCAGGCGGTGGAGTACGGCAGCGGCCGCGTGTTCGTCGTGGGCGACCAGAACATCTTCGGCGACCCGTACCTGATGTTCCTGGACAACCGGGGGCTCGCCCTCAACGGCTTCGAGTGGCTCGCCCACCGCGAGACCGAGGCCATGCGCGACAGCCCGATGCCGGGCCTCAACGTGCGCATCGACACCGCCGCCGACAACCTGTCCACCGGCAAGGCCGGCACGACCAACCATTACACTTTTTTCACCAACCTCAACCGCATCGCCGCCCTGTCGGCCCTGGCGACGCGGCGCCCCCTGGCCTGGATCCCGGACGTGCTGCTGTGGCTCGAGCCCTCCCGAGTGGTCGCCGACGAGGTCCTCGAGGAGGCCGACACCGTGCTGGCCAACGGCGGCCAACTGACGCTGGTGTTGCACCCCGGACAGATCTCACCGGCCTCCATCCACCTGCTCCAGCACTTCGATCTGGCCGCCGGCTTCGAGACCTCCGCCGGCGCCGCCGTCGATCTCTCGGAAACGGCCGTCGTGGACCGGCTCGAGAACGTGACCCTCGCGCCGAAGCTGCGGGATCGGACCGTGACCCTCGCCTCCTGCCCGGCCATTCGGTGCCCCGAGCACGCCGTCTGGACCGCCACCGACGCCTCCGGAGGTTCCTGCGACCTGCTCTGCGAGTTCCCCCTGCTCAACGGGCGTTTCCTGGTGTCCTTCGCCGGCGAGTTCTACCGCCGTTCCGCCCAGGGCGACGTGCACGACGTCCCCAAGGACGCCTCCGAGGCGGCCTATCTGCTCGAACTGGGGCTCTCCGACGTCTGGCTCGAGTTCGGCATCCCCCAGCGGTACCAGAACTGACGTCATGACGCTCTCGGTCTACCTCTGCGAAGACAACGCCATGTTCGCCCGCGACTTGATGGACAAGCTGCCCAGGGTCGCCGAGCTTCGCTTCTGCGGCCACGCGGCCTGCGCCGAGGACGCCCTCGCCGACCCCGCTCTGGGCGACGCGGACGTGCTGCTGCTGGATCTCGAGATGCCCGGAGGCGGCGGGCTGTGGTGCATCGATCAACTCGTGAGGCGGGAGCGGATCCCCGAGATCCTGGTGCTCACCACCACGGCCGCGGAGGACGTCGTCTTCCTCGCCATCCAGAAGGGCGCCGCAGGGTATCTGCTCAAGGGTTCTCCCCTGCGGAAGGTGGCCGACGGCGTCCTGGACGTCTCCGAAGGCGGGTGCGTCATCGACTCCAGGCTCGCCGCCCGTTTCTGGAACCTGTTCCTCTCCGCGCGGGGGCGCTGCGGCTCCTCCTATGACCTGACCCCGGAGGAAGTCGACCTGCTCAACCTGCTGGCCCGGGGCCTGTCCAACCCCGAGCTGGGTTGCGCGATGGGCCGCAAGCGCACCAAC
Source organism: uncultured Pseudomonadota bacterium (assembly GCA_938004375.1). Taxonomy (GTDB): domain Bacteria; phylum Myxococcota_A; class Polyangia; order HGW-17; family HGW-17; genus HGW-17. The sequence continues at coordinate 6,889 of CALKWH010000456.1, forward strand.
ATCAAGAAGATGCTGGCGCGCATCTACCGCAAGATGAACGTCACGTCCCGCGTCGACGCGGTTCGCCTGGCCATGCAGGCGGGGCTGGTGGAACTGTGAACCCCCGCGCCCCGTGGTCCCTGCTGCTCCTGACGCTGGGCCTCGCCGCCTGCTCCGAGCCGCCCGAGCCCCACCGCGGCCCGGCGGATCCCCGCGAAGCGACCAACCGGACCATCGTCCCGGATCATCGGCTCGTCCGCAAGAACGCGGCCGTGCGCAACCCCGAGGTCTTCCCCTGGTACGTGGGCCCCGAGGTCATCCCCTCGTTCAAGCCCGGGGACCGCGTCTGGACGCCCGCGCCCATCGGCCGCACCTGGGACGTCATCAACATGGCCGTCGCCTCGGTGGCGCGCGTCGACGGAAATCACGTCGTGCTGCAGGCGGGGGTGCTCGAGTTCACGGTCCCCGCCGCCGTGGTGCTCCCCGCGACCGCACCAGCCCGACTGGCCCCGCGCACCCCGGTGCTCGCCTGCCTCGGGCTGGCGGGGGAGTGGGGCCGCGTGGTCACCGCGGGCAAGGAGACCGTCGGCGTCGCCCTCGTGATGGCGCAGACCGTGGTCACGCGGGAGCTCCCGTCGGACGCGGTCCTGCCCCTGACGGGCAAGGGCGGACCCGGCCATCCGGTGACCTTCCACCGGGGGGAGAACGTCGGGTTCGGGCTGCTGCTCTACCTCAACCGCGAGAAGGCCGGCATCATCACGTACACCGGCAAACTGGAGCTGGTGAACCCGGACCAGGTCCGTTTCGTCCCGCTGGACACGACGCCCGTGCGGAACTCCACGATGTGGTCGCCGTTCGCCGACACCCTCGAGGAGGTCCGCGTCCAGCAGGTCCTGGAGAACGGCGCCGCCGTCGAGATCCTCTTCGTGTCCCGTCCCCAGGCCCCCCTGATCAATCCGCGCGTGGTCACCTCGGCCCGCGTGACCCGCATGCTCTGGTGAGCAGGACGGCCCCCGCGGCCCCGGAAAGGATCCCTCCATGAGAAAACACGAGCGCCCCGCCCACGAACTGCGCCCCCTGCGCCTCGAGACCGACTTCCAGAAGGGCCCCGCTGGCTCGGTGCTGATCTCCTGTGGCGACACGCGGGTCTGCTGCGCCGCCCACGTGGAGATGAAGGTCCCGCCCTGGTTCTCCCGGGACCGGTCCGGCGGCTGGATCACGGCCGAGTATGCCATGCTGCCGGGCGCCACCCTCACGCGCTCGAGCCGCACCCGACGCGGGCGGGAGGAGGAGATCTCCCGGCTCATCGGCCGGTCCCTGCGCGCGGCGGTCCAGCTCGAGGCGCTGCCCCCGTGCACGATCACCCTCGACTGCGACGTGCTCCAGGCGGACGCGGGCACCCGCTGCGCCTCGATCACCGGCGGCTTCGTCGCGCTGGTCCTCGCCCTCGAGAGCCTCCGGAAGAAGGGTCAACTGCGCCAGTCGCCGCTGCGCCACGCCGTCTGCGCCTGCTCCTGTGTGCTTTTGCAGGGGGAGGCCCTGCTGGACCCGGATTACGCCGAGGACTCCTCGGCCGAGGTCGACATGAACTTCGTCTTCACCCAGGCCCTCGAGCTCGTGGAGATTCAGGGAACGGCCGAGGGCAGCCCCTTCTCCACCGACCGCCTCCTGACCCTCCTCGAGCTTGGTCGGCGGGGCGCCGAAGCCTGTTTCGCCGCCCAGGGACTGGCTTTGGGTCAACTTTTTCCGCAACTATGACAAGAATGTCGGCATCGGGCCGCCCGAAACCGCTCCAGACCCGGACGCGAGGGGGCGCAGCCCCCGATTTTTCCCGTGCTGTCAACGAAAATCAAAAGAAAAGGAAGGATGGCATCGAACTTGCGTCAAGAAGAAGCTGCCAGGCTTGGAATCTTAACTTAGCTTAGCCATTCCTTCCTAATCCCTAGCCTAGCATTCCTTTTTTCCTTGTCATCTTTTTTTCCCATTTTTTTCAGGGTTTTTTCCGCGCGACCGGTGCGTCTATAATTTGTACTCAGCCAAATCCCCGCCAATCAAAGGAAAATCCGGTTTTCCTCGGTGTGAGGTATGTCAATTTTGTCAGGGTCGGGCGTCGGGTCGGCGGTCCTGTCCGGCAGCCATGACAAGAATGTCAGCTTTGGGAATCACAGGGTGAGCAGGTCGTCGCGGATCTCGATGGCGGCCCGCGGACGGGCGACGGCGGTCATCGCCTCGCGCATGGCGACGAGCCGCGGACGATCGAGGCCCTGGAGCCGCTCGACCAGCGCGTCCGGGGTCGCGTCGACCTCCAACAGCAGTTGGGCACCCCCGGCGCTCACCAGGGAGCGGGCGTTGTGCTCCTGGTGGTTGTCGGTGGCGTGGGGATAGGGGATGAAGATCGCCGGCTTCGCGGCGATCGCCAGCTCGGAGCAGGAGGTGGCGCCGGCACGGCAGACCACCAGGTCGGCCGCGGCATAGGCCGAGGCCATGTCGTGGATGAAGTCGTCGACCTGGGCCTCCACGCCGGCGGCGCGATAGGCGGCCTCGACCCGCTCGCGGTCGGCGGCGCCGGTCTGGTGGCGAACCCGCACGCCCAAGGCGGCGAGCCGGGGCGCCGCGCTCATGAACAACTCGTTGATGGCGCGCGCGCCCTGGCTGCCCCCGAAGACGAAGACCCGCAGCGGGCCGTCCCCGGCTGCGGCCGTGACGCCGCCCAGGCTCTGCACGATGGAGCGGCGCACGGGGTTTCCCAGGCTGCGCACGGACTTCTCGGGGAAGTACCGCGCCGATTCCGGGAAGGTGACGTACACGCGGCGCACGCGGCGCCCGAGCTTGCGGTTGGTGAGCCCCGGCACGGTGTTCTGCTCGAGGATGGCCGTGCGGTAACCCAGCAGCGAGGCGGTGAACACCACCGGCCCCGAGGCGTAGCCGCCCACGCCGACCACGATCCGCGGCCGGAGCCGCCGCAGGAGCCTCCAGGAGGAAAAGAACGCGGCCGGCAGCAGGAAGAGCCCGGCGAGCTTGCGAAAGAGCCCGCGTCCCTTGAGACCGCGCACGGGGATCAGGTGCAGGGGGTAGCCTTCGCGGGGCACCGCCCGCACCTCGATGCCGTGGGAGGAGCCGGCGAAGTGGACCGCGGCGCCGAGCTCGGTGAAGGCCTCGGCCAGGGCGAGCCCGGGAAACAGGTGTCCGCCGGTGCCGCCGCCGGCGATGAGGATCGTGGGAGCCTTTTCGGTGGATGTCGTCATGGCCGGACTCTAGCCGGGAATCCCGCGGGAATCAAAATTCCACCGGAGCCGTCGTCGTATTTGCATTTTTTCCAATCAGGAGTACAGTGCGGCAGATCACATCTTTTCAGGTCCGGCCAGTGGCCGGCCAATCGGAGGCAACCATGAAAACATTATCCGTGATGAGCATTCTTATTCTTTCCCTGTTCTGGGTGGCCGCCTGCGACGACGATCCGTCCGGGCAGAAGAGCGAGATCTGCGACAACCAGATCGACGACGACGGCGACACCTTCGCCGACTGCGACGACCAGGACTGCTGGTCCGACGCGGCCTGCACCACCAACAACGCGAACAACGTCAACAACGTCAACAACGTCAACAACGTCAACAACGTCAACAACGTCAACAACATCAACAACATCAACAACGTCACCAATCCCGAGGTCTGCGACAACGGGAGCGACGACGACGGCGACGGCTTCGCCGACTGCGACGATCGCGACTGCGACCTGGACCCCGTCTGCGAGGGCGGCGAGGTCTGCGACGACGAGCTCGACAACGATGAAGACGGCCTCTTCGACTGTGAGGACGAGGACTGCTTCGACCATCAGGCCTGCAACTACACCCCCGAGGTCTGTGACGATGGGGTCGACAACGACGGCGACGGCCTCGCCGACTGCGACGACTTCATGGACTGCATGGAGTTCCCGGGCTGCATGATGGAGCGCGAGATGTGCGACAACGGGACCGACGACGACAGCGACGGCCTCGTCGACTGCGAAGACCCCGACTGCGACGGCATCCCCCCCTGCGGCATGGTCGAGCTCGAGATCTGCGACAACGAGACCGACGATGACGCCGACGGGTTCATCGACTGTGAAGACGCGGACTGCGAGTTCTTCCCGGCTTGCACGACCTTGTCCTGCGATCCCATCGAGCAGACCGGCTGCACGGACCCCGACGCCTGCTACCTCGACGCCCAGAACCCCGACGGTTACTGCACCACGGCCGGCGCGGTCGCCACCGGCGAGCGCTGCACCGCCACCCCCGACTGCGCCCCGGGCAACGTCTGCACCGGCCAGAACCCGCAGAACCGCGTCTGCCGCCAGCTCTGCCTGCTCGCCGGAGGCACCACCTGCGTCGCCGGCACCTGCCAGCAGTCCATGACCCTGGGCTCCGACGTGTTCGGCGTCTGCCGCTAGTCACCCCCTGAAAACCAACCCATCTTGAGGCTTGCGCCCGCCGGCGCGTCGTGCTTCTCTGGGCCGGGTCCGCGACCGCGGCCCCCGGAGGAACCGATGAACATCCTCAAGGAAGTCCTCAAGCACGAAGTGTTCCCCGCCCTGGGCTGCACCGAGCCCATCGCGGTGGCCTGGGCGGCGGCCCTGGCGGCCCGGGAGCTCGACGCCGAACCCGAGCGCGTCGAGGCCGTGCTCGACCAGGGCGTCTACAAGAACGGCTTCGCCGTCGCCGTCCCGAACACCGGAGGAGAGCGGGGCAACGCCATCGCCGCCGCACTGGGGGCCCTGATCCGGCGCCCGGACCTGGACATGAAGATCCTGCAGGAGGCGACCCCGCCGGTCGTCGAACGGGCCCGCGAACTGATCGCCACCCGGGCGGTGACCTGCGAGCTGGACCGGGGCCGCGGCACGCTGTACATCGACGTGACCGTGCACGCCGGCGGCCACCGGGCGCGGGCGGTCCTGGAGGGCTCCCACAAGAACGTCGTGCTGCTCACCCGGGACGACGAGGTGCTCAAAAGCGCGACCCCCGGCGCCGCCCCCGCCGCGCTGCCTTACCGTGAGAAGCTCAAGGCCATGACCCTCGTGGAGTTCGTCGAGCTGGCCGAGGCCATCGACGCCGAGGACGAGGCCTTCCTGCGCGAGGGCATCTTCATGAACCTCAAGATCGCCAAGGTGGGGGAGACCTGCCAGAAGGTCGGCTATTACCTCGCCGACCTGCGCGAGCGCGGCTTCCTCATCGATGACGTGTTCTCCTCGTCGCGGATCCTGACGGCCTCGGCGGCCGACGCCCGCATGGGTGGCGTGGCCCTGCCGGTGATGTCGTCCGGGCAAAGCGGCAACCAGGGCATCGTGGCGATCCTGGTGCCTTACAACGTGGGCAAGTACTTCCGCGTGGACGAGCCGCGGATCCTGCGGTCCATCGCGCTGTCCCACCTCGTGAACTCGTACGTGAAGTGCTACACCGGCAGCCTCTCCCCGCTGTGCGGGTGCGCCATCGCCTCGGGCGTGGGGGCGGCGGTGGCCATCGTGTATCAGCAGGTCGGCGCGGACCGCGAGCGCTTCGCCCTGGCCGTCAACAACCTCATCAGCGACCTCGGCGGCATGCTCTGCGACGGCGCCAAGAGCGGCTGCGCGCTCAAGGTCGCCAGCTCGACGGACTCCGCGATCCTGGCTGCCTACATGGCCATCCACCACCACGGCATCACCGAAACCGAGGGCTTCGTCGGCCGCACCGCCGAGGAGACCATCTGGAACCTGAGCACCATTGGCCGCATGGGCATGGCCCGCGCCGACGACACGATGCTGCAAATCATGGAGGAGAAGTCTCGGTCGTAGAGGATCCCCTCTTCCCAATCGAAATCGAAATCGAAATCGAAATCGAAATCGAAATCGAAATGGCGTCCCTTGGATCACTCGTCGTCTTCGCCGCCGCGGTTCTCGAACATGCGGCGGGTCTGATCGGCCAGGTCCCGCTTCTTCAGATCGTCGAGGCGGCGAACCTCGTCGGGAGGCGCGAGCTTGCGCGCGTACCGCAGGAAGGGCACCTCGTGGTCGTACTTGTGCCGCACCACCACGGTCGTGCCCGGCACCGGGCTCGTCTCGTCGACGTAGACCTCGAGCCAACCCGGGGGCACCACAGGCTCCATCCAGTCGTAGATCCACTTCGCGTCGATGGGGGTGAGGTTCACGCAGCCGTGGGAGCGTCGGTTGCCGAAGTCGGTGTGCCAGTACGCCCCGTGCAGCGCCTGGCCCAGGAAGAAGAACATCGCCCACGGCACGTCGTCCACCGAGTAGCGCTCCGAGGCGCCCATTCCCGAGGTCATGTCGGAGATCGCCTTCTTCGCCCAGACGCGGAAGATGCCGTAGCGGGTGGGGAACTTCTTCTCACCGCTGGAGATCGGCGCGACGTACACCGGCTCCTCGCCCTCATAGGCCACCAGCGTCTGCATGCTCACGTTGATCTCGATCCACTTCTCGCAGGGCTTCAGACCCGGCGGGACCTTCTTGGCCGGCCAGGCCGAGAGCACGCGGCGGGCCGGGATCCATCCCTCCTTGACCCGGTAGAACAGCGCCTTGTCCAGCTTCTTCCGGTCGTACAGCGCGCGGATCGAGTAGTGCCCAAGGGGCTTGATCCCGGAGAGCTCCGCGCCGCCCGGCTCCCCGGAGGGGACCAACTGGATGCTCTTGGCCCGAACGATGGCCGCCGGCAGGTTGAGGTTCAGTTTCCGCAGGTCGATGCCGCGGTACTCGGGCACGTGGTACCCGAGGATCTCCTCGTCGTACACCAGGAACTTCTTGCCGGTGACCCAGTAGGGCTTGCCCTTGAGGTTCTTGAACTCCATCAACTGGATCATGTCTCCGGCGTGGAAGGTGCCCGCGGGCTTGCCCGCCTCCAGGTCGGCGGAGTTGGCGTAATACGGGGCGCCGGTCCTCCGGATGCGCCCATACTTGTTCGGCACGATCGCGCCCGGCGGCAGGATGGGCTGCTCGCGCAGCAGCGTCTCGCGCTTGTCCGCCTCGAGGTTCTCACCGCAGACGAAGCGATGGGCGCCCAGGTTGAGCCAGTACTTCTTGCACCCACCCCCCGCCGGCGCATAGCGGGTCAACGGCAGGCGCGTGTATTGCTTGATCACGCCCGTGAGTGCGGCGCCGGCGTCGGGCTTGGCGTAGACCCGGGCGCGGTTGAGCACCCGCAGGCTTCGCGTCCCCTCGGGCAGGATGCCGGCCACCTCGGGCAGCGCCGGATCGGGTCCGGGCCAGACAGCGGGCTGCGCGGGACAGGAAGGCTTGGGCTTCTGCAGGGGGCCCAGGATCGAAGGGATTGCCTGCCCTTCCCCGTTCACGCCCGGGGTGTTCGCCGTGGCGCCCACGCCGCCGTCGGTGGAGTCCTCGGCCGCGTCGGGATCCTCCTCAACGACGACCACGTGCTTGTCCCGGCTACAGGCGATCACCAGCAGCCACAGCATGAAGAAACGGAACCAAATGGATTTCATGACGCTCGAGTACGAAAACGGGAACAATCGGAGACCGCCAGCCGGCGGCCACGGGGACGCAACCGGAAACCGGAGGAGTCTATTTCAGTTCGGGCGTGAAATCCAGGTCGAAGTCCTGGTCGACGACCGCGGTCGTGGCCGGGACCGTGACGCACTGCCGGACGAACACGCCCGCCTCGTCCTCGGCGCAGAGCTGATAGCCCTCCTCCTCGGCGATGGACTTGTGCACGTCCACCGACGTGCTCACGAGGTAGCTGCCGTCGGCGGCGACCATGGAGCAGACCCGGTCGTCGGGCCCGAACTCGGCGCAGACCATCACGTTGTACTGGTCGGGCGTGCCCTCGGGCACGGTGACGTGGCCGCCGGCCAGATCCTTGTACGAGTAGACGCCGTAGCAGGCGGCGATGAGCAGGGTGGAGCCGGCGGCCAGCGCGCCGGCCACGGCCTTTTTCACGAGGGGGATGGTCTTCATCGCATGACCTCCGGTTGTTCGCTGCTTCGAGTATCCCGAAAAATGAGGGAAAAGCAACCCGGAAGGTCACCGAAGACGGTTACGGGTTGGCGGGCGCGGGGGTTGGCGCGGGGGCGGGCGCCGGAGCCGGAGCCGGGGCGGGCGCCGGGGTCATCGGGGTCGGCACGGGGCCGATGACGCGGGGGGCCGCCGGCGGCACGAGGCCGGGGGCGGGCACCGGAGGCGCGAGGGGACCGCCGGGACCGCCCGGGAGGTTCAGTTTCTGGATCTGGACCGGCGGGGCCGCACCGCCGTCGCCATCAGGCGGAGCGAGCCAGATGGCCTTGGGCTCGGCGGTCTTCATGAGCTCCTCGTAGACCTTGTCGGGGGTGATCGCCGGGTTCGCCTTCATCATCGCGGCGGCGTTGGCCAGGGCCTCGTCGATGGCGCGGCGGAAGATGGGCAGGCCGCGGCCCAGCATGAACTTGCCGTTGACGAAGACGGCCGGGGTGCCCTGCACGCCGACGTTGCGGGCCAGGACCTGGGTCTGCTCCACGAACGCCTTGTGGATCTCCTTGTCGAGGGCCTCCTTGAACTTGGGCATGTTCACGCCCTGCTCCTGGGCCCAGGTCTCGAGGTTGGCCCGGGTGAGGGCCTTCTGGTTCGCGAAGCACTTCTTGAGGAAATTGTAGAAGGCGACCGGCCCCTTCTGCTCGAAGACCTCCTGGGCGGCCTGGTGGGCGGCCGGGGCGGCCTTGTGGAAGGGCAGCGGGTAGTGGAGCAGGACGAACTTCACGCCGGTCTTGTAGCCGCCGAAGTGATCGGCGGCGGGCTGCTGGCCTTCGGGGACCGGGGTGCCGTTCATCAGTTCTTCGAGCGTGGGCAGGAGCTTCTCGCACCACGGGCACTCGATGTCGATGCCCATGGCGACGACCACCTGGGCCTTCGGGTCGCCGAAGAACGGGAGCTTGTTGAACACGGCGGCGCCGCCCTCGGGGAACACGCGGTAGATCTTGGTGTGATCGAGGCGCGGGCGCTGGGCACGGCGGTTGGGCTTCGTGTCGTCGCCGCCGATCCATTTGGCGGCGGGCTCGGCCGTGGACATCAGGAAAGTGTAATAGTTCTCGGCCGTGGTCTTGCCCTCGGAGATGGCCTGGTTGGCCTTGGCGAGCTCGCGGTCGATGATGGGCTTGAACTGGGCCAGGGGACGGGCGCCGGACAGGAAGTACCCGTTCACGAAGAAGGCCGGCGTGCCGCGCGCGCCGAAGCGCATGGCCAGACCCTGGTGCCGGGAGATGACCGCGTCATGGGTCTTGTTCTCGACGGCGGCCTTGTACTTCGCCAGGTCGATGCCGGCCTCCTGCAGCCATTTCTCCAGGTTCTCCGGGTTGATCTCGGCCTGGTTGGCGAACAACTTCTTGTGGAACGTCCAGAACGCCTCCAGGCCCTTCTGCGCCTGCACCTCGAGGGCGGCGGTGGCCGCGGCGTGGGCGTGGGGATGACGGCGGATGGGGTTGTGCATGAAGACGAACTTCACGCCCTGCGGATAGGCGGCCAGGATCTCGTCCACGATCCCGTCGGCGTTCTTGCAGTGCGGACACTGGTACTCGCTGAACTCCACGATGGTGACGAGGGCCTTGGGATCGCCCTTCCAGGCGTCGGTGGGCAGGGTCTCGATGCGGAAGACCGCGTTCGGATCGACCTCGCGACGCGCGGCGGCCTGGGGCGCCTTGTCGGCGGCGGCGGGCTTGGCGGGACCGCCGGTCAGCTGGTCCAGGGTGGCGACGCCCGTGGCCGTGAGCTTTTGCCAGGCCTGGCCCCGCGGGATGTTCTGCTTCTTGACCGTCTCGAGCTCCTCGGCGACTAGGGATTTGAGCACGCTGTAGTTCTGCTCCATGTCCCGCGTCATGTTGAAGCGCCGGCCGTTGATGAGGATGGTGGGGGTGCCGCGCACGCCCAGGCTCTTGCCCAGGGACACGTGGCGGGCCACGGCGGCCTCGTGGGTCTTCTGATCGAGGGCGTTCTTGAAGCGCGCCACGTCGAGCCCGGCCTGGGCCGCCCATTTTTCCAGGGCCTCGCGGTTGACCCCGCGCTGGTTGGCGAAGATGATGTCGTGGAGCTGCTTGAACTTGCCCTGGGCGTGGGCCTCCATGCCGGCCTGGGCGGCCAGCTCGGCCTCTTTATGGAGCTGGGGCAGCGGGAAGTTCACCATGACGAAGCGCGCGTCGTTGGGGTAATCCTTGAGCACCCGCTCGATGACCTTGCCGGCCTTCTCGCACCAGGGGCACTGGAAGTCGTCGAACACCACGATGGTGACCGGGGCGTCGGCAGCGCCATAGCCCGGGGCGTCGGCGGGGAGCTCCATCTTGAGGCGCGCTTCGGAGGCCTGGGGCGCCCGGGCACCCTGGGCCGCGCCGGGACGCTGGGCGCCCTTGTCACCGGCCTTGCCGCCGAGCTTGAGGAAGAACCCGCCCAAAACAAGGCCGACACCAAAGAAAATAATCATCAGCAACACCGCGGAGGAGAGCGGGATCACGCTGCCGCCCTCTTCCATGGCGGGCCGCTCCACGGCGTAGGACTTTGCGGCCGGACGGGACTCGTCCTTCTTCTTGGGCTCGTCCTTCTTCGGCTCGTCCTTCTTCGGCTCGTCCTTGGCGGCGGGCTCGTCCTTGGCGGCGGGCTCGTCCTTCTTCATGGCTTCGCGGCGCGCGGCGCGCGCGTTCCGGGCGCTGCCCTGCCCCTCGGTGCCGGAACCGCCTTCATCCTTCTTGACGTCATCTTCGCGTTCGTCGGTCATCTCACACACTCCTTAGTCCTGTAGGAAAAACTACGTCGCCCGCTTCGGGGGGACGGCTGAAAACAGGGCCTGTATACTATGCATGGGCGGCACCGATGGCAAGGAAGAAATCGGCGGTCCTTCCAGCGCCGCGAGCCTGGAAAACCGGCGAAGGTTTTTTGTTATTCCGTTGAGACTTCTGTGGCATATTGACCCCATGCGCCGGATATTAATGCACACCGCCTTTCTCTTCGCCGGTCTCGCGCTGGGCGCCTGGCTGATCCTGGGTCCCTTCCCGGCGCAGTGGCTGGCCCTGGTGGTCTGGGCCGCCACCCTCGCGGTCCCGGGCGCCGTCCTCTGGTCCGCCCTTGGTCCCACCGCCCGGCGCCGGACCGTCGAGGTCGCGTGCCCCACGCTGCTGGGCGGCGTAACCGCGGCGGTCTATCACCCGTTCGCGCTGGGCCACATGCCCTGGATGGCCGATCACCTGGTGCACCAGGCCCGCGCCTTTCTCTTCCACGAGCACTTCCTGCTGCAGGGGCGGCTCTCGGGCTGGACCCACATGATCGAGGGCGGGATCCCCGCCGAGACGCTCTACCCGCCGGGCGCCGACCTCACCCTGTCGGGGATCCACCTGCTGGGCCTGGGCCAACTGTCCTGGGAGACCACCTACGCCGTGGGCTTCTTCCTGTTCCTGCTGTTCTACGTCGGCACCTTCTACTGGTTCGGCCGGCGCTTCGGGGGCCCCCTGGCAGGTCTCATCGCCGGCTTCTTCGCCCTCGTCGATCCAGGAGCCTTTCGCCAGGGCGGGTGGTCGTTCATGATCGAGTGGGGCGTCTGGCCGCTGTCCTTCTCCCTGGCGCTGGCGCTGTGGGCGCTTCTGGCCTTCGACCGCCTGCTCATCACCGGCCGGGGCCTGTTCCGCACCGCCGGAGTGGGTGCCTTCGCCCTGTTGACACACCCTTTCGCCTTCTTCGTCGTCTTCCCGCTCTTCGCCCTGGACGCCTTCTGCCGGTGGCAGACCGACCAGGAATGGCGCCCCCTGGTCCGCCGAGCCCTCTCGGCCACGGCGCTGACCTTCATGGCCGCCGCGTGGTGGCTGGTGCCATTCATGGCATATGGCCCCGACTACAGCGCCCCGGTGGCCGCGCTCTCGGGCGGGCTGCACCAGGTGGCCGCCGGTCTCGTCGACGGGAACCCCTGGGCCGCCGCCTGGAGCTGGGCCGCCGTGCCCGGCATCCTCGGCATGATCTGGCTCGTCCGCACCCGCGCCCACCCGCCGCTCTTGGCCCTGACGTACTTCTCGCTGGCTGCCATGGTGCTGGGCTCCACCTCGGTGCTCGCGGGCCTGGACGCATTCTCCTGGCTGTCCCCGCTGCGCCACCTGCAGTTCCCCCGCTTCCTGATTGTTGTGAAGGCCGCCGCCTTCCTCGCCGGCGCGGTGTTCCTGGTCCGGCTCCGGTGGCCCGCACCCGACGAGGGCGCCGCCGCGCGCCCCGCCCGTTGGCACCGCCTGCTGTGGGCCCCGCTCGCGCTGCTGCTAGTGGTCCCGCTGGGGCAAAAGCTCGTCGAGGAGCAGGTCCTGCCCCTGACCGCGTACCGCACCGAGCCCCCCCTGAAGCGGGACCTGCGGGTCGTCGCCCGGCACCTCGCGTCCGTCACCCGCGGGCGGCGGGACTTCTTCCGGGTGGCCATCGACGGCCACTTCCACGAGCACCGCACCGCCGCGCTGGTGGCCATGACCGGGCGCCCGTTCGTCAAACTCTCGTACATGCCCGCCGAGACCTACCTCCACGCCACCCACGAGGACCCCGGCGACGTGCCCCGGGACCGCGACGAGCTCGCGCGCCTGAACGTCGCCTACGTCGTCTCCCTGGGGCCCTCGCGGCTGCCGGAGCTGCGACTCCTCACGCGCTCGGGGGACGTGCATCTCTACGAGTTCACCGCGTATTCCCCCGCCCGCGTCGAGCTGGTGGACACCTCCGGGCGGCCCGCCGGCGAGGCCTTCGTCCGGCGCTTCGCGGACGAGCGCGTCGAGCTCGAGGTGGCCGGCCTCCCTCCCGAGGGCGGCTTTTTACGGCTCCTGGTCTCGGAGTTCCCGCGCTGGACGGCCACGAACGCCGGCCGCCGGGTGGACATCACCCCCTACCGCCCCAGCCCCCGTCAGACCTTCATGCAGATCCCGGTGCGTAACGGCGCCGTCGTGTTCACCTATGAGAAGCGCGCGCCGGACCGCCTCGGCTGGGTCCTCACCGGGCTCGCCCTGGCGCTTCTCCTGTGGCTGCGCGTCGCCCCGCGCGCCTGGCGCCCGGCCTTCTCCTGCCCCCTGCGCCGCCTTTCCTGCCCCGCCCGGTTCGTCGCCTGGCGCGCCCGGATGCGCGACACCGCCGCCCGCCTCGCCGTCGACCGGCGCGTCCGGGTCGCCGCCGCCGTCGTCGCCGCGCTCGCGCTGCTGGCGCTCTCGTGGACGCTGCGCACCCGCGAGGAGCCCACCGGGTTCACCCTCTCCCGGGCCCGCGTCTGGGTGCACCCGCGCACGGGTCCCCAACGCTGCTGGTACGCCTTCCCCGAGCGCTTCGTGTGCGGGCGGGGCCACCGCTACGTGGGCCTCGAGCTGCGCGAGGTCGGCAAGAAGGTCCACCGGGTGTTCTGGGCCCATCCCCAGGCCGACGCCCGCCTGAACGTGGAGTTCCCGCGGGTCTTCATCGGCGGCCCCCTGCGGGTGAAGGCCGGCCTCGCGGACTCCGCCTCGGCGGCCCAGGTCCCCGTGCGCCTCACGGTCTACTACGACGGCCGCAAGGTCGCCACGACCACGCGCGAGCGCGCCGGCCGGCTCGAAACCCTCGAGGTCCCGGCGGGCCCCTATCTCATGCGCTCGGTGGACGTGCGCTTCGAACTCGAGACCACCCAGGCGGCGGGCCGCCACTTCGTGTTCTGGCCCGAACTGCGGTGAATTGAAAGGGGCTCAGCCGGCGGGGGTAGCGTCGGAGGTGGCGTCGGTGTCCCCGTCGCCTTCCGCGTCGTCATCGACGTTCGCGTCGCAGCCACCGTCGACAATACAGCAGGTCGTCTTGTCGTAGCACCCCGTCAAAAGCAGGGTCAGGAACAGGAGAATCCACGTGCGCATGCTTTCACCCCCGGCGACGGTCACGTTAGCAGAAGCGGCCTAGAATTTCCACTCCGTGTGCACGAAGACGCCCTTGGCGCCCTCCATGAACAGGCCCAGCTCGAGGGGCTCGGAGTACGTGTACGAGGAGCCCTTGAAGTTCCGGGCCTTGTGGTTGGGGTCGTCCCGGTCCCAGCTCCACAGGCTGTACGAGAAGTCCAAACTGATGGAAAAATTCCGGTTGTAGTGCCAGGCCGCTCCCGCGAGCAGGGTCTGGCCGCTGTGGGTGTAGGACTCGAGCCACTCGGTGTTGTAGACCACGGCGTCGAAGCGCAGAAAGCCGCTGAGCTCTTCGATGGGGGTGACGACCCCGTACAGCGAGATCACGTGGAACATGTGCCGGTAGGTGTCGATCCCGCCGGTCCCGTCGGGGTAGTAGTCGTTGATGATGTGGAACAGATAGTCCAGGCCGGCGCGATATTGTTTTTCCTTGACGGTCAGATTGAAACCGCCGGTGAGCGAATGAACGTACTTGGTCTCGTCGAGGATGGCCGTGCTCTTGTCCAGGCTCCAGCGCACGTACCCCGCCAGGCCGAGGTTCAGGGGATCGCTCAACTGGTAGAACGCGGCCAGATCGACGGCCTTGGACCGGTCGGCGTCGGAGCCGGTGGCCCCCGAGCCGTTGGAGACGCCCAGGGAGATCTTCAGGTCCTCGGCGAGCTCGCCGCGCAACCAGATACCCAGATCGCTCTCGGGGGCGAAGCCGTAGCGCGTAAGCGGGGGCAGCATGATCCAGCGCAGGCCCGAGGTGAGCTCGGCGTGGGTGTTCCACACGTTGTCCACCAGGCCGCCAAAGATCGAGAGCTTCTCGGTGAACGGCAGGAGGCGCTTCAGTTCGACCCAGGCGTGGCGGAACACGAGGTTGTTGCCGGCCTCGAGCTCGGGCAGGGTGCCCGGCGCAGAGAAGGCCACGACGTCGGTGGTGAAGCGGAAGGCGATGTCGTCGGACGGGTTGAATTTCAGGTTGAGCAGGCCGCGGGTCAGCCCGTAGGTGTTGTTCTGGTGCCGGCCGTCCTTGTCCCATGTGGCGCCGTAGAAGAGGAAGGCCTGGCCGTCGATTTCGAAGCGGCGATAATATTCCATGTGCCCGGGCGCGGCACCGGGCTCGGGCGCGGGGACCGGGGGTTCGGCCGCGGGCGGAGGCAGCTTCTCCGCGGGATCGGGCGACGGCTCGTCCGCGGGCGTGGCGTCGCCCGTCGGGGCCGCCTCGGGGGTATCGGAGGCCGGCGGCGGCGGGGTCGGCTGGGCGTTCGGCGGTGGCGCGGCCGGAGGTGGCGCGGGCAGCTGGGCGACGGCGGTGACACCCCAGGTGCACACGAGGAGGAACAGGAACGAGGAGATCGCGCTTTTCATGATGGCTTCCTTCCTGCGGGGGTTGTCCGGAAGCCCCGTCGACGGGCCGGAGGAACCCTGGGTCTCGGTTGACCGGCCTTGGATATGCCACTTTTTCATGATAATCAAGGCAATTTTCACTGTCCCGGCCGCGCCCCCGGCGCCGCCCAGCCCGACACCCAAAAGGAATCAGTTCATGACTTGACATCCCGCGGCCCCTCTGCTAGTTATACGTCCCTGTCGCGGCCCCCGGGGGGACGTGACCGCCTTCAGGTGAGGCGCAATTCCGACCATATCGTCGAGGAGTGAACAGGTAGATATCATGGCCCATCATCGTTCCGCCGAAAAACGTCACCGCCAGAGCGTGGCCCGCGCGGCCAACAACCGCTACTTCATGTCGACCCTCAAGACCTTCATGAAGAAGGCTCGCACCAGCATCGTCGCCAAGGAAGAGGGTGCCCAGGCGCTGCTCCGCCGCGCGACGTCCTTCATCCAGCACGTGGCGAACAAGGGTGTCATCCACCCGAACAAGGCCTCCCGGCTGGTCTCCCGCCTCACGAAGTTCTACAACAAGAGTCTGTAGGACCAGGCCAGCGTAGCTCAGTCGGTAGAGCAGCTGATTCGTAATCAGCAGGCCATCGGTTCGAGTCCGATCGCTGGCTCCGACCCTCCCTACAACCACGGAAAGAGATCATTTACAGGAAATAATCGTCGCCGGGGCGCGGCTCGTGCCGTCCCAGTTGGTCCGCGGGACCGCGGTTGGCGAAGTCGGGCCAGAACGGCAGCAGGCGGGTGAGCACGGCATTGATGGACGCGAGGGTGGTGTGCCGGGCCTCGACCGTGGGCTTGAGCACGGGGTCGTCGCTGCGGCTCTCGAGCTGGCGCAGGAAGGACGCCACGCCTGCGGACAGCCCCTCGAGGTGGTAGCCCCCCTCGAGCAGCATCACGACCTTGCCCTCGCAGGCCTGGTCCGCGCAGGCCACGATGCGCTGGGCGATGGCCGCGTAGCCGGCGTCCGTCACCTGCTGGGTGGAGATGGTGTCCAGGTGATGGGCGTCGAAGCCGGCGCTCACCAGCAGGATCTCGGGGGAGAACGCCCGGACCAGCGGCAGCAGCAGGCGCTCGAGGCCGGCGAGCCAGTCCACGTCGTCGGAGTAAGGTGCGAGCGGCAGGTTGGCCGTGACACCCAGGCCGTCGCCGTCGCCGAGGTCCTCGACCGCCCCGGTGCCCGGATACAGCGGGCTCTGATGCATGCTGACGTACAGCACCCGCGGGTCCTGGTAGAAGATGTCCTGCGTGCCGTTGCCGTGGTGCACGTCGAAGTCGAGGATGGCCACCTTCTTCGCGCCCTCTCGCAGGAGGGCGTGGGCGGCGACAGCCGCGTTGTTGAACACGCAGAAGCCCATGGCGGTGTCGCGGTCGGCGTGGTGACCGGGGGGGCGCACCAGGGCGACGCCCGAGGGGTACTCGCCGCGCCAGACGGCCAGGGACAGGTCCACGCAGCCGCCGGCGGCGGCCAGGGCGGCGTCCTTGGTGCCCGGGGAGAAGAACGTGTCGCCCATGTCGAGGTAGCCGGTGCGGCGCAGGCTGAGGCGATCCACCGTGCGCTCCACATAAAGTGGATCGTGGGCGGCCTTGAGCTCCTCGAAGGTGGCCGGGCGCGTCTTGAGGAACCGCAGGCGCTCCCACAGGCCGGTCTCCTCCAGGTGCTGGACCACGGCGGCGAGGCGGTCAGGGCGCTCGGGGTGGGAGATGGGCGCGACGTGCTGCAGGAAGACGGGATCGAAGACGGTGGCGATGGGGTGGTGTGGGCTGTTCATGGGACCTCCCGTTCGTCCCGGCCTCCAGGGCTCAGTGCCCCGGACCGGTCGGCATCGGAATCTTGGCCGTATGCTCCCCTTCCATGACGGGGTGCACGTCGAAGTCCTCGAGGTGCATGTGCTCCACCGCGTGGACGTTGTAGGCCTTGTGGAACCGCTCCTCCAGGTTCTCGAGCCAGCTGCCGAACTCGTGGGCCAGGGCGTCGGCCACGTCCGGGTGGCAGGAGATCTTCAGGTGGGTGGCCGGCGACTGCGAGCTCTTGCGGATGATCTCGCGGATGATCTCCGAGCACAGGCTCGACAGGGAGCGGTTGAAGCCCTTCCCCTCGCAGTACGGACACGACGAAGTCATCAGGGTCAGCAGGCTCTCGCGGGTGCGCTGGCGGGTGAGCTGCATGAGCCCGAACTGGGAGATCGGCAGCACCATGTGGCGCGCCCGATCAAACGAGAGGGCCTCGGTGAAGACCTGCATGACCTTCTGCTGGTTGGCCTCGTTCTCCATGTCGATGAAGTCGATGACCACCAGACCGCCGATGTTGCGCAGGCGCAACTGGCGCGGGATCTCCTTGGCCGCCTCGAGGTTGGTCTGGGTGATCGTGTCCTCGAGGGTGCGCTGGCCGACGTACCCGCCGGTGTTCACGTCGATGGTGGTGAGCGCCTCGGTCCGCTGGAACACCAGATAGCCGCCGGAGCGGAGCCAGACCTTCTGCGCCAACGCCTGACGGATCTGGGTCTCGATGTCGAAGTGGTCGAACACCGGCATGGGTCCCGTGTACACCTGGATGCGGTCCTGGGCCTGGGGCATGAATGACTGCATGAACTGCTGGATGCGGGCGGCGTGCTCCTCGGAGTCCACCCAGCACGCGTCCATCTCGGCGGTGAACAGGTCGCGCACGCAGCGCAGCACCAGGTCCAACTCGCGGTAGGTCAGCGCAGGCGCGGGCGCCTGCTGGTAGCGCTCCAGGGTCTTGCGCCACAGCCGCTGCAGGTACTCCACGTCGGCGGCCAGGTTCTCCCGGCTCTGACCCTCGGCGGCCGTGCGCACGATGAACCCGCCCTCGCCGTCGCGGTGCAGATCCTCCATCAGGTCGCGCAGTCGGGCCCGCTCGGCCTCGTCCTTGATCTTGCGGCTGATGCCGACGTGGTGGACGTAGGGCATGTAGACCAGGTGCCGACCGGGCACGGTGATATAGCCGGTCACGCGGGAGCCCTTGGATCCGATGGGATCCTTGGCCACCTGCACGAGGATGTCCTGCCCCGGCGAGAGCAGCTCCTCGATGCGGGGCAGCGCCAACGGCATGTTGGCCTCGTGCTCCAGGTCGAGCTTCAGGTCCTCCTCCGACTCGCCGCCCTCCTCCGGGCTGCCCTCCTCCTCGAGGAAGAACAGTTTCAGGGTGGCCGGCAGGCGGCCGCCGACCACGTCGGTGACATAGAGGAAGGCGGCCCGGTCCATGCCGATGTCCACGAAGGCGGCCTGCATGCCCGGCAGCACACGCACCACCCGGCCCTTGTAGATGTTGCCCACGTTGCTCGAGCCGTGGCGACGCTCGAGGAACAACTCGGTGAGATCGCCGTTCTCCACCAGGCCAACCCGGTGCTCCGGGCTGTCCGTGTTGATGACGAGGAGGGTTTTTCGGGAAAGTTCCATCACCCGATTCCGTATTCCGGCCGCGGCGGCCGTTCGTGGACGACCCCCGCCGCGTTCGGGGTCGGCTGGCCGTCGTTCGACCCGCGGGGTCGCTTCGGCGGCGATGCTAGCACAAATCGTTTGCAAGAAAAGCCGAATCGGGTATTTTACACGCTGCATGCCCCCAAGGAGGGTTCGAATGAAAAAATACATAGGAATTTGGCTCGTCGCTGCAGGCTTCTTCGCCTGCTCGCACGCCGGCGCTGGCTCCCTCCCGCGCCCGATGACCGCACAGGTGGCCGCCAACGCCCGGGACGCCGCCACGGGCACCGTCTCCTCCGTCCCCATCGACGAGGGTGAAATTTGCGATGCAAATATCACAGGGAGTTCGCGATGCGAACTCCACGAGGACGCCCGCCTAATGGCCCAGAAGGCCCCCGGCAAGCCCGCCACCCCCGCCACCGCCCCGGCGGCCGTCGGACCCAAACCGGCCGAGGCGCAGACCGACGCGCCGCCCCTGGCCCGTCGGCTGATCGTATACGCGGCCAACCTCTCGGTGGGCGTCTTCGAACCCGAGAAGAGCGCCCAGAAGGCCATCGAGCTCGTCGAGAAACTGGGCGGCTACATGAAGTCCCGCACCAACAACGAAGTGGTGCTCCGGGTGCCCGCGGACCAGTTCTTCGGCTTCATCAAGGAGCTCGAGGCCTACGGCCACATGGCCTCCCGGGTCATCAACTCCCAGGACATCACCTCCCAGTTCGTCGACCTCACCATCCGCCTGAACAACCTGCTCGTCACCCGCACGCGGCTGCAGGCCATCCTCGAGAAGGCCCGCAACGTCGAGGAGACGCTGGCCGTCGAGCGCGAGCTCAACCGCGTTTCCGGTGAAATCGAGCAGATCAAGGGCCGCCTGCGCCTGTTCCAGAACCTCGTGGACTTCGCGACGGTGCAGGTCTCGTTCTTCGTCCGCCACGGCCAGGACTCGGTCACCCCGAACCCGGTCAAGGTGGACACTCCCATTTACTGGATCAAGCGTTTCGACGTCGTCACCCTCTTCAGGAACTACTGAGCCATGAAACACATCATCATTTCCCTCTTCCTCCTGGGTTTTGCGGCCTGCGGGCACGTCAACTTCGACCCCCCCGAAGGCTTCATCGAGCTGCGCAAGTCCGACACCGTGCTGCGCCTGGTCGCCTCGGATGCCTCGGCCATACGCGTCACCTGGCGCGAGAACAAGAAGAACGGCAGCACGCAGTTCTGGGCCGAGCTCTTCAAGCGTGAGCTCACCGAGTTCAAGGGCTATACCCTCGTCAAGGAGGAGCCATTCCACGAGAAGGCCGGTGTGATCTTTGATCTGACGGCCCCTTACAACAACTCGGTGTTCCACTACACCCTCGCCGTGCTCACCAGCGAGGACGACGTGTACGTGGTGGAGCTGGGAGCCGAGAAGGCCGCGTACGAAAAGCACCGCAAGGCTTTTTTGGACCTGGTCACGACGATCTACAAGGACGAGATCAAATAGGAGGCCCCCATGAAACGCGCACTCTGGGTCCTGACCCTGTTGTGGCTCACCCTGGGCTGTGCCGCCCGCAAATCCGAGATGGCGCCCTCCTCCCCCGCCCGGGAATACGAGCGGAACCAGTACTACGGGCGCATGGCCGCCGAGAGCACCGCATCGGACGACTCCTACCGGCCCGCGCCCACCACGGTCGCCACCGGCTCGAGCTCCTCCGAGAAGAAGATGGAGTTCGACGAGGAGCCCTTGGAGGCCGAGCACATGAGCCCGAGTCAACCGACACCGGGCAGCGCCGACAAGCCGACCGACCAGCCCCCGAAGGATCCGGCCCCGCCCGACACGCCGGCGCCCAAGCCCGATCCCTCGGTGAAGCCGTCGCTCGCCCGCATGATCATCTATGCCGCCCGGCTGGTGATCAACGTGCTTGAGCCCGAGAAGAGCCTGGAGGAGGCGCTGACGGTCATGCAGAAGATGGGCGGCTTCCTCGCCCAGCGCAACAACCTGTACGTCGAGCTGCGGATCCCGTCCGCCCTCTTCTTCGACTTCGTCCGCGAGGTCGAGAAGCTGGGCGTGGTGGTCCACCGCACCATCGCCTCCGAGGACGTGACCGAGCAGTTCGCCGACCTCACCCTGCGCCTGGGCAACCTCCAGGTCATGCGGACTCGGCTCCTGGCGCTCCTCGAGCTGGCCAAGAGCGTGGAGGACCGCCTGGCCATCGAGCGCGAGCTCACCCGCATCAACGGCGAGATCGACGCCATCTCGGGTCGCCTCCGCATGCTGAAGAACCTGGTGGACTTCGCCACCGTCCAGCTGCAGTTCACCCCCCGCTACGAGGGCGGTCCCGTGACCCCGCAGAAGCTCGCCACCCCCGTGTGGTGGGTCAAGGGCTTCGACGTCTCCCAATTGTTCGGCGGACAGCGGTACTGAGGCATTCCAGTTCGAAATCGAAATCGAAATCGAAATCGAGATCCGCTCACATCGCCGGATCCTTCCGGTGACGTTGTCACCTCAAACGGGACGCCCTTTTACGGGCGTCCCTTGGGGGCCGGTCACAGGAGCCTGGCGAGGGCGAAGCCGGCGACGCCGACGGCGAGCGCCAGGGCAATCCACGCGGCGGCCCCCCAATTCGAGGCGGCGCGCGGTGGCGCGGCGGCAGGCGGCCGATCCTCCTTTTCGCCGGCCCAGGCCGCGGCGGGGATCGGCTCTGGCTCGAACGCCGCTGCGGGGCCGGTCGCCGCACTGCCCGTCACTCCCTCCCGCACGACGAACACGGGCCGGGAGCGCTTGCGCTCGGCGAGCTTCTCCGGGCTGCCCATGAGCTCGAGCCACTCCTCGTCGTCGAGGTCCGGCAGCGAGTTCTCGGCGACCTGGATGCCCTCGGCGCCGGAGCGCCCCCAGCCATCGCCGAAACCCTGGTCGAAGTCCAGCTCGACACCGTCCAGGCCGGCGACCGGCTCGTCCGGGCCGCCGTCGACGGCGGGCTCGTCCCCGGCCTGGACCTGCCCCGGATTGAACCGCTGCAGGTACTTCGCCAGGCGCAGGCGGGAGAAGCGGATCTTCCGCTCCACGGCGTACTTCTCGAGATCGGACACGAGCTCGGCCGCGCTCTGATACCGGTACTCAGGGTTCTTGTCGACCGCCTTGAGCAGGATCTTCTCCAGGTCGGGATCAATCCCGGGCTTGACCACCGACGGCAGCGGGATGGGCCGCTCGAGGATGGCCGCGCGGGCCTCGGCGGGGGTGCCGCGGAACAGGCGTCGGCCCAGCACCAGCTCGTACAGGATGACCCCCAGGCCGAACAGATCCACCCGGTGGTCGATCTGTCCCCCCGAAAGCATCTCGGGGGCCATGTAGTTGACCTTGCCAGCGATGATGTCGGCCTCGTCCACCGCCGGATCCGCGGCGGCGGGGCCGCCTCCCTGGACACGGGCCACGCCGAAGTCCACGAGCTTGGCGATGCCGTCCTGGGTGATCAGGACGTTCGACGGCGTGACGTCCCGGTGCACCAGGTGCAGCGGGCGACCCCGGGAATCGGCGAGGGAATGCACCGCAGCGAGCCCCTCCCCGATCTGGGCGATGATGAACAGCGCGTGCTCCAGCGGCAGGAAGCTGCGGCGGGCGATGGCCGCGCGCACGAGCCCCATGAGGTCCATGCCCGCGATGTACTCCATGACCATGTAGAGCCCGTGCTCGTCCTCGGTGATGCCGTGGACGTGCACGAGGTTCGGATGATGGAAGCAGCCCGAGAGCACCGCCTCCTGGATGAACAGGCCGCGGTGCAGGCGATCCGAGGCGAGCTCGGGGTGCAGACGCTTGATCACGACCTGGCGCTGGTAGTTGAACTCGCCGAACTGGTTGGCGACGTAGAGCTCGCCCATGCCGCCGGTGGCGAGCTTGCGGACGATCTGGTACTGGTTCCCGATGGTGGTGTTTTCCATGCGTTCAATCCTGTCCGGCGAGCCGCGCGAGCAGCCGGTCGGTCTCCCCCCGCCACGCCGCCGGATCGGGGAGGGGGTTGGGGGCGGCGGCCCTCAGGCGCAGCCGATCCACCCGGGCGGCCTTCTCCCCGAGCGCGGCCAGGAAGGCGGGCTCCTCCCGGCCGGCCGCGTTCACCCGGGCCACGCTCTCCTCGAGCAGCTCGGTGGAGGCGCAGATCATCCCCATGTCCAGCCCGGCGCGCAGGACGGCGACGCCGAGCCCCTCGGCATAGGCCTTCATCGCGCCCATCTCGAGATCGTCGCTCACGAGCACGCCCGAAAAAGGCAGCGCCCTGGCGCGCCCGATCCAGGCCGGCGAGAGGGTGGCCGGCAGCGCCGGATCGAGCGCGGGCGCCAGCACGTGGGCGGTCATGAGCAGATCCAGGCGGGAGGCGAGGGCGGCGAACGGGCGCTCGTGGACGGCGGCGAGCGCGTCGGCGGGGAGCCGGCACTCGGCCATCCGCTCGTGGGAGTCCTGGAGCGTGTCGCCGTGGCCGGGGAAGTGCTTGCCGCAGGACAGAAGACCGCGGGCGGCGAAGGCTGCGAGCACGGCCTCCGCGTGACGGATGACGCGCCCGGGCTCGGTGCCGTAGGCGCGATCGCCGATCACCGTGTTCTGCGGGTTGGTGAACACGTCGAGGACCGGCGCGAAGTCGGTGTTGAAGCCGTAGTGGAGGAGCTCACGGGCCATGGCGTCGGCGAAAGCGCGCGTCAACGCGGTGTCGTCGCGCCCGCCCAGCGCGCCGGCGGACGGCCAGCGGACGTCGCGCAGCCGGGCCACCCGCCCGCCCTCCTGATCCACGCCCAGCAGCAGGCGACCGGGACCGCGCCAGCGCGCGGCCAGCTCGGCGGTCAGCGCGGCCAGCTCCTCACCGGAGCCGAAGTTCCGCGCGAACAGGATCACGCCGCCGAGCTCGCCGCGCTCGAGGCGGGCGGCCAGCGTCCCAGGAAGCACGCGACCGGGAAAGCCGGCCCAGAACAGGTTGCCTGCGTCCCGGAGCGTCACGTGTCCGCCTCCCGGGGGACGCCCGCGATCCGGAGCCTGACCTGGTCGGCGGCCCCCAGGATGCCGGCCTCGATGGTGTAGCGCGGGGACAGCCAGGTCACCGCCCCGGGACAGCGGGCCTCGACGAGCCCGCGCACCCGGGCGGCGAAGACGGGGCTGCCGGTCCACACCGTACCGCCGACCATGAGCCGGCCGGGATCCAGCAGGGTGATCGCGGAGGCGAGCACGCGGGCCGTGTGCCCGGCGAGGCTCCCGACCAGCTCCAGGGCGGCAATCTCCCCCGCGGCGGCCCGCGCGTCGAGCTCGCCCAGATGCGCGGGGACGGGCCCCGGCAGCCCGGTGGAGCGCACCCACGAGGTGAAGTTCAACCCGCCCACGAACGCCTCCAGGCAGCCCCGCCGACCGCAGCCGCACGGAGGTGCGTCGGGGCCGTCCTCCACGGGCACGTGACCGAGCTCCATCGCCAGCCCGCGGGCGCCCTCGACCAGGCGTCCGTCGAGGACCAGGCCGCCCCCCACGCCCGTGCCGAAGAACACGGCGGCCAGGTGGGTGGGCTCCGTCGCACCCAGTCCGAGATACTCGCCCCAGGTGATCGCGTTGACGTCGTTGAGCACGGCCACGGGGACGCCCAGCCGCGCCTCGAGGAGCTCGGCCAGGGGCAGGTCGGTCCAGTCCAGGTTGGGTGCGCGCAGCACGCGGCGGTGGTCGGCGTCGACCATGCCCGCGACCGCGATCCCGACCCCGTCCACCGGCTCCCCGAGCCGGCGGATCTCCTCGACGACCACCTCCAGCACGGCCTTGGGCGCGCGCGTCCCCAGGACCCGGGTCCGGGCGGCCTCGGGCGCCTGGACGGACGCTCCGGAGAGGCGCACCAGGCCGCAGCGCACGTTGGTGCCCCCCAGGTCCAGTCCCGCGATCCGCAGTTCAAGCATGGTTCAGGCCTCCGATCGGCAGGGTCAGTTCAGTTCGAAGTCCTTGCAAAAGGAGATCTCTTCCACCGCCGGATCCGAGACCCGGGCGTCGCGGTGATCCCCGTCGGGCCAGAAAAACGAACAGGCCCTGCGGTCGGCGTCATGGTGCACGCACTGTTCGCAGGAACCGGCGAAGCAAAAGGTCCGGCATTCTGCAAGGAAGGTGTCGTTCTTTCGCTGGAGCATCTTACGGTCACCGCCACCGCAGTTGTAACGGCAGGCGGCAGGATCGTCAATGCCTGGCCGTGGTCAATTCGCCCTTTTGAGATTGATGGTGGCGTAGACGAGACCCAGGGTGACGGCCATGATCAAGATGTTGCCAAACACGGGTACCATTGTTGCCTCCTGTGAGGCGACGCCTCACTTACACCTACATTAACTTCTTTCCGGAAATCTGTCAAATCCCGCGCTTCCCGGCGCTTCGGTCACGGAGTCGACCCTTCCCGGGGGAGATCTGCAACCCGCCAGGCGACGCGCCGCCGGCAGAAGATCGCCCCCCGGCGAGCCTGGAAAAACCCTTGGAGCGCGGAAAAATTTCACCGGGTCCGGAGATCCGTGCATTCATCCCTTGACAAGCACCGGCTTTTCTTCTAATTATCCCGACTCTGAAACACCGGACCGCTGCAGATCCGGTGCGCGTCCGGAGATGCTTCGGGACCCGAGATTTTTCAGGAATTGTGAGAAGGTACCATGGAAAAGACTTACAGCGCAAAGACCGGTGAAGTGGAACGCAAGTGGTTTCTCGTGGATCTCGAAAACGAGATCCTCGGCCGCGCGGCCAGCAGGATCGCGACGATCCTCCGCGGCAAGAACAAGCCCCAGTTCACGCCCCACGTGGACACGGGCGACTTCGTGGTCGTCATCAACGCCGACAAGGTGAAGTTGACCGGCAAGAAGATGCAGAACAAGCGCTACTACTGGCACACCGGGTTCTTCGGCGGCATCAAGAACCTGACGGCCGAGGAAGCCCTGCAGCGTCACCCCGACTGGCTGATCCACAAGGCCGTCGCGGGCATGCTCCCCAAGAACACGCTGGGCCGCCAGCTGATCAAGAAACTGAAGATCTTCACGGGCCCCACCCACGAGCACGAGGCGCAGCAGCCGCAGAAGATCAACCTTTCGGAGATGCGTTAATAGATCGGAAGAGCGTCGTGTAGGGAAAGAGTGTAGATCTCGGTGG
>CALKWH010000457.1 GCA_938004375.1 uncultured Pseudomonadota bacterium
CGACCACCGAGTTCTACACTCTTTCCCTACACGACGCTCTTCCGATCTGGCATCGTCACCCTCGAGAAGGGCGACGTGGACAAGCTCGCCCGGCAGATCCAGAACGACTTCGTGGGCAAGTTCGACGAGCTCTCCGCGGAGAACAAGCTCCAGATCAACGAGGTCAACGGCCGGAGCTTCACCTTCAACGCCGGGAGCCGCGAGCAGGTCAAGCCCGGCCTGGTGGGCTACGTCGTGCGCGTCGCCGGCGCCGGCGCCTACAAGTACCTGGCGCAGTTCGTCGTCACCGCGGTCGAGGAGGGCACCTCCACGGCCGTGGTCATCTCGGCGGACAACACCCTCGAGAACGTGCAGCCCCAGGCCACGGTCATCCTGAAGTGAGGCCCCCATGCGGCTCCTGATCCTGCCCCTCGCCCTCGCTTCCCTGGCCGCCTGCGGGCGCAAATCCTCGGGCGAGTTCGACGAGCGTCCGCCCATCCCGATGGCCCCAGTGGCCGAGCCGGTCGCGCCCGCCCCCGATGTGGAGCACTCGGGCATGGACGTGCGCCCCGGCGAGGATCTGCGCGGCCCCCGCGGCACCGAGCTCCCCGTCGACGATCCCTCGGCCCTCCCGGCCCGCGGGCCCCAGGCGACCCCGACGTACACCTACGTGCCGGTCCCGAGCCCCCGGGAGCTGCCCGGCGAGAAGGTCCAGACCTCCCCGCCCGCCTCCACCCCGGCGCCCAGGACCAGGACTTGGGAGCCCGGCACCCAGCCGGCCGAGATCCCCGTCCCCGTCGCGGCCCCGAGCCCGCCGGGCGCCCCGGCCGGAACGCCCGAGTCCCGCAACGCGAAGCCGGATCTGAAACCCTGAACCCCCGGGAGAGTCCCATGAACTGGAAGAACACCCTGCTGCCCCCCGGCGCCCAACCGCTGTGGACCCCGGGAGATCTGGACGGCTTCTTCGGCCTGGCCCTGGACAACCTCATCCAGTACCTGCTGATCCTGGGTCTGGGGATGGCCGTCCTCGGCTTCCCGCAGGAGCTCATCGTGGGCCGCATGCTGCCCGGCGCCGCCCTCTCGCTGCTGGTGGGCAACCTCTTCTACGCCTGGCAGGCCCAGCGGCTTTCCGCCGCCACCGGTCGGCGGGACGTCACCGCCCTGCCTTACGGCATCAACACCGTCTCCATGTTCGCCTACGTCTTTCTGGTGATGCTGCCCGTGAAGCTCACCGCCGAGGGGCGGGGCTACACCCCCCACGACGCCTCGATGCTGGCCTGGCGCATCGGCCTGGCCGCCTGCTTCGTCTCCGGCGTGATCGAGTTCTCCGGGTCCTTCGTCGCCGAGCGGATCCGCCGCGCGACGCCGCGGGCCGCGCTCTTGTCCACCCTCTCGGGCATCGCCATCGCCTTCATCTCCATGGACTTCGCGATCAAGACCTTCGAACGCCCGCTCGTGGCCTTCCTGCCGCTGGCGATCATCTTCATCACCTACTTCGGCCGCGTGAAGCTGCCGTTCCGGATCCCGGGCGGCGCCCTCGCCGTCGGCCTGGGTTCCGCGGCCGCCTGGCTGCTGTTCGCGGCCGGAGAGCCCTCGTCCCCGGTCACCACGTCGGCTGTCGGCGCCGCCACCGACGCCGTCGGGCTCCATCTCCCGGTCCCCGTGTTCGGCGACCTCTGGGCGGGCCTCACCCACCCCTTGACCCGGGACTTCTTCGTGCCGGTGATGCTGCCCATGGGCCTGTTCAACGTCCTGGGATCCCTGCAGAACATCGAGAGCGCCGAGGCCGCCGGCGACCCCTACCCCACCCTGCCCTCCCTCGCGGTCAACGGCGCGGGCAGCCTGGTCGCCTCCCTGTTCGGCTCTTGCTACCCGACCACCATCTACATCGGGCATCCCGGCTGGAAGGCCCTGGGCGCCCGCTCCGGCTACTCGGTCCTCAACGGCGTGTTCTTCACCGTCGTGGCCCTCACGGGACTGTCCTCCCTCATGGCCTCGATCATCCCCATCGAGGCCGGCATGGCCATCGTGCTCTGGATCGGCATCATCATCACCGCCCAGGCCTTCTCGGCCGTGCCCCGCGTCCACGCCCCTGCCGTCGCCATCGGGCTGTTCCCCGCCGTCGCCGCCTTCGGCGTGCTCGTGCTCACCTCCGCCGCCACGGCCGCCGGCATCGCCGCAGGGGACCCGGGGCTCGGCCAGAAGTTCCTGGACGGTCGCGCGGCCTTCCAGGCGGCAGGCCTCCACGTGGGGGGACTCGCGGCCATCTCCCAGGGCTTCATGCTCACCTGCCTGGTGTGGTCGGCGATGACGGTGAACCTCATCGAGCGCCGCTTCATGCCGGCCGCGCTGTGGGCCGCCGTGGGAGGCGTGGCGGCGTTCTTCGGCTTCATCCACGCCGGCCGCCTCACGCCCTCGGGCGGGAGCTACGACATCGGCTGGGCCACCGGCGTCCCCTGGGCGATCGGCTACGCCCTCTGT
Source organism: uncultured Pseudomonadota bacterium (assembly GCA_938004375.1). Lineage (GTDB taxonomy): Bacteria > Myxococcota_A > Polyangia > HGW-17 > HGW-17 > HGW-17. The sequence continues at coordinate 2,461 of CALKWH010000457.1, forward strand.
GCCCTGTTCATCGCCCTGATCGGCCGCTGGGCCATCCACACGGGCCAGACCACCCCACCGTCCCCCGACGACGAGGCCTCCCATTGAGGTACCGCACCATGCTCCGGACCGCCCTGCTCCTGCTGCTCTGGCTCTTCGCAGCGGGATGTCCGCGCCGGCAGGGCGGCGACGGCGCGATTGGGCCGGTCGTGCTCGCCCGCCCGCCGGCACCTCCGAAGCCCTGGGCCCTCGACGCGTCCCGGCTGCCCTCCGGGAGCGGCGCTCTGGGCAAAGTGACGATGAACCGGTACTTCCCGCTCTTCGACGCCTTCCGCCGGCACCGCGGGCTGGACGCCGCCATGTCGGCCTGGCAGATTCCCCACCGCGGCCGCACCTGGTGGGCGGTGGACACCCGCTACACGTTCCCCACCGAAGACGACGCCACGCGTTTCCTGGGCTCCTCGCAGGCCCCCCTCTCCGAGGGCCACCCGCTGGCCGAGGACCGGCTGGCCCTCCCCTGCGATCCCGCCGCGCGCCTGTTCATGGGTCGCATCATCCATCCGGGGCTGGGCACCCCGTTCCTCGCCCTCGTGGTGACCGGGCGGCACGGTCCGCACGTGTTCAAGTTCCTGGCCGCGATCGAACTCGGAACCCCCGAACCCGTGGAGGATGCCCTGCGCGAGGACTTCCTCGCCCTCGCGAAGCTGGCGCTTATGCCTTGAACATCATTTTTTCAGGGGTTGCTTGGCCTCGGGGCGGGGCATCGTGACCTGCGCGTTGACGCGGGCGCCCTCCTCGGTGACCAGAGCACCGGTCTCCAGTTGCCCGTCGAAGGTGGCGCGGGCGAGGATGCGCGTGAGCCCGGCGACGTGGACGGCCCCCGCGTAGGCACCGGCCACGACGAACTGGCCCAGCGCCCCGTCGGCCTCGACGCGTCCGCTCTCCCCGACGATGAGGGTGGCGGATTTTGCCTCGAGCTTGCCCTTGAAGTGGCCGTCGATGCGCACCACACCCTCGAAGGTGAGGGTCCCCTCGAACCGGGCGCCCTCGCCCAGCAGGGTGGTGATCTCGGGGGCCGGCGGCGGTTTGCCCATCATGGCGTCAACCGCCTTTCGGATACTCGAAGAAGAGCATGGTGGCGGGGGCCTCCAGCTCCTTCTCCTGGCGCAGGCAAATGATGACCTCGGTGGCCACCTCGGGTGCCATGTTGATGATGTAGGACTGCACGCGGCGGGCGGTGAGGAAGATGCCCAGACCCGCGCCGATGGTCTTGCGATCGATCTGCTGATCCGACGTGAGACACTTGTGGATGTACTGCAGCACGGTCTGCTTGTTGAGCGCGCCAAAGCGATCGCGCACCGACATGAACAGACCGTCCGGAATGATGGCGTAGCGCAGGGACACAGGCTTGGGGCTCTCCATGGCCACGCGCTTGTGGGGATCGATGCTGCCGAACATCATGGAGCCGTCCTCGTGGCGCGGCGCGTTGTAGAGCGCGTTCATCACGAGCTCCTCTGCGGCTTGCACGGCGTGGTCGCGGCGCATGCGGCGCAGCCCGGCGCTCTGGGCGACCTCGCGCACCTTGTCGAGCACGTCCTGACGACCCTTGTAGTCATGGAAGCGGATGTAGGAGACCTCCTCGCCGTTGGGGAGATACTTCTCCATGCCGAAGATGTCGCCGGTCAGCAGCACCCCCAGCACGACGCCGAGATCGTGGAGCCAGTCGAACTGGCGCCGGATGACCTGATCCACGTCCGGGTGCATCAGCAGGTGGACCATGTCTGCGAGCTTGGCTTCGACGGGCAGCAGCACGATGACCTTGCGTCGCGTGGGCACGGGGATCTCGAGGAACTTGTCCACCAGCGGGAGCTCGGAGGCTGCGACCACCAGGACGGCGAGGTGATGTCGGCAGGCCCCCTGCTCGCAGCCGTCCCAGTCGGAGTGGATGAGCTCGACCGCCACCTTCAGTTTGGCGAACTGGGCCTCGACCTGGGCTAGGAGCTCACGCTCCTTGCCGCAGACGAGCAGGACGGTCAGTTTGGATTGGGTTTTGACTTGCGACCCGGCTTCGGAGTTCATGTGGGTGTGGCGCGTCCTTCGTTATGGTGTCCGGATCACTTCACGGGTTTGGGGCCACCGTCCGCGGGCGCCGGCCCGGCGGGCGTCGGGTCGGCGGGCTCCTCGGCGGGCGCCGGCCCGGCGGGCTCCTCGGGGGCCGCGTCCTCGAACTTGACGTTGGTGAACGAGTAGACGAGGATCCGGTTGTCCTTGTGCATCGAGATCTTGCCCACGGTCCTGGCATCGGCGTCGAACGAGTTGACCACGTAGGTCTTCCCGTCGTGGGTCAGTTTGTTGCCCTGGAGCGTGGAACTGTAGCGCACCAGCGCCTGCACGGCGCAGGGGTACTTGGATTCGTACACCGAAACGATGTCGGCGTCGGGGCCTTCCGCCGCGGGCTTCTTGCCCTTCTTCTTCGGCTGCTTGGCCAGGGGGATCCGGACGACGGCCTTGTCGACGAAGCATTCGACCGTCTTCTCGAGCTCGCCCCCCTTCATGTAGAACCATTTCTCCTCGCCGCGGACATACTCATGCTTCCCGGCGCTGGACTCCACGACGGCCCCGTCGACGAAGACGTCGAGGTGGAACTCGGAGGTGATCTTGTAGACCTCGTCGTAGTGGTCGAGGATCTCGCCGAGCTTGGACCACTGGAGGTTGCCTTCGGGGGTTCCGCCGGGCGTGGTCGCGGTGTTCGTCTTTTTGGGCGTGCATCCGGTGGACAGGATGAGAACCAGAACCAAAGATTTCACGATACCCGGCATGGCCGACCTCCTTGGTCGCGCACAATACCAGAATTAAAATCGGTTGTCATCATTTCTGCTGACCTCCGACAGGACGAAATTGCCGCAGCAGGAGAAGACATTCCATTCTTTCCTCCGCCTCCATCCTCGCGAACAAAATTCTGCCCGCCAGGGTGGCCGCCTCCCGCACCTGGCCGGCCTGCGGGTGGTCGGCCGCTTCGAGTCGGCGGGCGTAGGCCATCGCCGCCTCGCCGGGCTGCCGTGGCGAGTCTTTGAAGCCGGGTCCCGACACCAGTTCCTGGAACAGGAGCTGGGCCTCGAACGTGGTCTGCGAGATCTTGCGCGCAGGGGTCGGCGCCGGAGCGATCGGCACCGCGCGGGCGGCCCGGCGACGGGCCAGGCGTACCAGCGCCCAGAACAGCAGGGCGAACGCGGGCAGGGATCCCAGGGAAATCCAGCCCAGGGCGAGGCGGGCGGGATCGGCCGCTTGCCCGGTCCGGTGCCGCAGCCGGGCGACCCGGGTGGGATCGAGCGTGACCCAGCCTCGCTCGGGGTGCCAGGCCTCGACCCACGAATGGGCGTCGGCGTCGGTGAAGCGCCGCTCTTCCCCGGTCAACCGACCGTGGGAGAACCCGGTGATCAGGCGGGCCGGGATCCCGGCGAAAGTGAGGAACGCAGCGGCGGCCGACGCGAAGAGGCCACAGGGGCCGGCGCGCCGGAACGCCAGGAAGTGCAGGAGGGGATCCCGTCCGGGGGGCGGGCGCGGATAGGCTTCCTCGTAGCGGTAGCCCTCGAGGAATCGCAGGATCGCCGCCACGTTGGCGTCGAAGCCGGCGGTGGGGGAGACCACCCTGGAAGCCCAGAGTCCGACCGGGCCATCGAGGGCGATCCGGGCCAGGCCGGGCCGCGCCCCGGGCACCACCGGGCTGGCGCCTATGCAGACCTCGTAACCGGGGCTCGTCGCTGTTCGCACCGGCGCGACCGGCCGAACCCGGTCATCGAGGGTGATCCGAGCCGCGCCCGCGGGCCGGACGTCCTTGGGAAAGAGCGGGGCATATCCGTCCGAGAGGGCTGCGTTCTCATGGAAGACCTGCAGCCAGACGCAGGATCCTTCCCCGGACGGCTCTCCGTTCCAGATCACCGGCGCGCGGAGCCAGACTCCCCCCTGCAGCCGGTCGTACACCTGGCCGCGCCAGTACACCGCCTCGCGCAGGACCGCCGCGGGACCCCGGACGGTGAGTTGGGCACGACCGGTGAGTACTGGACGGCCCAGGCGCCCCACGTCCAGCGCCTGGGGAAAGTCCTCGCTCCCGCCCCGGCCCCGGCGAGGCGGACCCAGGGCCGGGGCCGCCGCCCAGCCAGCCGCCTGGGCCAGGGCGGTGACGCCGAGACCCGCGCCCAGGATCAGCCCCAGCATCGGGGCGTCGAGCACGCGGCGGCTCTGCAGCAGGCGGCCCACCTCGACGCGGCGGCTCTGGCGTCCCAGACGGTGCTTGACGATATAGTGGGTCTCCATATCGTGCCGCAGCACCAGGAAGAACACGGCGGCGACGAACACCGGGAAGAACAGCGGGGCCAGCAGCAGTCCGCGGGCCATCGCTTCGGGGCGGACGACCTGCAACAGGAACGACTGGGCGATGCCCAGGATGAACACGAGCAGGTAGTCCGTGACATTCTGCCGGCGCCACAGGAAGATCCATCCAGCCATGTGGAACGTCGCGAAGATCAGGTGCTCCCCGGTGGGCGGCACGAGCACGAACGCCGGCGCCAGGATGGCCGCGGACGCCGCCGGCCCGATCCAGGCGGGCTGCTCCGGCAGGGACCGCCACACGACGAGCGCCACGGCGCCGAAGTACACCAGGGAGGCCGCCGGCCACCAGGGCCACTGCCACAGCAGGATCAGCGACTGGAACACCCAGAACAGCACAAACTGGACACGGCCGAAGGGCATGACCTACCTCGCCCAGGCTTCCACGTCGATGACCAGATCGTGGTAAGGCGGCGTGGGGAACGGTGCATCGACATGGGAGACCAGCGCCAGGAAACGGACGAGTGGTTCCAGATTCTGCAGGCCGGCCACGGGGGACACCAGCTCGCCGCGGCTGATCACGCCGACCTCCCATCCCATCTCGAGCAGCACCTCGGCGGTCCCGGCGGCGTGGGCGACGGTGCGCTCGAGGCGGTCCTCCGAGCGTGTGAAACCGCCCCGGGGGTCGGGCACCAGGCGGTTGTCGATCTGCAGCCACACCGGGCGCTGCAGCGTGCGGCTCTCGGTGCGGACCATGGTACGGCCCGCGCGAAAGGACGCCGGCCAGTGGATGAAGCGCGGGTGGTCCCCGGGGACGAAGAAACGCAACTGTGCGGCGAAGTCCCGCTCGAGGAACTGCTCGATGAGGTGGCGGCGAGCCGGGGTAAGCACCTTCTCCGGATATACCAGGGCGTCCTCAGGCAGGGGCAGGAACACCTGCAACTGGAGAAGCCCCAGCGGGAACGCGGAGGTCACGAGCATGCCCGCGAACGAGGCCCGGCCCCGGTGGACGAACGCATGACGATAGAACGTGGTCTGGGAGGCCCGCGGCGGAAGGCGGAAGAAGAAGCAGGGCTTGTCCACGGGCTCGCCGTCGACGACGTCCTGCACCTTGATCGAGTAAAGCGGGAGCAGCCGGCAGCCGTTGCGCAGGCCCACCGAGCAGAGGAAGGGGGTGAAGCAGGTGAGGCGCGCGGGAACCCGTCGTTCGGGCACCAGCCGCCGCAAGGCGAAGCACGCGAGCGCAGTGTGGGCGAGGAAGAGGAAGACAACCAACATCGCCCAGGTTAGCAACACGAGGTTGCCCAACAGTACGGCATAGAGCCCGAAGAACAGGGCGGACAGCAGCGCGACCGCCCCGCTCCAGGTCCAGCCGATGCGGAGGCTGCGGCGGTCGAGATCTCGAAGGAGGGGGGCGCGCGGCATGTCAGGAGCATAGCGCAATCGCGGGAGAACGAAAACCGGAGAGTTGGGTCGGACAGGTCGGACGGGTCAGGGTAATCGCAAGAACTTTTTCATGAAGGAAGCTTCTCGATTTCGATTTCGACGGGGGGGGCGGAGCGGAGGCGCACGACCCAGTTCAGGCGCGGGCCTTGAGCATCCCCTTCGACATCCAGCGGGCGGCGGCGATCAGGGCGATCGGGGACACCATCGCCATGAAGCCGTAGATCATCCACATCGTCTCGGTGTTCTGGGGACCCACCAGCGGGCAGTATTTGGACAGGAAATAACCGCTGTAGAAGCCGGTGACCACCTTGGTGAGGAACCACGGGAACTGGGCGATTCCCATGTAGGCGCCGGTCTTGCCTTCCGGCGCGATCTGGGCCACCCATTGCAGGAAGCGGGGCTGCCACATGGCCTCGCCGATGGTCATCAGCAGGATGTACAGCAGCAGCATCGCCGGAGAGGGCGGCAGCGCGAGCAGGAAGGTGGGCACCGCCATCACGAGGGTGCCCCACATCATCATGTTGTATACTTTGACCTTCATGGTGAGCGCGGCCACGAAGGGGGTCAGGAAGAAGATCAGGATGGGATTGAAGTTGGAGAACAACTCGAAGTTCTGACCCACGTAGGTCCCGCCGAAGGCACGATCGATGTAATACGGCAGCGTCAGCCAGTTGTGGGCGAAGAGCGTCTGCACCGGGATCAGGATGAAGATGAAGAAGACGAAACGGCCGTTGTGGAACGGGTGGTCCGGCCGCTTTTTCAGGAGCAGGATGACGAGCAGGACGGTGAAGAGAAACACTGCGCCCAGCGGCCCGCCATAGCGGAGCCCGAACAACCGGAGCGAGGTCATCCACGGGACGTCGATGGCCGCGGTTCCGGCCTCCATCATCTTGCCCGCGAAGCCGGCCTGGGTTTCGAAGTGAAGACCCAGGAACTTCTCGTTGAGCGGCAGGGAACCCTCTTTCGTGCGCTCGATCAGCAGGGGAGCGACCTGCTTGATCAGGAAGGTGCCGGTCGAATAGAACCGCTCTACCAGCAAGCCCGAGACGGCGCCCGCGGAGCCGCCCTCCACGAGCCTGGCGGCCTCCTCCAGCACCCGGGCCTCCATGGCCAGGATCTGCTCGAGGGAGGCGCCCCCGTCCCCGAGCTGGCGGGTCGCCTCGGCCCCGACCTCGATCGTGAGCCGGGCGAGCTGGCGGAACATCTCTGCGTGTCCGGCGGCGGTGAGCGACATGATCCGAGCCCGGACGTCGTCGGGGATCGGGATGGTCTTCTCGTCGGGCAACTTCTGCTGCAGGGCGATGCGTGTGAGCACCCCGGTGTTGAACTTGCCCACCAACCGGTAGGCGGCCGACATGAAGGCCACGCCCAGCGCCCGCGTCCGCTCGCGGACAAGCGAGGTGGCGTCGGTGTTGACAGGCACCTTCAGCCACAGGTTGGACCTCGCGCCCCAGAGGCCGCCGATGAAGGCGCCCTCCTCCTTCACGATGAAACGGACCAGTTGATAGGACTTCGGGTCCACGGAGGCGCCCTCGGGCACCTCGGTGGGGACGGCGATCTGGGCCTCCAGGGCGCGGATCCCGTCGGCGACCTTGAGGAAGTCCGCCTCGGTGACTGGCTTGGACTTCGTGTCCTTCGGATCCGGCTTCGCGAGCATCCCGGGGACCTTTCCGAGCTGCTTCGTGTAGGCTCCCAGCGGGCGGTCCAGGGGGCCGGGTGCCGAGGTGAAGACGAGATAGATGGTGAACCCCAGGGCCAGGACGACGACCACGGCGGATCCGATGAAGAGGGGGGTGAACAGGGGCGCCTCGGCCGGCTTCTGCGCGCCCTCCCCGTCAGGGGACGGCTTCTTCGCCGAGATGTCCGTGACGGTGTCCCGGGCGACGGCCCGCGAGGACATGACCATCAGGACGCACAGGAAGGCGAGGATGGTCGCCCCCGCATACACCCAATAGACCGAGGAGATGCCCCAGGAGTTACGGACGATGGGGCTGAGCACGCCCGAAAAGAAGGCGCCGAGATTCATCAGCCCGTAGATCATGGCGAACGCCATGGGCGCGTGCTTCTCGTTGGTGAGCTGCTTGACGCCGGCGTAGGCGGCCGGCTGATACATGCCATAGCCGATCACGACCAGCAGCATCCCGACGCCGATGAACAGGAACATCATGGAGCCGAAGCCGCCTCCCCCCGGGAAGAAGGTCCCGGAGACGGCGAAGGCCAGACGACCGAAGATCATCAGTCCCAGGGCGTACAGGAGGGCCTTGCGGACGCCGACCTTGTCGGCGACGCCGCCGAGGAAGAGCATGGCCAGGGTGATGCCGCCGGTGAAGAAACTGTAGACCCAACCGGCGTGCAGATCGGACAAGCCCACGTTCTCGGAGAGGTACTTGCCGAAGATGGTCAGGATGCCGAAGTAGACCATCCCCTCCAGGACGTACGAGATGTACAACCCCCACAGGGACCGGCTCGTGTGGGCGAGCCCCTTGAACGGCTCCACGATCTCACGCACGGCCTGCTGGAACGGACTCCCCTTGGCATCGTCCCGGGCCGGTGTGTCGTCATTCGCGGCGGTGGCCGGGTCCGGCGCGGCGTCCGCGGGCGGTGCTTCGCTGCCGGCGTCGGTCTTCTTTTCCTCTTCCGGGGTCAGGTCGGTGGGATCGGTCACGGGACTGCTCCTTGCCAGGTGGCGGTGGCGCCGGGTCTCCCCGGCAGATTCCACGGTTTTACCGTCAATTCGGACCTTGATAAAGGGGAATCATCGAGCTTGGGTTCGATTCCCGGGCCCGGCGCGAATGCCTCACTTCGACGCCGGCTCCAGGCGGGAGAGACCCCAGCGGGTCTCCGGCGAACAGGCCTCGACGCGGGCGTCGATCACGTCGCAGGCACCCCCCGCGGCGACCCGCAGCCAACCGCCCTCCTGGGGCGACAGGAAGGCGTTCGACGGCCGGACCAGGAGCCGGCCCGCGAGATCGGCCAGCCCCCAGGCGCCGCCCTGGCAGAGGCCTGCGCGGTTGCACTTGCCCCCCATGTTCACCAGCACCCAGACGGCCCCTGGCGGCACGTCCCCCGCGTCCGCCGGCGCCGGGGTGGGCGGCGAGGCCGCGGGCGCCCGGACGACCGGCGCAGCCTCGGTCACGACCACGGCGGCGTACTTCCCCGGCAGCACCTCGCGGCCCCGCGCGTCGAGCAAACCCAACTTCGCACCGTCGCAGGCACAGTCGGGGTCGGCGGTGCCCTCGCGCACGAGCCGCCCGCCGGGCAGGACCAGCTCCCGCTCCAGGAGCTCCTTCCCCTGCTTCAGGCCGCAACCCGCGGTCCTGGAGAACCTCCAGGTGCCCTTGCGGTGCGCGCAGATCACCGGATACACGGCCCGCGCGATCACCGTCCCCCGCGCGTCCAGGAGGCCCCACTTCCCCCCCTCGCGGAACCGGGCGCGACCGGCGACGAAGGGCAGGATGAGCTCGTGGCGCGGGGGTACCAGGACTTTCCCGGCGACGTCCATGAGCCCCCACTTCCCCCCCTCGCGAAAACGCACCACGTCGTCGTCCACGTGCAGTTGCTCGTATCGCGGGGGCACCACCTCGACGCCCTTCTCTCCCAGGAACCCCCACTTCCCGTCCCGCACGAAGGCCATGGGGATCGAGTCATACTCGTCCAGCCAGTCGTACACGTGGGGGGTCACGAACCGGCCCTCCCGGTCCATCAGCCCCCACTTCGCGCCGGTGCAGTTCTCCTCCTCGTCGCAGGCGCCGCCCCGGGCACAGCGCGCGTAGTCGTTGCCCCAGAACGCCTCCACGAACGAGAACCCCTCGGGGGAGAAGGCGGTGCCGTCCCGGCGCAACAGGCGCCAGGTGCCGCCCGAGCAGCGATCGTCCGAGGTGGACACCGGCATGGTCGGGTGATCCACGACCACGAGCTCCGTGCCGTCCTCCCGGAAGTCGTACACCCGCACGCAGTCGTGCACGGGGGGCACCACCACCTTGCCGGCGCGGTTCACCGCGCCCCAGCGGCCGCCCTCGCAGCCGTACAGGAAGCCGTCGCACCGCCCCCCCTGGTTGAAGGCCAGCACGTCGTCGGGCGCCGTGTCGTAGACCCGGTCCATCAGCGGCGTGACCAGCCTGCCCGCGCCGTCCGCCAGCGCCCAGTTGTTCCCCGACCGCACGGCGACCAGGCCGTTGCCCGGGTCGGAGACCTCGGCGAAGCGGAAGGGCACGACCTGTCGTCCCGTCAGGTCGAAGGCGCCCCAGCGGCCGTGCCGGGAGGCCCAGAACAGCGCCGGCTGGTGCGCGGCCACCTCGCCGGGGACGCGGAACAGCGGGCGTCCGGCGGGATCGAACACCTCGACCGGGGCCGAGAGGCCGTCCCCGCCGCCGAAGAACCCGTTCTCGTAACGCACGAGGGCGCCGAAGCGGTGCGGGAGCACGACCCGCCCGTCCCACGCCACGAAGCCGGATCTGCCCTCGAGTTTCACCACCACGCCTTCCTCGAAGGCGATCCCCGGAGCATCATAACGCGCAGCCAGCGCGAGGCGTCCGGCGGCGGACCAGTACCCCCACTTTCCGCCCTCGCACTTTCCGGGTCCGGCACACCGTCCGCCCTCGTTCAGGGCTGCGTGCCCCATCCGGAAGGGCTCGATCCATGCAAAGCGAGGCTTCTCGACGACGCGCACCCGCCAGGCGTCCACCTCGCGGGGGACCGTCTTCGCCTCACCGGCCGCCAGCGAAGGCGTGGCCCGGCACAGGACAAAGAGCGGCAGGAGCATCTGGAGCGCGGCGCGCATCATGGGTTCCCCCTTCGGGATCGTTCGCGATCCCGGCCACCCTTGCGGGCGGCGGCTATTTGACGGGTTCGAGCCGGATGAGCCCCCACTTCGTCTCCGGGGAGCACGACCGCACGCGCCCGTACGAGGTCTCGCAGGTGCCGCCCCTGGCCACGCGCAACAGGTGGCCTGCCTGCGGCTCGAGGTACTCGTGCTCGATGGGGACGACCAGACGCCCGGCGAGGTCTGACAGCCCCCACTTCCCACCCGCGCACAGGTGCCCTCGGGGGCACTTCCCCCCTTGGTTCAGGCGCACCCAGACCCGCCCCGGCGGCATGAACACCGCATCGGCGCCGGGGGCGTCGCCCGGCCCGGGCCCCAACTCGGAGGTCTGCACCTGGATCAAATGGTACTTCGCCGGCAGGAGCACCTTCCCCGCCAGATCGGAAGAGCGTCGTGTAGGGAAAGAGTGTAGATCTCGGTG